>CP017966.2:355812-711624 GCA_002813105.2 Methanosarcinales archaeon Met12 | reverse complement strand
ATATCTTTTTACCTTCTTAAATATGTTTACTAAAAACCACCAACTAATTTACTCTGCAATGAATTGTGGGGGCATCTCCATTGTGTTATTCAAATTAGAGACCAATGATTAATAATTATTACTACGATCACTCGACAACGCGTCATACCTGAAAATTCATATCACTCGGAGATGCATCAGAATCTGGATTTGTCTTTTCATAGGTGTAATTCCTTTGTTTCCTATTTTTTCCTTGCGAAATACAGCCAGGTAAAGATGGGCACTCAACTACGTACCAGCCATCCTCTCCTTCTCTGATTACGACCTTGAACTTCATGTCAATCACCTTGCGATACCCACGTTCCTGTAACATGAATATGTACACCCAAGAACATAAAAACCTTGTCGTGGTTCAACCGCCTTATGTCAAAACCAACCCAAACACACCAAATCTTATTGCTTCATCGGATTTATGGCAGTTAGCCATGGTATCTTTTTGAATCCAGCATCTTCCGTATAGACGCGATGGACATGGTGTTCCCTCATCGTCGCTGCGAGCAACGCATCCCAGTAATGAACCTCATGCTTGGCGCTTATTTTGATCGCGGCTTGAATGGTATGGGCGCCAAAATCGATCTTTTTCCAGCCCTGGAATTCGGTTATGTCCTGCACGATTTCGCCAGCGATATTCGCAGACAGAGAGTTTTCAATCTTTTCTGTAACGATCACGTAAAACTCGGACAGATTTTGTAAAGAAATTGCGAAATCCTTTTTTAATCTCCAGCACGCATCCACTAATTTTTTACATATCCGATGCTTCTCCCCTTCGCTGACATCATAGGCATACACTAACAGGTTTGTATCAAGCAGACAAAGCTCATCGTTCATATAGCTCGTCCCTTGACCTATATAATTTTTTACCAAAATTGAAGCCATTATCCAGAAGTTTTAACTCCCTCTTGGCGATCTCTTTCTGCCTTTTCACATACACCCAGTTTTGCATCGCCTCGGTGATTGCCCTGCCCAGAGCTCCTTTTTTCCTTCCATAGAGGGTGTTGGCTGTCTCTCTAAACTCCTTCTCGACTTCGTTTTTCACGTTCACTGTAATTGTTCCCATATCTTCACCAATTACATTTAGAGTTATATTATATTTAAATATTTGGGCTTTGTAAATATTTGTGTAAAATGAATAGGTACACCCAAGAACATAAAAATGCAGAGCTTATCTAATAAAGAGAGATTTGAAAATGAGTTTGGTATTCAAATTAGAGAATTATATCAGGAATTTATCAATGAATTAAAAGATAAGATATAGTACTGGTTAAAAGCCCCAGCCACCCGCACAGCATGAGGCAGGAGGCATCCGTTTGGTGTGTGAAGCCCTACGTCTTATAACCTGTAATCTGGAAATGTATGGATGCCAAAAACTTGTAAATAACACATTCTTGCGGTCGTTTTTATGAAAGTATGCCCAATTTCTTTAGCCTTGAATTAATACCACCTCTTTGTCTTCCGAATAGTTCCATAAGTTCCTCTATGGCTTTACCAGATTTGTACTCGGCAATTAACTTTTCATCATCCTCTTTTGTCCATGGCTCATACGCTCGCGGATGGATTTTTTGAATTTCCTTTGCGGAATATGCCTTGGATTTATCAGAATACGCCTCTTCTTTGACTGGAAAAGATAGTATATGTTCACGTTTCTCGCAATAATCAACAATTTCTTTTACGAATAATTCCCCGTACTTCTCTAATTTGCTTTCACCAACGCCGCCGATCTTCCGAAAATCTGATAGACTTCGCGGGAACTGGGTTGCCATCGCCTTCAAACTTGAATCGTGAAAGATGATATACGGTGGCATATCCTCTGCATCAGCGAGTTCCTTCCTCAAACTTCTTAAAATTTCAAATAAACCGTGATTGAAGTCCTCATCGAAATATTTTTGCGCTATCTGAACCTCTTCTGCCGGCTTGGTCAACAAAACCCCTTCTTTTTTGGATAAAATATCGCAACTCTGCGGTGTCAGTTTTACGATTGGATATTTGTCACCTTCCGATTTCAGATAACCGAGTTGAGCGAGTTCCCTAATAAAAGCCTGCCACTGCTTTTTTGAGTATTCTTTTCCAGCGCCGTAAGCCCCTAGGATATCGTGTCGATTACGAATTAATTTTTGATTTTTTGAGCCATACAAAATATCAACGATGTAATTTATTCCAAATCTTTCTTTAACCTGAGAAACGCACGATATAATCTTTTGGGCGATAATAGTTCCATCAATAGTTTCTTTTGGCTCCAGACAATTATCACAATTTCCGCAATTTGTTTCATGATACGCTTCACCGAAATAATCCAATAAAATTTTTCTGTGACATGTTCTACATTCACAAAAATTAACCATGTCATACAATTTCTTATATGCAATTCGCTTTTCTGTTTCATCTCCTTTTTGCTCGATAAAATATTCTATTTTTCTCTTATCTCCATAACTAAAAAAGAGAATACAATCACTTCTAAGCCCATCTCTTCCAGCCCTGCCAGTTTCTTGATAATAAGTTTCAAGGTTTTTAGGTAAATCATAATGGATCACAAAACGGATATTGGGTTTATCTATCCCCATTCCGAAAGCTATTGTTGCCACAATTATTTCAACATCGTCTTTAATAAATTTATCCTGCGTCTCGGTCCTTAAGTTAGATCCTAGTCCAGCATGATAAGGCAAAACACGATAACCCTCTTCTTGAAGTTTATTCGCCAGATTATCGGCAGATTTACGACTGTAACAATAAATTATCCCTGAATCTTTTTTATGTTTCTTTAAATACTGGAGCAATTGGTGATAGGCATTATCTTTTGGTTTAACCTGGTAGAATAAATTTTCACGGTTTAAACTCGCTTTATATATCTTTGAATTGGTTAGCCTTAACTGTGTTATAATATCCTTTTGTACCTCGGGAATAGCGGTTGCTGTCAGTGCAATTAAAGGAGCTTGAGGAAAATGCTCTTTAAGCAATTTCAACTGGCGATATTCAGGTCTAAAATCATGCCCCCATTCTGAGATGCAGTGGGCTTCGTCAACGGCAATCAAACTGATATTCAAACGCTGTAAAAATGATAAGAAGCTGGGTAGCATTATTCTTTCAGGAGCCACGTAAAGAGTGCTGACTCTGTCCCCAAGCAATTCCGATTTTATGTGTTGTATTTCATCAAAACCCAAGGAGCTGTTGATATAGGCTGCAGCAATCCCATTTGCTTTCAAACCATCGACCTGATCCTTCATTAAGGCGATAAGTGGTGAAATAACGATCGTTACACCGTCCAAAAGAAGGGCTGGTAATTGATAACACAAAGATTTACCCCCACCCGTTGGCATCAGGGCAAAAACATCGTTTTTTTGCAGAATATCCTTGATAATCTCCTCTTGAAGAAGAAAAAATGAAGTGAAACCAAAGTATTTTTGTAGTGCCTGATACGCTAATTCCATGTTAACTTGCTTTCCGTAATCCTTCTCCCTATAATCTGGAAAAGCATGTAAGCCTGAGACCTGTAGCCAGTGCACATCTTTAAAAAGTCTCGTAAGCCCAATATGGAGGAAGAGATTACTTTGGTTCAACCTCCATCGTAGTTCGTCGCTAATAGAACCTGGATTTTTACCCATTTGAATTCTTTGAGCATCGCAGTACTCCCTAAACGCACAATCCGTGACTTGCAAATTGTAAATCTCTTCGCTCATATCCGAAAATGTTATTCTATATTTGTATTTCCTTTCTTCCTTCATCGAATAATTAACATCCAAGACATTTACTACTTTTATCGTTCCCAATGATCTTCTTCCTTCCCCTGGATTTGTGTATCGTCCTTCATGAATTTTCGCTCCAAATATATCCTTAACCGATCCATCCAATGTACTCTCCAAGAATTTTTCTCTCTCCTCTTCAGAGAGAACTCCTATCAATCTCGGTCTATATCTCGTATTTATCTCCCAATCCTCTGTATGTGGTGGTTTAGGTAAAGGACGGAGAAAATCAAATTCAATTTTTGCAAAGGGTTTTATGACCTGCCCGCCCCATCCATAAAAAAGATAACTCTCCTTCACTCCAGAATATGGTATCACAGGTCTTATTGGTCTCCCTTCTCCATCAATCCCAAATATGCAAACTTTACCTCCGTGCATCTTGCTTAAGTCGGTGATTATTATCTCCTTTTTCATAGATGCACCACTTTAACGTCATCCCAATGCTCTTTGAGATATTCTGCCAATAATCTCCTGTGGCAATGATCTGCTGATGCCTCACTGCAAAGAAAACACGTTCTTCTCTCAAAAAACGGTTTATCGAGCTTATCTATGACTTTCCTACTCTCAAGGAGTTCGATATACTCATTAGCATAAACATCCCACTCTTTACTTTTGATATATCGGTCTCTGATCTCCTTTGTTGGTGCAAGGAACTTAAAATGGTAGTAATCAATGTCACATAATTCTTTTAAAAAATACACTAAATCGTCCTTTTTCGTGAATCCAGCAAGTTGAGATGTATTATTGAGCCTTATATCAATTATCTGCTCGATATTGTTTCTTTTCAGTACTTCAAAGAATTCCTTTGCACTCTTTTTGGTAAAACCTATTGCATATATCTTCATATTAGTGTAAGTTGAACCATTATCTTTTCTGGTTTTTCTATTTTCTCCTTGCTTCCATCTCCCCTTATGTGAAAAACATCCATACCCTCTTTCAATAAACTCTGTGTGATCAAGTGATGCCTGTGACACTTATGAGGGTCTTCTTCGCTGCACATTATCACAGTCCCCTTCTTATTCGCAAGCTCAATTAATGCCAAGATACCCCTTTTATACCACCCTTTTTTCATTACGTTTTCATAAATTATTTTTCCATTTTCGTAACAGTCTCCATCTCTCGGTTCTCCTCCGAGAACGTTTCCCATGTATTCATCCTCCATAAAGACATATTCAATTCCAACGTTTTCAAGTTTCATTTTTATGTTTTTTATATTAAACTGAGGTGTATATTTACTAAATGGAACGCTCCTCACATCCACCAAAACCTCGATTCCGTTCAATAAGCTCAAAAACTTTTCAAATTCAACGTTACTGTGCCCAACCGTATAAATACCAGCTTGATTTAACGCTTTCTTGGGTTGCATTTTATCATTCTATTAGTTGCTCTTTCTTTCATATAAAACTATTACGACAGTCGGGAAACTCATACACCAAGGCACACTAAAAGTCACCATACCCCGTATTTGATATACAGACCCGCTATAAGGTTTTTATGGATTTTAGATGGACAGCCCTTCTAGATCGTCTGGAGTATTCACATTGACAAACGTCCTCAGTTCGGCATCTATTCTTTGAATATCCCTCTCTATGGGCACATACCTGACATTAAGTGCACGCAATGGCGCCATGATGGCTCTCTCCCCTCTTTGAATCGCCCTCTCGCATTCTATCACCATGCTTTCTCGCCTGTAAACGGCATGCAGTGGCTCAAAATTACCATCTGCCCATTTTGGCACCGCGGCATCATACCCTTCTGCCAGGGAGAACAACAACTCAACAACATCGGGATTGACAAACGGCATATCGCAGGCAAGGGTCACCACATACTCTGATTTTGCGCTCTTTAGCCCAGCTAAAATACCTGCTATGGGGCCGAAGCCAACAATAGAGTCGTATGCTATACTTACCCTACCGATGGTGGATATGACCCCCTCCCCCTGCTCCACCTCGCTGACCACTATGATAATCTCATCGACGATCTCCGATAGATTGCCAATCATGCATTCGAGCATCGTTTTGTTGCCAATCCTGAGCAGTGATTTATCCATTTCGCCAAATCGTGAGCTGCGCCCCCCTGCCAGAACGATTGCTGATTTCATATCTCACACCACTCTTTCTGGATGTGAATAAACCGATAATCCGCCTTCATGCGCAAAGCAAACCAACGTGATGCCAACTCTTTGCGCTGCCTCTATACCGGATGCTATCGGAGCCGTTTTTGAGACTATCATGGGAATGCCAATCCTTGCCGCCTTTAGCACCATTCCGGCGGATTGGCGACCGGTGGACAGCAGGAATACATTGTGCAGGTCAATACCATTCAAAATGGCACCTCCAATCACCTTGTCGACGGCATTGTGCCTTCCGACATCTATTGCCTTCGCAACCAAGTTGCCATCCTGGCCTATCAAACTCGCGCTATGCACGCCCCTGGTCTTATCATAGATATCTGAATTTAGATTGACCAGACTGTCCACAATAGAATTCACGGTGAACTTCGCATCCGATATGACGTGAACATCATCATAGCTTTCCCAGCCGACACCGATGCATCCACTAGAATGCAGCTCATGCCAGAGCTCCAGACGATCGTTCGCCTTTATACTTGCATAAACGTTCAAATTTTCGCCTAAACGTACATCGAGGATATCACTGGGGTCGCCGACGACGCCTTCACAAACGAGATAACCCACCGCCAGCTCGCGCAGCATATCTGGCGTGGCCATTATCGACGCAAGCTTGGCATCGTTGACGAACAGGGTGATGGCGTCCTCTGTGGCGGTCAGACTGGTGCTCTTCACCTTCGAGTTCCTTGTGATATTAACTACGTCGAACTTTTTGAGATACATAATGGTAGTTATTAATGTCAATGGAGAAGAAAGACTTTATTTATTAGATATAATATAAATTCAGTGTCGATGTGAGAGTTTTTATGCTGACAAAGAGAATCATTCCATGTCTTGACGCTACCCTTGACGGGGGGGGCATGGTCGTGAAGGGCGTCGAATTTGTAAATCTACGGGGCGCTGGCGACCCATGCGAGCTTGCCAGGCGATACGACGAGCAGGGAGCTGACGAACTCGTCTTTCTGGACATAACGGCATCACACGAAGGGCGAAGGACGATGATCGAGGTAATCGAGCGCACCGCAGATGCGGTATTCATCCCCTTAACCGTGGGCGGTGGCATCAATTCCATAGATGACATCAGGACCATTCTCAAGGCTGGGGCAGATAAGGTCTCGATTAACACGTCTGCTGTACAAAATCCAGCATTTATCAGCGAGGCATCAGATGTGTTCGGGTCTCAATGCATCGTCACCGCCATCGATTGCAGGCGCAATTATGACCTCAAAGACGATAAAACAACGGTTCGGTTGGAAGACGGGAACGAAGTCTGGTACGAAGTGGTCATTTACGGCGGACGAAAACCGACCGGCCTGGATGCGATCCGCTGGGCCCAAGAGGTAGAGTCGCTTGGCTCTGGAGAAATATTGCTCACGAGCATGGACCGTGATGGTACCAAGCATGGCTATGACATACCGGTCACCAGAGTGGTATCAGAAGCGGTCAATATTCCCATCATCGCATCGGGCGGTGCAGGGAACATCGAACACATGCATGAAGCATTCACCAAAGGCAAAGCAGACGCATGTCTGGCCGCGAGCATATTTCACTTCGGCGAATATACGATTGGCGAGGTAAAGGAATATCTTAGAGAGCGCGGGATTCCCATTCGAACGTGATATTATGGAGAAAAAGAGAGTTGCAGTTGGAGGGACATTTGAACCGCTGCATGAGGGGCACAGAGCCATACTTAAAAAAGCATATGAACTCGGCGAGGTATATATCGGACTGACCTCTGATGCCATGGCGGACCGCCGGTATCGCAAGGTGCTTCCATATTGGCGGAGAAAGAAAGCGCTCGAGCAGTACGTCCATCAAGGATTTGGCATCATCCCAAACATCCAAAAAATACACGACCCGTATGGTCCAACTATAGACGAGCATTTCGATTATATTGTCATATCTCCAGATACTTATCCTGTTGCCATGGAAATCAATCAAATTAGAGAAAAGAAAGGGCTTCGTCCCATCGAGGCCATCAAGATAGATTTCGTGCTGGCTCAGGATGGAAAACCAATATCCTCCACCAGAATCAAAAATGGCGAAATTGATGAGCATGGCGTCTTGTTGCACAAATAATCCCTCGGCATGACAATCTTTTTATTCGATATCGCCTACTACAATTGGTCATCGGGGCAGTAGGGTAGTCTGGTCTATCCTCGCGGCTTTGGGAGCCGTGGACGGCAGTTCGAATCTGCCCTGCCCCATTTATAAACCGATGAAATATTTATAGTCCAGATGGCATTAACACTGATTGTATATCTCAAATCTTTGATTTTGTAGATGATGGAGCGATATAACTTATGATGCACTCCCTGGAGATATATGAGTCCCTGTTCAAAATTGGCCTGAGCGTGGCCCTTGGTATGTTCATAGGCATTGAGCGCGAGTGGGCACACAAGGAAGCGGGCATCAGGACGTTCACACTGGTAACTCTATGCGGAACTATTTTCAGTTTTATAAGTCATCAGTTGGTTGTAGTGGGTGCGGTCTTCATCGTGATATTGTCGGTGCTCATATCCATCTGGAACTTGTCCAATAATAAGGATATAAATCTGACTACTATGGTTTCTCTCATGCTGGCATATGGCGTCGGCATCCTGATAGAGATGGAGTTTTATACATTTGCGATTGCCATCACGATAATCGTCACAGCCATTCTATCTGTTAAACACGAACTCCATGGATTCGCGAAAGGTCTGACCGACCAGGAAATAAAAGGAGTTGTCAAGTTTGGCATCCTTGCGTTCGTAATTTTTCCTGTTTTGCCAAACGCGTACATCGACCCATGGCACATGATAAATCCCAGAACCATCTGGTTGATGGTCATGTTGATTTCAGCTTTTGGCTTCATCAACTACATCATAATGAAGCGAATGGGTAGCCGCGGAATCATATATACTGGCTTTTTTGGCGGCCTGGCAAACAGCACGGCGGTCGTATTTGAGCTGGCATCGCGCGTGCGAGGCAATCCAAACCTGATGTTCTTTGCTACTTCAGCCGTACTTCTGTCGAATGTTGCAATGTGTATGCGCAATTTATTCATCTGCGCAATGTTTTCATGGCAATTGGCGACAACGACGCTGTTCCCCCTGCTCACCATGATGCTTACTGGCTTAATCTATGTGCATTGGGCAGGTACAAACACTCATCGAGTGGAAGTGGAGCTCAAGTCACCGTTCAGCATAACACAGGCACTGCTATTTGGATTTATATTCCTGGGTATTATCGTCATCTCCGCTCTGGCGCACGCGCAATTTGGCGATGCTGGTTTCTACGTCTCAAAACTCATCAGCGGAATGATAAGCAGCGCTAGCGCGACGACGAGCGCAATCGTCCTCTATCAAGCAGGTAAGATCGATCACATGACGGCGGCGCTGGGCATAATTATCTCCAATATCTCGAGCGTTGTGACCAAAATTGGGCTGGTTAGAGCGTCTGGCAACAGGGAGTTTGCAAAACACGTTATCATCGGAAGCAGCATTATCATAATATCGTCTTTGGCGGTGACTGCAATATTGCTACTTGCATAAACCAACCTGCAAACCAACCTGCAGACAGGTTGATCATCAGAACGACCTGTCTCGCTATACTCGACAGGTCATAAAAGCCCCGGGCGAGATTTGCAACCAACCTGCAGACAGGTTGATCATCAGAACGACCTGTCTCGCTATACTCGACAGGTCATAAAAGCCCCGGGCGAGATTTGAACTCACGAACTCCTGCGAGACAGCGCCCTGAACGCTGTGCCTTTAGCCAACCCTCAAAAAGGTTGATCCGAAGATGTCCAAAGGATATCTTCTTAAGAAAATATTCCTATGGAATATTTTCGGTTTCAACGACCTGTCTACACTTCGTTCCGACAGGTCATATGCCAGTATATCTACTCGTCCTACTGAGCCCGAAGGGCGAATGTAGGACATTTTTGATCAACCTTTACCTCTGCTACGCAGAGTGAAGGTGTTTCTGCCAAAGCAGAAACGACCTTTTTATTTAAAAAGGTTGTTGACCTGACTTGGCAACCCCCGCAATTTAATGAATTGATTTCGTTATTGGTCCATATTTTGTGAACACCACCATTGCTACAGTTAACACTACAATCAATGCCACTACGAGACTCATCATCATAGCATCTATGGGCTCCACACCGAATACAAGTACTTTCCGCACCATGGCCGTCAATCCAGCAGCCAGTATCAGTCGCATGTCAAGTTTATGTTCCCTTATAAAAACTATAACGGTCTGTAGTAGTTCAACGAGTATCATGGCAACCATTAGATCTTTGAGTGCCAATAACATGGCCGACATCGGGTCATTTGGAATCACAAAAACATTCAACAACAGATTTCTTCCCACGTGTACAAATGTGATAAATGCCATCCCAATCAAGAATACAGCGATAATCGCATAGATTGCTATTTCTATCCCATCTACCGTGTCTGCCAGTTTTTGCCTCCAGACTATGCTATTATATCTCATGATGCTAACCGCGCTAAGGACTATATTCGTTAGGATGACTTATATTTAAATATATTCTCTGTGGGCAGTGTTAACTTAAGGACTACCTGAAACGTAAAACAGGTAGGTGCTATGCGTTTTGAAATCGTCATTTCTGCTTAAGTTAACAGCACCTCTCTGTGTTGGTACTGATTTCAAAATAAACAAGTGATTGTGGCCGTATGAATTATTTAAAAGCTTGGTGGTCGAGAGCTTCTTCGGCGCCGCTCACTTACATATAAACGTCCCAAGGCATCCATGACGGTGCGTGCACTCACCATGCCTACGACCTTCCCTGAATCGTCGGAGACCGGAAGATGTCGTATATAATGAGTCATCAGCAATTTTACCGCATCCTGGACGGAGGCGTTTTCGTTAATTGTGACAACCGCGGGATGCATCACATTTTTGACCAGAGTCGTCTTTGGATCTATCCCTCCAGCTACTACTTTTTTTATTACGTCCCGCTCCGTCAATATGCCCTTTGAATCGGTAGCAGAACCAACTATGACGGAAGCTATGTTTTTTTCACACATAATTTTAGCGGTATCCGTGACCGTAGACATAGAGTCTACAAAAGTTGGCTTGTGCATAATTTCGCTTACTATCATGTTATCACATTTATTAATTGTTAATCATTATATTTTAAACTTGTGCATAAATTAGATTACCCCCCTATGTGAATACTAATGAACATGTTTGTTGGAATCGACCACGGTACCACAGCGATACGCTTCGGAACGGATGATGGTCATGGCTTTGAATTATCACGGGAAAGCGCCAGAGAAATGGCAGACGATATACTGCTTAAGGCCATCCTATGCGGTTTAGATGTCAACGCAAGTGATATCGATTTGATGGCGATAGGATATTCGATGGGAGACGGCATATCAAAGATCACCGATATTAGGTGCGTAGCCAATCGGGGCGTCAGAGGGGTTGGAGGTGCTGGGAGAAATGTTGGCGGCGGCACTCATGTATTCGATGTGATCAGGGCATCTAACATACCTGCGATTGTAATACCTGGTATACACTCCGGGAGCGACATAGACCCGCGGATGAAGATGTTTTCACATGGAGCTAGCCCGGAGAAAGTTGGAATCGCATACCATGCTCTTTTGCGCGGATATTATACTTTCATCGTCTCAGATGTAAGCTCGAATACCGTTACGGTTGGAGTGGTAAATGGAAAAATTATCGGCGCCATAGATGCGGGCATTTTTGCACCTGGGATACTCCATGGTCCATTGGACCTTGAAGCCATTCGGGACATCGATGCCGGCAAAATGAGTGCAAACGAGGCTTTTTCAAGGGGAGGCGTATTGAAACACACGCCCTTTAGGGACCAAAAGGAACTAATAAATGCAAAAAGTGATGATGCCAGATTAGCTCTGGATAGACTCGCCCTGTTTGCCGCGATGGAAATAGCTGGGATGCGAGTAATGGTCGAAGAGCGTGAAGTGCTGGAGGCCATTTTTTTGAGCGGACCTGGTGAAATCAGAATTAAAATAGAGAATATCTTAAATATGAAAACCATCCACCTTAATAAATGGGGCGCTGCAATAGGCTGTGCCGAGATAGCACGAGATGTACATGCTGGCAAGAAGAACATCCTTGGAATTGAGGTGGATAAGCGATTTAAGTAATTTAGAAAGATAATTGGAGAGATAGGGGGCATTATTTTTGTAAGGCGGGAGGGAGATGTAAATGGTGGGGGGATTGTATTCAGAATGAGTATTTTATGCATTGGAGGGAGAATATGAAGATGAAAACGCGAAAAGAAATGGAAGAAACATTGAAAAGACATAAACCTTTCCTGAGAGAGAAGTTCAAGGTAAGTGAGATAGGGATTTTTGGATCTTACATCCGGGGGGAGGAATCCAAAAAAAGCGACGTGGATATTTTAGTGGAGTTTTATGGTCCGATCGGATGGGAGTTTGTCGATCTCAAGGAATTTCTCGAGGAAATTTTGGGCAAAGAAGTAGATTTAGTTACAATAAGGGCTTTGAAACCACAGCTAAAAGATAAAATATTGGAAGAAGTGGTTTACGCATGAAAAAGAGGTCATACAGGATGTTTGCCGAAGACATACTGGAAGCCATGGGCAAGATTGAGCGCTATATCAAAGGTTTAAATTATGAGACGTTTGCAAAAAGTGAGATGATTGTGGATGCAGTTATAAGAAATCTCGAAATTATTGGTGAAGCGTCGAGAAACATTCCAGAGCATATGAGGGGAAAATATCCCGACATTCCATGGAAAAGGATGATCGGATTAAGGAATATCGCAATTCATGAATACTTTGGGGTTGACTTGAGTATCATCTGGGAGATCATAACCAGGAACCTACCGGAAACGAGTCCCATGATTGCAGAAATGCTGAAAGGATTTAATGTTGAAACCGTTAAGTGAAATTAGGCTTCGTGTTAAATATATAAAAATGTGAAGGGTTACCATGTATATAGGCAGAATCGTCGCAATAGGGTGCTCAGGTGAAATTCCTTTTGCAGGATATAGAGTATCTTCCCGCTCTTTTCCAAATCGAATTGCCGAGATAAAGGATGATGTAGTGCTCATCGTTCCGAAGGATATAGCAGACCTTCTCCAAAATCCCTATATCTCATATAACTGCATTAAGATCGTCGGAGACGTGGCGGTTGCCTCGAATGGCTCGCATACAGACCCCATAGCCGAAAAGATCCAGTTGGGATATCCGCCAAGAGATGCGTTAGCATTGGGACTGCTCACGATGGATTATGAAAAAGACTCATACAACACGCCGAGAATCGCAGGCGTCGTCGATGTCTCTGCTGATAAGGGATATCTTGGCATAATAAAGTCGGATGGATTAACAGTCAGAGAGTTCAAACTCAAAAAAGATGATGCGCAGTTTGTCGCCACGTATGAGCAGACCGACTTTAAGCCATTGAGAGTAAAGGGGGCAACAGCAGGCGAAATCGCCAGGTCGATGTATGGTCTGGACTTTGAGCATCCCGTATGCACGGCTGCCGCTGTGTGGGATGGGGAGTTTAAGATGGGCGTATATAACGGATAGTGTATATAAATAATGTAGTTGAGGATGAAAATGAAGTTCAAAGATAAACTCAACAGCATGTCAAAAGAGAACAACAGCCTCCTCTGCATCGGCCTGGATACCAACATCGACGAAATCGCGCCATTCCTTTTGCGCAAGAAAGACGACCCTGTCTTCGAGTTCAACAAACAGGTCATCGATGCGACGAAGGATTTAGTGGTTGCATACAAACCAAATCTGGCGTTTTATGAAGCCATGGGTCCGGAAGGCTTGAAATCTCTGATGAGGACAATAGAATATATTCCAACCTCCATTCCGATCATCGGCGATGCAAAGAGAGGGGACATCGGCAACACCGCCAGAGCATACGCAAGAGCCGTGTTCGATGTGTTCGGTTTTGACGCCGTAACGGTAAATCCATATATGGGGCTCGATTCGGTCAAGCCCTTCCTAAATTATGAGGACAAGGGAGTATTCGTGTTATGCAGAACTTCCAACCCCAGTGCATCCGAGTTTCAAAATATCGGCACAAAGCCGCTGTATCAAATCGTGGCTGAGCACGCGGTAAAGTGGAATGTGCACGAAAACTGCGGATTGGTGGTCGGAGCCACCTGGCCAGACGAGATAAAGAAGATACGAACTATTATGGGCGAGGACATGCTGATGTTGATTCCAGGCATAGGCGCACAAAGTGGTGACCTTGAAAAGGCTGTAAGGTTTGGCACCAACTCATCGGGGGATATGGCCATCATCAGCTCATCGAGGAGCATCATCTATGCTGGCAAAGGAAAGGACTTTGACAGAAAGGCCAGGGATGCTGCCATCTCTTTAAGAGATAAGATAAACCAGTTTAGATATGAGAGCTGAGAATTAGATTTATTTAGAAATACGTTCAGATAATACCTTTTTTATCGCCCTTATGTCCGCCTCTACCTCAATGGGCTTATCGCAAACCCTCATAATCTCCTCTGGGTCCTTCAGCAGATGCCCGGTGGTGACGCAGACGACGCACTCGTCCCCGTCAATGATGCCCTGCTCGACCAATTTTCTTAACCCTGCAATAGATGATGCGCTCGCAGGCTCAACGCCTATGCCCTCCAGCTTGGCAAGGTCTTTCTGCGCCCTTATTATCTCCCCATCAGATACAACTTCTGCCATTCCCCCAGAGTTGCGGATGGCTCTCAGCGCTTTCGGTGCGTTCACCGGATCTCCAATCCTAATGGCGGTAGCGATAGTTTCAGGATTTGGTTCGGGAACGATATCCTTTACACCTCTTTTGAATGCATCAACAATTGGGGCCGCCCCTTCAGCCTGTATCCCTGTCATCTTTGGGATTTCGTCTATGATATCAAACTTCTGAAACTCGACAAAGCCTTTGTGGATGGCAGAGATGTTGCCAGCATTTCCGACAGGCACGACAACTCTATCAGGTACTCCCCAGTTTAATTGGTCTACGATTTCAAATCCAATGGTCTTCTGCCCTTCGAGCCTGAACGGGTTGACCGAGTTGAGGAGATAAAATCCCTCTTGGTCGCACAACTCTTGCACCAGCTGGAATACATCGTCAAAGTTGCCCTTGATGCTGATGACTCTGGCGCCGTGCATCAACGCCTGTGCTACCTTTCCCATCGCCACCTTGCCAGTGGGCAGCAACACCACGGCAGATATTCCGGCCTTTGCTGCGTATATAGCAAGTGATGCAGATGTGTTGCCGGTGGATGCACAAGCAACGGTTTGCATTCCTAATTCAAGCGCCTTTGATACGCCGACCGTCATCCCCCTGTCCTTGAACGAGCCTGAGGGATTTAGTCCTTCGTGCTTTACGTATAACTTGCGAATGCCGACCTCGTCTGCCAATCGACCGCATTCATATAGGGGAGTTCCTCCTTCATATAAGGACACTGGCTCACCTTTAATCGGTAAAAGCGCCCTGTATTTCCAGACACTTGGAGGTTGTTTGAGGTTTTGCGCGCTAATGTCGATATTCGAGTAATCATATATGACATCAAGAAGCCCGCCGCACCTTGGGCATCTGTAAATGATTTCCGAATCTGGATATTGGGTTTTACATTCGATGCATTCTAAGAACATGGTCATTCCCTTGATAATAGGTATCAAGATTTAAAGCATTGTACTTAAGGAAGATGATTCATACTATAATCGTCATTTCTACTTGGGCTAACAACACTGAAATATATATATATAATCATGTCTTAATGGCTTCCTAACATAGGAAATGATAATGGTGATGAAAAACAAAATCGTTTTACCTTTTTTGATATTGCTTCTCTTAGTCTTGCTCGCTGCCCCGGCGTCAGCAGGACAGACACCACCAAACATTACTGTTCGTCGCCCTATTGAGCCAAGAAGTATTTAACGTAGAGAGGGAGACAAGGTCCTTCAGAATTGTAACAGACCAAATTGTCAATGTCACCTGGCAGATTGATGGTGCTGTTGTCCAGACAAATGAGAGCGTCATCTCTGCAAACCTTACGATTGATGGGCAGATACCACCTGGGAATTGGAACGTCTCAACCATAGTGGAAAATCCAAATGGAACCGATATTCATACATGGGTGTGGTATGTAGTCCCATATCATCCTGGGCCACCAAAACCGCTTGCAATGGTAAGACAACCCGACCACTATCACATATCCAATACTGTTGGTGAAACGAGAACGTTTAGTGTATCTCTTGAGGATACATATTTTACTGTTTATTGGATAATGACAGATGCATATGCACTATATGGGGAAGTGTTGCCATTCGATTTTCAAAATCATCCAGGACTGATTAGACGAGATGTAAATGTTAGCTTTTCGCAGATTGATATACCAGCTACGACGATTGGTGAGTTTTCTGTTATGGCGGTGCTTGAACAGAATGATGGGAGCATAATTGTAACATCATGGTTTTGGGAGATTAAATCACCACCAGCGTTGTCCCAACCACTATATTTTGGAGCAATAGTTGGAGTTGTTGGATTGCTATTAATAGCATGGCTAATGAGACGCTTGAAAAACTAAGAACTTAGAGCCTTTTTAACTAAATCAACGCCCTTTTTCGGTATCTCGCTCAGTTTTCCGTGGAAATCACATCAATCTATCGACAAGCTTAAATGGCAGTAATGGTATAAATGGATTTGATGGTAGATATGGAAATCGTAGGAGTAGACAATGCTGGACGTTTGATAATCCCAAAAGACATTCGTAAGCGAATGGGCATCAATGAGCATTCTAAGCTATTGATAACGGACGTAAAGGACGACATCATTGTAATCAAAAAGATGAACATATGGGAGATCGTTAAGAGGCTACAAGACGAACTAAAAGGCGTGGACATAGACAAGATTCAGAAAGAAGTTGAGGCAGAAACTAATGAAGAGGCCAGAAAAAAGTACCCACAAGTTCTTGGTTGACAACAATGTCTTTGTCTCAGCGATTAAACACCCTGGAAGAAGAACCCAGACGCTAAAATTAATCTTAAGAATGATATATGACGCCAAAATAGAGTTGGTCATGGATGCGCTCCTCTTAACAGAGATGAAGAAATATGCCCAGCGTTTTGGCTCAAAAACCACGACGGAAATTTTTGATGCCATCGTTGCTAAAGCAAACTCGGTTGAGGTCGAGGAAAAGTTCGTTAAGATCTGTAAGCAGTATCTACCTAAAAAAGAATCCGCAGATATCGTTCACGCCGCGGCCTGCCTTCAGACAGGTGCAATTTTAATAACGAATGACAAGCATTTTGAGAAGATTCGGAAGGAGAAGATCATCAAAGTATGGTACACAACTGAGGCGATAAAAAGGTTAAGGTGAATAAGCCGTTTGAAAAACTAAGAGTTTATAGCCTTTTTAACTAAATCAACGCCCTTCTCCAGCACCTCATCCAACCTCTCCACCTTCGGACCACCCCCCTGCGCAAGCTCTGGTCTTCCGCCACCACCACCACCTACCATTTTGGATAACTCGCGGACGATGGCGCCCGAGTCGATGCCGCGCTTGACTGCGACAGGTCCAGCCGAGACCACTATTTTCACATCGTCCTTACTGGATGCGAGTATCACGACCACGTCCTCTTTTGCCAACAGTGGCGCCATCTTTATCAATTCTTCTATATCGGCGTCGGCAAATGTCCTCGAAATCAATCTAACATCGTCGACCTTACGCGCACTATTGGCCATGTCCGATATCCTCGCCTTAGCCAGTTCCTCCTTCAGCCTGGCGTTCTCCTTCTTGAGCCATTTCCACTCTTCAAAGAACTTCTTCGCAGTCTTGGGAACATCGTCCCGTGAAACTCCCCACATATCTGACAATTCTTTTAAAATCCTCTCATGGTGCTGTATCTCTTTCATCGCATTCTCCCCTACCACAAATTCAAGTCGAACTACGCCGTCCTGTATTCTCTCCGAGCTCGTAATTTTGATAAAACCTACCTCTGAGGTGCTTTTGGTGTGAGTCCCTCCACATGCCTCTACCTCGTACTCGCCTATGCCAACGATCCTCAACACCTTCCCCGGGACGGCCCCGCCCTGATATATCCTCATAGAGTATCTGCTTTCAGCTTCTCCCCTTGGCATTTCCATGATACGAACTGGAATGTTCCGTTTCACAAGCTCGTTTGCCGCCCTCTCTATCTCCTGGAGCTGGTCAAAGCTTAAAGAGTCGTAATGGGTGATGTCAAGTCTCGCCTTTTCAGGGGTCTTTTCGGCGCCAGCCTGCCAGATATGCTCTCCCAGGACCTTTCTGGCAGCATAATTGACTATGTGCGTGGCAGTATGGTGCTCGGACAAGACCTTTCTCAACTCAGCATCTATAATTCCCTCAACCACATCGCCTTCGATGGGCTTTTCAGTAATATGTATTATGACGCCGTCTTCTTTTATGACCTCGAGGACTTTTACTCCGTTTAATGTTCCAGTATCATGCACCTGTCCCCCGCTGCTTGGGTAAAATAAGGTCTTGTCGAGTATTATTTTAGTAGGCGCAATCCGTTTGATGGCTTTTGCAGTAAACTTCGTTGCCGCTGGCTTTTCATAGTAAAGCATTTTCGTAGGGCGAATCCCTGTAACGTCGTATTTTGCCCTGTCCACTTTCGCCTCTTGTTTCTCATGCCGCATCTGCACCTGGTGGTAGAAATCATCCGGAATCGTGACAGAATGGCCGAATTCCCTTATGACAGCTGGAGATATCCCATGGGAATCATACAATTCCACCAGTTTGTTTACGTCGAATTTTTCGTTTCTCTGGGTCATCCTCCGCACGATGTCCCTGCTCTTTCTCATCGTCTCATCATATCGCCTCCTCTCGATTTGCAGAATTTCGAACAGGCTCCCATAATCTCTGAGCTCGGTGAACCATTTGCCGAATTCATCGATATGAAGTTTGAAAAGGTCTTCAAGCTCGACGTCGATGTCATACTCATCGATGAGGGACCAACAACGTCTCAGGATATTTCTGAGATTATATCCTCCCCCTACATTGCTGGGCAGTGCACCATCATGTAGTGCGACTAAAAGCGTCCTCGTGTGATCTCCCAAAGCATAAAGCGACCGTGTCCTGTAAACTTCTTCTTTGAGGTTGTGTGGCTCGATGCCAATATAGGACGCCACGTCATTCCATATGGGGCTGAGATTCTCCATCTCGTCGACGCTCAACAGACCCGCGTATCTCGCGAACTTGCTCCAGAATTCTGGGGGGGCGCCTCCATATTTGTATAGATATTTCATGACACTCGGGAAGACGGTATCATATGACATAGGGGTCCCCTGTGAAAGCCACGACCATCGTTCCAGACCAGCACCCATGTCGATTACCTGGGTTTGAAGTTCTTTATAAGAGCCGTCTGGCAGTGATTGGTATTGCATGTACACCTGGTTGCCCAGTTCAAGGCCTCTTGAAAAGAACTCCATAGATGGGCCGAAATTTCCTCCACCTGCCCAGACATCCTCATGGAAGTATAACTCATGTGGAGAAATTCCCAATCCATTTGTTAAAAACTCGTATATCTGGGCTATTCCCTCCTCCTTGAAATAGACGTACTTATCCGTGGTATTAAACACGTGCTGGCCCACCATTATGAAACCAGTGTAATGCCTACCTGTGATTCCCACGCTGTCGATATCCTGGAATCTCAGGCAGAATTGTGGTTCAATCACCGCATCCGCTGGTGGCTCCACTTCCCCAGAAACGACATATGGCTGGAAATCATTTATGCCTGCGGTCACAAAGTAAAGAGCGTCATACCACCTGCATACGACTGGATATCTGTCAAGTGGCACATAATCCCATTTCTTGAACGCATCTACATATACGTCCCATGCCTCTTTATATCCAAATTTCCTTTTCGTGATGGTCTGGTTGATAAACCGATACCCGCCACTGCACGCAGGTTCGTCACAGAAGTCCCGCGGCTGGATAGCCCAGAAACTTTTGCCACATTTTTTACAAATATTTCTGCAGAAACCAAGGGATTCTAACGTCCTGGCTGGGTAGAATTTATTATAATTCCTTGAGAAGTGAGATTTCATCTTATTTTTAATCTGCTCGTCGTTCATTGTGCTTTATTTATATGCCCATCTTCAAAAAGGTATTTGTTACAGGGGCACATATTAAATACCATGACAGAAGAAGAGGAAACGACAGAAGTAGTAGGGGAAAGTGCAGAGCAAGTAATCGATAGAGTGCATAAAGAGGGCGAAGCTGAACATGGCCCGATTTATCTTTCTAAATATATGCATAGGGATTTCATCGAATTATATCGCAATCTTAAAAAGGAATATAACAGGGAATTTGCAGCAGAGGAAGTTAAAAGGCGAATGAAGATGTTGACGAAACAACAGAGGTAGTAATTGGCCCTCACTTAGTGGTTTTAAAAGCGCCAGAAAGACCAATCGGTGTTGGTATCACTCTTTATGACGCTGACAATAATGCCCGAGTTTTTGGGACAAGCACTCGAATAATATAAGGTTTTGATGCCATAGGATATAAGTTTAATGCTGACCAAGCTTTGCACCTTTTAGGAGTTTAGGTGCAAACGCTACTCTTTAAGTGCAAAGCACTTAAACGGGAAAAATTAATCGATATGTTTTTCTATTTGGTTTTTCACTTGGATTGGATTTTTTACATACTTCCAAACAAACTCAAACACAATACCACTACCTGCGGTATCAATAATTATATCACCAAAATTGAACATTTTTCCAATTATTCCTTGCTTTGTTCTAACAGAGGTAATATGTTTAAACGAGGCGGATTTAAAGTCTTCTGAAATAACTCCATATCTATCCATGACTCGCTTATCTGTTATTGCATATTTTGTAGATAATTTTTGTATAATAACCCACCCGATAATTAGAACTCCGATTAGAAGTGGAATTGTTATTATCCCAAGACAAAATTTCCAAAAGTATCCTATCCATTCAGGAGTTCCTTCATATTCAATCTTCTCATCTTTTTGTAAATGTTGTTCGAGTTCCCACATGTTAATCTTTCCATTAATTCGGCCTTGTAGAAACCCTCTATCTGAACGAACATAAATGTCTGATGTCACAGATGAAACACCGACTAAATCAAAGCCGACTAACTCGGAAGAGTTAGACGGAGTCCGCAAATCTTTGATTTGGGACATTTAGACGGAATAGCAATTCTTTGAATTGCTACAGTTGTAATTCCTACGAGAATTTCAACACCCCTCTATCGATATTGTGTATCACTAGCTTGGTCTCCTTGGCTTGATTTCTGTAGTAATTGAGAGGAGGGTTCTACAGAGCCGATATCTTGCTCTCCCAGACAAGTAGATTACCCTTACGTGCTGAAACTTAAAAACTTCTCTCTGGGACAGGAAATTAAAAAGTGATTTAACCGAACAGAGCACTAAGCCCCTCCATTCCGGCTTCTTCCGTTTTCTCTTCTTTTTCCTTCTTTTCCTCTTTTTTACCTTCTTCCTTCTTTTCCTTAACAGTTGGTGCAGCCTGCGTTGGCGCCGCCGGTGCAAACGCCGCTTGTGCAATGGCCTCGTCTATATTGACGCCGTCGAGTGCGGCTACAAGCGCTTTTACTCGCGACATATCGGCATCGATACCTGCCGCCTTTAATACGGCGGTAATGCCATTTTCATCCACATTCTTTCCAGCATTGTGTAGTATAAGTGCTGCGTATACATATTCCATATCCTATAACACCTCTTTTTTGATTATAACAATAACGAACTCAAGCCCGTTTATATATCTCTTCTCCTTCTTTAACTTCACCTGCTTCTTCTGACGCCCGTTCGGATTTTGACTCTAGGGCTTTCTCTGAAAGTTTGGCTGTCAGAGATACCATTTGAAGATTTGCTTTTGCAAGCAGTGCATCGATGACATCTGGCTCAAATATCATCGCATTAATCGCCAAACTTCTCGCTTCGACGGATGCCTTTTGCAGTAATACTCGAATTGATGCACTGGTCGGATATGCGATATTAATCGATAGGTTAAAAGCATTACGCACGGCAGTCATGAAATCCGAGAAGTATTTGGATTCGTCGACCGCCAATATATCAGGCCTGAATATCATTCCCTCTTCATATACTGCTCTTAGATTCAAGCCGACCTCCATCGGATATATCTCAAGTTTTGTCAAGATATCTGCAACCTGCTGCTGAATTTTGTCGCCTGCCTTGACAAGGACTTTACGCTCCCGGATTACCACCTTGCCGCCCTCGATCGCAGCGGGCACCCCGACATTCTGGAACTCTCCCACTATTGGACCTGGTTTAAAGGGAGTTGGACCTTTTTCTATGATGATGTCACATGGAGCGATGTCTCCTGGCTTTGCTGGCGCAGATGACTTGTTTTTTTCTATTAGTCTTTGCAATTTGAATGGATTTAGTTCGGTGAACAACAGCGCAGTTTGTCCCTCAATAAATTCTTTCAGCACGCGGACCTTTTCATCAGATTCATCAAGCGCCCTTTCGATGAGCGTATTTCGGGCTATCTTCAGAATGGCCGACCCATATAACTCCGCCCTAATCTGCTGCAATTGTCTTGCTGGGATTCCATGAACATTTACTATGCCCACTGCAGGATGGGAATTAATGGACTCTTTAATCTCTTCGATTTCGTCCTTCTTCCATTTTGGAATGTGGGTGCTGTGCACTTCTGCCATCTTACATCACCTTCTCTGCAGGTCCCATCGTGGTTTTCACATAAATCGAACGAATATTCTGGGCTCCCCCTTCAAGTTTCGCCTCGATGTGCCTGAGAATCGCCTCGATGTTGGCAGCTATCTCTTCTGGCGCCATGGACTTACATCCGACCATCGTATGAAACGTCTTTTTATCCCTGGACTTCAATTTTACCGTCTTTCGCAGTTTCTTGATTATCGGAGTTATGTCCTCGTTTGGAGGGACCGGGTACGGTATTTTACCGCGTGGACCCAGGACCTGTCCCAAGTTTTTGCCTATCGATGGCATTAGTTGCACTTCGGCGAGGATGAAATCATATTCATCGGCGATGGATTTGGCCTTAGTCTTATCTTTTTTAAGTATCTCAATCTGTTCTGGCGGAAGAATCATATCTGCTCCCGCTTCCTTCGCCACTATGGCCAACTCATCCGAGGCAAAAACTGCTATTTTCACCGGCTTGCCCAATCCACTTGGGAGAACTACCGCTTCATCGATCCTATTTTGAGGTTGACCCATGTCGATATTTTTAAGATTGATCGCCAGGTCAACGCTTTCGGTAAAATTACGTTCCGGTGAGCTTAAAGCCGTTTTAACGGCCTGTAATATATCTTTGCGCGCCATATTATCCCTCGTAGTGTATTACGATCAGACGATCTCCTACGATGCATTTATCGAATTGTGAGTTCTCAAATTGACCAAGCACATATTTTAAACTATCGGTTGGCGAATACGCTGTCGTATTCTCCTTTATCAATATCCTTCAAGGCATCTTTAGCGCTTTTTCCATCCACGATAACGCCCATTGAAACACATGTGCCGATGACCTCTTTTGTGGCTTTTTTAAGCGTAGTTGAGAGCATGCTATCCATCTTCATCCTGGCAATTCTTGCCGCCTGCTCCATGGAGAGGTCGTTTACTGAATCGGTTCCAGCCGCACCAGGGGCTTTTTGTATCCCAAGTTCTTGCATTATCAGCGCAGATGTGGGTGGAGTCCCCACTTCTATGGATACGTTTTTGGCATCATCTACGATGACCTTGACGGGGACTTGCATTCCGTTAAACTCTTTCGTCTTTTCGTTGATATCCTCGACTACCTGCTTGATATTTATTCCAAGTGGTCCTAATGCTGGTCCCAATGGCGGCCCTGGATTTGCCTGTCCCCCTGCTACAAGAACTTCTATCGTTTCAGCCATGATATGGTGTGTTACCTCTTTATTTAACCCTCAGATTCCTCTTTGCCCAATACCCTAACGTGGTCCCCCCTGATCGTGATAGGTATTGGTACCATCGCTTCAAATAACTCAACTGTGATCTCCTCATGGCCCTCGTCCACTCGCTTGACTCGTGCCTTCTCTCCCTTAAATGGTCCGGCTATCAATTCTACAATACAACCATCTGAGATGCCTGTAACGCTCGGCTTCGGCGTCAGGAAATGCTCTATTTCAGCAAGGCTGGATTGTCCTTTAACCAAACCTCTCGTATGCGGAATACCATGAATGGCCTCATCTACGATCTCCTTCGCAGGTGACTCGATCAGTACATATCCCTTCAACTCGTGTGGAACTAATATTGCCCTGATGTCATAGCCCCCTTTGACCGTCGCCTGTGCAAGCAGGTTAGCGACAGGTCTTTCTTGATTGGCAGTCGTTTTAACCACATAGATGGTTGTTTTATCATCCATACTATCCTCCCCAAAAATCTAGTTGCCTATGAGTAACTGCGGCAGAAGGCTTAATACGAAGTATAATAAAAATCCGATTAAGCCGATCGATAGGGCGCCCATTATACAGACCTTTGAGACCATATTGAACTCTTCTTTACTAGGTTTTCTGGCTAACCTGATTATCCTCATATACTCATTAATTTTTGTTGATATATTGCCATCTAATGCCCTGCTGTCAATTCTTTTCGCCAACGTTTCACCGTCCGATAAACGGCATTATAAAATATACCCAAAGTATCACATGTCATTAAACTCAACGTAAAAATACCTTTTAAGTCATGACAATTGATATCATCTTAGGAAGTCGATGCCGTACTTTTGAGTGGTCCCTTTCAGTTCCTCTGCTCTCCCATATATCTGAGACGATTTTACCCCCGTCACGATTATCATCGTCTTGATGGTCCGCTCCAATGCTGGATCGATCTGCGCCCCCCAGATTAGATGTGCATCTGGATCGATGCGCTGATAAACCTCTTCGATTATTCCTTCTGCCTCGGCGACGGTCATATCAGTTCCGCCAATTACATTTACCAATGCAGTAGTTGCACCGGAGACGTCGACGTCGAGTAACGGGCTTCTCAACGCCCTCTTTGCCGACTCGATGGCTTTATCCTCGCCGTCTGCTTCACCGAGACCTATCATGGCAACTCCACCTTTTTGCATAACGGTTCTAACGTCTGCAAAGTCGAGATTTACCAGCCCAGGTTTAGTAATCAATTCGGTAAGCCCCTTAACTGCACGCATCAACACTTCGTCTGCAACCTTAAACGCAGCCTGTAATGGTAGGCGCGGTGCGATTTCCAGCAACTTATCATTAGGCACGACGATAACGGTATCCACTACTTCGCGCAGACGTTCCAGCCCAGCCTCGGCATTTGCTCGCCGGACCATGCCCTCTGCCCTGAAAGGAAGGGTCACTATTGCTATGGTAAGTGCCCCTGCATCTCTGGCAGCTTTTGCAACTACCGGGGACGCCCCGGTTCCAGTTCCACCACCAAGTCCGCATGTGATAAAGACCATATCAGATCCATCCACCGCCGCCCTGATAGTCTCTTCACTTTCCTTGGCTGCATCCTCCCCAATCTGTGGAATGCTGCCTGAACCAAGCCCCTTGGTCCTCTTCCGCCCTATTAAAATCTTATTATTCGCGTGAATATAAAACAAGTGTTGAGCATCTGTATTCAATGCAAACAGGTTCACCCCTTCAATACCTTCCTCTATTATTCTCTGAATCGTATTTGATCCGCCGCCTCCACACCCAAAAACACGTATGGTAGTTTTGAGCTCCTTTAAGATTTCAAATAGGTCCTCATCCGTCTCTCCAATTTCCTTCTTTTGGGACTTTTGCCCCTCTGCATTTTCCATTTCTGCCCTTGTAAGCGCCTCTTCTACGATAGACTTCATATTAATGTCCAACTCCTTTTTCATCACAATTTTCACAAAGAGATATACTTGTTTGTCTTATATTGTCAATATAATCTTTCATTCATTGTTAATATAGTCTTTCATTCTATCTTATATGTTTCTCTTTATTATATGTTTCTCTTTAAACAATGGCCTCATCTAATATTGTTGTTGATACATCTTAAAAACTTTTTTAAGGAAATGGACTAATATCGTAAACCAGTGGTTGGGATACCATGGCTAAAAAATATCAGAAGTTTAAAATGCTCGATAAACAACAATATGCTGAGGTCACCCGTTTTTTAAAGGAACGTACCCATCTAACTGCAAGGGAGTGGGCAATTGCGCGCTTATGCGCAGATTTTAGAACCACTACGAACCGAGCGGAGATGACATGGATTGGAGAGAATCTACCAGACCTCGTGCCGTTTATGAACGAATCCTATTCGCGTCAGGCAGTTGCTGCCGCACATTCAACGTTCAAGGACAAAGTTCTCAGGTCTGGCACCACTTTTTTCTATGCATACTATTCAGGACTTATCTCCATGGAGGACATGGTCGATATGGTTCACCAAATCGCGGAGAATATAGAGCATCTGCTCCAAGTCGGAGAGGGCAAAATCTCGGAAGATGGAGTGGATGTCGATGTCCAGTTAAGGGTCGCAGAGGTGTTGCGACAGATCACCCACAACCTTCAAAAAGGAGTCTCTACTTCGTAGAGACCCTCTCACTGCGGAGCAGTGAGCAGGTTGATCATTTGACCTGTCTCCACTTTGTTCCGACAGGTCGATCCGTTCCAACCTGCAGACAGGTTGATCATCAGAACGACCTGTCTCGCTATACTCGACAGGTCATAAAAGCCCCGGGCGAGATTTGAACTCGCGACCTAGTGATGTCCTGCAACCGTCCTACCGAGCGAAGCGAGCGTAGGACGTTTTTGATCAAACTTTACATCTGCTACGCAGAGTGAAGTTGTTTCTGCAAAGCAGGAACCAACTTTTGTTAAAAGTTTGTTACAAGTCACTCGCTCTTCCAGACTGAGCCACCGAGGCACATAAACTATTCAAACTACGATGTTACAGGCACAGATATAAAAGTTACCGCATGGATTTAAACCGTTTCGCTGAGTTCCTTAGCGCGGCTATCGCTGGCAATTCCTTCCCGGCGAGGGATATGATACATGCACCTCCGCCAGTGCTTATGTGTGCAACATTTTTCTCCAGCCCAACCTTTCGCATTGCAGCTCCAGTGTGCCCTCCGCCTATCACGGCAAATTTCGCTTTTGTAGCGGCTTCCAGAATCTCAAACGTTCCCAGGGCAAACTCTTTCTCCTCGAAAACCCCTGCGGCGCCATTCAATACCACAGTTCCAGCATTTTTGATTTCATCGGCGAAGGCCATGGTAGATTCTATGCCTATGTCAAATATCGGATATTTGACAGGCAGCGCATCTATGTTAACTTCAAAACGTTTGCCTTTTTTATTTAGTGCCACATCTCTTGGCACCCCTATCCTGCCGTCAAATTTTTTGAGCAGCGCTTTTGCCATAGGAATTGCGTCCGAACTCCCTTGTTTTTCGATGAGTTGCATATTTTTGGTCCCTATATCGACCCCGGATGCGGCCAAAAACACATTTGCCACGACACCACTTACAAGTACTCTATCGGCGACGTCATTCGACAGGACGTTTTTAATGACATCGATTGCATCGTTGGTCTTGGTTCCACCGAGCACGAATATGCGTGGCTGGTCTGAGCCAACCAGGACCCTATCCAATATGCCCATCTCCTTCTCCATCAGTTTACCTGCCGCAGACGGGACTACATGCGTAAATCCCACCATTGATGCGTGAGACCTGTGTGCAGACCCAAAGGCGTCGTTTATGAACAGATCGAAGTATGGTGCGAGGTTTTTGACTAGATGCGTTTTGGCATGCTCTTCTGGACCTTGTTCGAGCCTTTCCTCAGAATAGAACCTCACGTTTTCAAGAAGCAAGACCTCCCCTATGCCCATCTCCTCGATCGCACGTCGTGCAGAAGAGCCGAAAATATCATCTATATAAGCCACCTTCTGTCGTACGATTCTATTCAACAGTTTAGCATGTGGTTCCATAGTGGTGAAATCACTTTTTCCAGGTCGACTCTGATGTGCGAGCACTACTGTCTTCGCTTTTTCCAGCTTTTTCAAAGTCTCCATATGGCTCCACAATCGCTTGTCATCGAGGATTTTTCCTGTGTGAGGGTCCATTGGCGAATTTAAGTCTAGTCGAACTAAAACGGCTTTACCATCGACATCAAAATCATCCATCGTAAGGTATTTTAATTTCATGTGTACCCTCTGCTAGTTTAGTTAAATAGAGTAGTAAGATATAATATTTATTCACAAAGGTTTTTACTCAGTATATCCAAATTAGACAAATGTGAGGCGGAATTATGAAGGAAGAAAAGATACTCAGAATACTGGAAGACGATGCAAGAGTGGGTGCTGGCGAGATTGCGACAATGGTCGGAGCATCCGAATCCCAGGTTAAAAAGTCAATAGAGAAAATGGAGAAAGAAGGTATCATTCGAAGATACAAAACCATAATCAACTGGGACAAGGTCGGCAAAGATTACGTGTATGCGATGATAGAGGTGAAAATCACTCCAGAACGGGGCGTGGGATACGATGCTATTGCAGAGCGTATTGCCAAGTTCCCGGAGGTCATCTCCGTCCGCTTGATATCTGGAGGTCATGACCTATCTTTATTAGTCAAGGGCCAGACGATGAGAGATGTGGCATTCTTCGTCGCTGAAAAGATAGCGCCACTGGAGCAGATACAGGGCACTGTCACTCACTTCATACTCAGAACATATAAAGAAGGTGGCGACATCTTCTACGGAAAAGAAGAGCCCAAAAGGCTGGCGATAACCCTATGAAAGTTGCAGATAGAGTTCAACAAATCCCTCCATCGGGAATTCGAAAATTCTTTGAGATGATTGTAGGGATGGATGACGTTATCTCGCTTGGCGTGGGCGAGCCTGATTTCGTCACACCATGGTCCATACGAGAGGCATGCATATACTCTCTGGAAAAGGGATATACGTCTTACACGTCCAACTGGGGATTGCGCGAACTTAGAGATGAAATATCCCTGCAGATAGATTCAGATTACGGCATTTATTATAATCCAGAGGATCAGGTACTGGTCACCACCGGAGTGAGCGAGGCGATAGACCTTTGCAGTCGCGCTATTGTAAATCCTGGGGACGAGGTCATCGTCGTAGAGCCTTGCTACGTCTCGTATAACTCATGTGTTGTACTTGCAGGTGGAAAACCCGTACCAGTTTCCACGAATATATCCAATGATTTCAAGGTCACCCCGGAGCAGATAAAGGAGAAGATCACGAAGAAGACAAAGGCAGTCATATTCAATTATCCGAACAATCCAACAGGTGCAACCATGAAGAAAAAGGAACTGGAGGAGATTGCGGACGTCATCGTAGAATATGACTTGATAGCGATATCCGACGAGGTGTATGACCGACTAACATATGAAGGAAGGCACACTTGTTTTGCATCGTTGAACGGGATGCAGGACAGGACGATATTACTCAATGGATTTTCAAAGTCGTATGCGATGACAGGATGGCGCATCGGCTACGCTCTTGGTGACCCGGAAATAATTGGTGCTATGCTAAAGATACATCAATATACGATGCTGTGTGCTCCGATTACCGCTCAGATGGCTGCTATCGATGCATTGAAAAACGGCAAGGACAATGTAACTGAAATGGTCCATGAATATGACAGGAGAAGAAGACTCATCGTCAAGGGGCTGAACGACCTTGGTCTCGATTGTTTTGAGCCCAGGGGCGCTTTCTATGCGTTTCCATCGATAAAGAATACCGGAATGACCTCTAAAGAATTTGCAGAAGAGCTGCTCAAAGAGCAGAAAGTCGCCGTCGTTCCAGGTGACGTCTTCGGCGAATCTGGCGCAGGATTTGTGCGATGTGCGTATGCAGTATCACGGAATGAAATCAAAGAGGCGCTGGAGAGGATTAGGGCCTTTTTAAAGTAGTAGGCATCAGAGAATGTGCCCTCATTGTTGGTGGCTGGCAATGTTTTGGTGAGGGTCGTGGAATGGCAAATGAAGCATCTGAAAAATCGATATGGAACCTTAGTGATCGAAGGAAAATATTAAATACTCTAAAGTATGATACTCTGAAGTATGAATAAAAAATTCGTGGATAGAGAAAGCGAATTGAGAACCTTAGAGGACGCGTTCACCTCTGAGAATGCAGATCTCATCATCATCTATGGGAGGAGGAGGGTCGGGAAGACAGAGTTGATAAAGAAATTTTTTGAAAATAAACGGCACCTGTATTTCTTAGCGGATTTGCAAAAAGAGGAGCGGTTGCTTAAGATGTTTTCAGAAATTGCCAGGTTAGCTGTGAAGAAGGAGTATCTCAGGTTTGAGGGGTGGGATGGTTTGTTCGGTTTTTTGACCGACATTGCAAAAAAGGAGAGGGTTGTTGTTGCCTTTGATGAAGTCGGTTATATAAACGAGGCAAATCCAGCGTTTTACTCCATCCTGCAGAGGTTTTGGGATGAACGCTTGCAACATGCAAAGGTTTTCTTGATACTGTGCGGGTCGAGTGTTTCGATGATGGAGAGGGACGTTTTGGGCTACAGAAGCCCTTTGTATGGCAGAAGAACTGGACAAATTGAGCTAAAACCTTTGACATATAAGGATTCCAGGCGATTTTTCCCTGGGTTAGATGAGAGGGGGATGATTGAATTTTACTCCATCTTGGGAGGTGTACCAGCATATCTCAAGCAATTTGATGAGGATAAAGACGTTTTTGAGAACATAGAAAAGGAGATACTTGACCCAGATAAATTTCTTTACATGGAGCCGAGATTCGTCCTTTTGGAGGAGCTTAGAGATCCCACCACATACCTCTCGATCTTGACTGCCATATCGCAGGGAGCATGCAAGTTCAATGAGATATCTCAGAGCAGTTATGTTGAGCCCACTAAGCTATCAAAATATCTTTCGGTTTTGTTGAACCTGCGGCTGATAAACAAGATAAGGCCGGTTACGGAGAGGAGGGAGTTCAGGAGAAACACTTCATACAGCATCGGCGATAATCTGTTTAATTTCTGGTTTAAGTTCGTTCACCCGCATCACCCGTTAATCGAGGGTGGTGAAATTGAGGTGGTGATGGACATCATCAGATCTGATTTTGATCGGTTTGTTTCCTTTGCCTTTGAGGATGTTTGCAGGCAAACGCTCTTGGAGTTGAACGCAGAGAGGGGGTTGCCCTTCACTTTCATGAAGATCGGTAAATGGTGGCATAAGGAGAATGAAATAGACATCGTAGCTCTAAACGATAGAACGAAGGAAATTTTGTTCGCAGAGTGTAAGTGGCAGGACAGAAAGGTCGGGAAAGACGTTGCAGAAGACCTGCTCAGAAAGAAGGAACTCGTGGACTGGAATAAGGACAGGAGAAAGGAGCACTGCGCCATATTCTCCAAGTCAGGCTTCCAGAAGTCCTGCATAGAGCGCTGCAATGAGAATGGAATAGTGATGTTCGACCTGAAAGACGTCAAGAGAGCATCTGCGGGCATTGATTGAATTAGTTTTAGTTTCGCCCTCCACTTAGGTAAGGTTGATTATAAGGACAATCCTAAGGTCTCAACCGAGGGGTGAAGTTGAGCGAAGTCGAATACAGAATCAAAATAAAGGACCTGCCAAAGGATGAAAGACCAAGAGAGAGATTGGCTAAATTCGGTGCAGAATCGCTATCAACATCTGAGTTGTTAGCCATTATCCTGCGCACTGGCTCGCATGGCGAAACCGCCTTAGATACTGCAAATAAGTTGCTCAACAAGCATGACGGCAACATCAAATCCTTATTCTTTGCAGATATAACCGAGCTGAGCAAGATCAGGGGGATTGGATTTGCAAAAGCGGTTCAGCTCAAAGCAGTCTTCGAGCTGGCAAAGAGGATTCAATCTTTCACGAATGAAAAAACAAAGGTTTCAACTCCCGAGGACGTTGCCAATCTCCTAATGCCAAAAATGAGATCTCTCGACAAAGAACATTTAGTTATCCTATGCCTCGATCCCAGAAACAGAATACTAAACGGCTCAGAAGTCACGATCTCAATTGGCTCTCTGGACATGAGCATCATCGACCCCAAAGAAGTTTTCAAGGTTGCTTTGGCGAAGAACGCCGCATCCATTATACTTGCGCACAACCATCCTTCTGGAGATCCAAGTCCGAGCAGCGATGACCTAAGAATCACAAAGAGACTAATGGAAGCCGGGGACATCATGGGCATAGGCGTCTTAGACCACATCATATTTGGCGACGGTGAATACATAAGCCTAAAGAATAAAGGGTTGATTTAAGAAGGGCAAAATATACCAAATATGAAAAGATTGCCAAGCACATCTTAGAAAAGGCAAACAAAAACACTTCTGTGCATGTTCTTTTTTATGAAACCTATCTCTCTTTCAAATCCTCATGGATACTGCTAAACTGTTCTAATGCGGATTCAAGATTTTCTACTATATCACTTGCAAGCAAATCTGGAGCTGGAAGATTTTCAGAATCTTCAAGACTTTTATCCTTCAGCCAGAATATATCAAGGCTTACCTTGTCCCGCTGCATCAATTCGTCATAAGTAAATGCTTTAAATCGCTCTGCCTCTTTCCTGTTAAATCGGTTTTCCGGGTTGTAACATTTGATAAAGTCCTGGAGGTCTTCATAGCACAGAGGGTCCGTTTTCAATGTGAAATGCTTGTTGGTTCTCAAATCATATATCCAGAGTTTTTCTGTCCATGGTTTCTCGCTTGCTGGTTTTCTGTCAAAGAAGAGAAGATTCGCCTTTACTCCTTGTGCGTAAAATACCCCTGTAGGAAGCCTCAATAGCGTGTGCACATCGCATTCATGGAGTAATTTTTTTCTCACCGTCTCGCCAGCACCACCCTCAAAGAGGATATTATCAGGCACGACAATGGCGGCTTTTCCGTTTATTTTCAAAAGAGTTTTCACATGCTGGAGGAAGTTTAATTGTTTGTTTGAAGTAGTTGCCCAAAAATCTGGACGTTCGTATATCAAAGATTCCCTACCAGCCCGCCCCTCGCCATTTACTATAGTAATACTGCTTTTTTTGCCAAATGGTGGATTGGTTAGCACTATGTCAAATCGATCTCCAGGATCGGAAATAAGAGAATCGCCCACTTCAATAGGGCTTTCATCTCCGCCAATACCGTGGAGATAGAGATTCATTACACACAGCCTTACGACAGCATCAACGATGTCCTTTCCTTTGAAGGTGCGATATTTTAGGAGCTTCTTCTGATCTTTATCCAGTTGATGATGTTTGGATATGTGATTATGTGCTGCCAGAATAAATCCACCAGTACCACAGGCAGGGTCGCAGATAGTCATTCCCGGCTCTGGACGAATAACTTCCACCATGGCATTGATAAGTGGTCTTGGGGTAAAGTACTGCCCTGCACCACTTTTTACATCCTCTGCGTTCTTCTGTAAAAGTCCTTCATAGATATCCCCTTTCACATCGATATCAAGACCAATCCAAGTCTCATCGTTAATGAGCATGATGAGACGTCTAAGCTTAGCAGGGTCCTGAATCCTGTTCTGCGACTTTCTGAAGATGGCTCCAAGCATTCTCCCTTTCTTGCCCAGAGTTTCAAGGATATGCCGATAATGGACTCCCAGAGCATCTCCATCCTTCTCGAGGAGGCTTTGCCAATCAAGACCTTTTTGGATGAGGGTTGGCTTATTAAAAGGTGGCTTTGTCTGCTCATCAGCCATTTTCAAAAATAAAAGGTAAGTGAGCTGTTCTACATAGTCGCCATAACTTATACCATCATCTCTTAAAACGTTGCAGTAGTTCCATAATTTTTGCACGATTGAAGCAGATTCATTTGCCATTATACATCAACCTCGTTTGTTTCGTATTAACCTTTTTATTTTTCATCTTCTTTTCTTTCTCCTCTGCTTCGCACTTTGCCTTCTCTGCTTTTATTCGTTCAAGGAGTAATTCCGCAGGTTCGTCGGTGGGGTCTTGTGGCACAAGTTTACCTTCAAATGCTTTTTTCAGGATGCTCTGGCGCAATCTTTTCGATTGCTTGAGGCTCTGGTCAACTGTTTTTCCAATCTCATCTGCTACTGAAAAGCGGCGCTCAATTTCTTCAACGATTTTGTGTTGTTCGGGGAGTGGGGGGAGAGGCGCCAAGATATTTTGAACAATATCTTGACTGATATTAGGCTGGGCCCCACCAAATCTACTCTTGAGTAAGTTATCTCGATATGAGCTCAAGTAATTGAACAAATAGTCCTCCTCAAAAGCACTATATTTATTGAAAATCCCACATATTGCTTGATTCGTTGCAGCATCAATGCCTAACTTACCCATCTTTCCAACGGTAGCACCGTAAAGGGCGATTAGTAATGTATCTTTAGGAAATATTTTCGCGCTCGAATTAGCTAATCCCAATTTTGTTATTGATTCTTCACTCCGATAAATTATATTATCTTTCAACTCCCCAGATTTCAGCCATGGTATAGAACCACCGTAATATTCCTTTTTTGATCTTAATGGAGTACCGCCACTAGTAGTATCGCATACCTCCCCCAACCTCGTCCACACCCATCCCTCTGGCAATTCCAGCAAATCTGAAGTATCCGCCGGTGGTAGTTCTTTATATTTCCCCTTTGCGTGCTGCTTCCGCTCTTCCTTTATCCGCTCCAGAAGTACAGAAGCGGGTTCCAACTCCTCTTTATGCACCTCCCGCCATTCCTTGGTTAACTCTCCTTCAAATGCGTGCTTCAAAACCGACTGGCGGTAGCGCTTCAACTGCGCCTGCGTCTTTTTTAGCGCCTCCGCGCCTGCATCTAGGCTGGTGAAAAGCTCCTCAATCCTGGCAGCGATGCGGTGCTGCTCGGGGAGAGGGGGGAGGGGTAATGGGATATTCCAAAAAATATCTGGCTCAACGTGTGGGATTCCAACGCCTCTTGGTCTTTTGTTTATATATCCGTATTTTGTTTGAAGGAAGTAAAACAAGTATGCTGAGTTAATTTCATAACTGTCTAGCTTTGCCAATGTTGAGCCAATTGCACCAGATACGCCCCTTCCAACTAGTCCGCACCTTGCTCCATCCCAAACTATTAAGACATCATTCGTATCGCATAATGGAACATCCTTTCCATCTGTAAATTTCTCAAATACATTTTTCTCAAACGCTTCAATATTTATATATGGAACGGCTAAATCTTCACTTCTCAAGCTCAATTTTTTAGGCTTTTTACCTTTAATAAAACCTAATACCTCCCCCAACCTCGTCCACACCCATCCCGCCGGTAATTCCGGTAAAGCACTTCCGTCCATCATGTTGCAAGCGCCCCCATAATCTTCTTTCCTTTTTCTGTCAGGACGTATCTGCCTGTTTTTGGCGCACCCTCGAACTCCGTAAAGCCTTTATCTTTCAACAAAGCAATATCCCGCTCCAATGTCCTTTTAGAGATACCAGTCATAACGGCTAACTGAGAAATATTCACTTGCTCACTATATAATGCCTTAATGACTTTACCCAGTCGTTCAGCGACTTTTTCATTTACACCGCCAAATACGCCGCCAAATACGCCGCCACTTTCATCAAAAATGGTGGGCTCTATTCTCGCGGGTCTTCGGAAAATAGCAGTAAAGAATGTCCCAAACTCAAACACAATCGGCGGCAGTCCCGCTTCCGCTACCAACCTCCTCATCTTATTGATACCGGTCCCCATCTTCTCGATATACTTCACCCGGTGAAGAAGATCCGCAATGCTTGGATTCCTGAGCACACTCTTCGTACCAAAATCCTCAGGCTTCAAACCCTTAACAAGCCCGCCAAAATTCGTTATCTCAATCCTGTCATCAAACATCTCTACCATCACATTTGTGCCCTTCTCAAAGTAATCCCTGTGCGCCACCGCATTTATAATAGCCTCACGCAGAGCCTCATAAGGCACTTCCAGTATCTCCTTCCTCATCGGTTCGCCAGTTATTTCATATCGCACAGCTAAATACCGCATAAGAAAAATCATTGCACCGCCTATATTAGAGATCAAATCCTCGTTAAAATCACGTCTGTCCAAAACTTCTATCTTCTCTGTTCCTTTGTACAGGGCGCAGGTCACTGCGGTATGATAGTATATATCTTGCAAATTCTTCGCAAAGAATAGAATCCCGGCATTGTTAAAAATAACTTTTCCTTCCTGCTTTTCCGCAACACCCAAATTTATCAGTATAGATGGAATATCCAGCACCTTTGATATGCCTGCAAGTCTCAAAAACCGGTCAAGCTTAGTAGGGTCAAAGTGTGTATCATAATCGAATTTTAAATTTACCAGTTCATCAAACCTGATTTTACCTTCCACTTTAAAGAATTCGATAATATCGTCACGATTAAGCTTTTGGGAATTAGGACCAACTCGCGTATAAAATCCTGAAGAGCATTTATATGGCTTATCCTCTCCCCCTCTTACGATTATAACCAGTATGTCCTTAAACACCTCGAATAAAATCTTTACCGAAGGTTGACAATTATTGGCTATATCTTGAATTTGTGACTTGAGCCTATTTGTTATCTTCACTCCCCTTATCTCCTTATCGTCAGTTATTCCGAGAAATATTCTCCCGCCTGATGAATTGGCAAAAGCCACAAGCTCCTTATCAATATCCGTCAGAGCTTCTTTGAACTCTATTTTATAGCCTTCTCCTTCTTCGAGTACCAACTGCAACTCTTTTTCGTTCATGCCGTCAGCGCCTCATTAAGCTCTCCCAGAATAGTATTCAGTTCCTGCCCAAAGAGTTGATATGCTTTGACCGCTCCACCCCTCTGGTTAAAGGGTACCTCTTCAAAGTCTTCCATTTCGATACTCAAACTTGCAGCAATATGAGCTTCTACCATCTCAAGCCATTCCATCTGTTCGGGTGTGAAGTCCCTTCCTAGTTTTTTCTGTTCTTCAACCCATTCGCTGAATCTACGGTCTACGGTCTCCGCAAAAGGCTCAAGGACATCGCTCTCGCCAATGGCAAAGCGCATCAATGAAATGATATTGGTCAATAGTTTCTGGGGGCCAGCTCCCTTTACTTTCGATTTTTCCAATTTTTCATATGCCTGCCAAAGGAGTTCAGGAGTCAGATAGTAGGGCGGCTTTTTTATGGCTTCCGCAAGCTCCTTAATCCCCTCATATGTGATATGTCGTTTGCCGTATGGTTTGCTGTAAATGATCTGTAAAGCAGTTAGCTCGTCCTTGTTTTCCTCTATGAACTTTTTGAAGGTACCAACGATGTTAAGGGCTTTTTCCTTCGCCTTTTCATCAAAGCCTGCAATAATTACGGTATCTTTACTTATCGTGTCTATTGTCTGCTCGCTTCTTTTCTTGATATCGATGATCGTATTCCTCAATTTAGGATTATCAAAGGAGCTGCAAGCATCTTTTATTAACTCTTCAGTAACCTTTTCTACCTGCTCCTCTGTCGGTGTTTCTGTCTTAAAAATCTCCTTTGCTTTTTCCAATTTTTTATCTGGGTCAACTGCATCCAGCAGGTTGTTGATGATTTCTTTTAGGGGCTTGCCTCCTGCTACAGTCTCGATATCCTTTCTGTCTTTCTCGTCTATCTCTCTATCCAGCCTGGCAAGCCTTCCAGCCAGAGAGGTGAGCGTATCTTTATCCCCCTTACCCCAAGCAACAGACATGATAAGTTTTTCAAAAGTCACGCTCCTCTTTCTGTCCAGAGGACGAGAATCGGTCTTATCGTTTTCGCATACACCTATTGCATCAACGATCACAAAATGCGTTTTATGAGATGTATCCGGAGTAACGGCATTAATATCAGTTGGAGAAATAACTCTGGTCCCACGCCCTTTCATCTGCTCGAAATAAACCCTTGATTTAACATCTCGCATAAATATAAGGCATTCCAGTGGTCGAATATCTGTGCCTGTTGAAATCATATCCACTGATACAGTTATGCGCGGATTGTAGGAATTGCGGAAACTAGCAATTAAATCTTCTGTCTTCTCTCCCATGGTTTTGTATGTTATTTTTTTGCAGAACTCATTTCCTTTGCCGAATTCTTCTCGAACAATCTTGACGATATCCTCTGCATGAGAGTCATCTTTGGCAAAAATGAGAGTCTTTGGGACTTCTTTTCTACCTGGGAATATCTTCGTAAAGAGTTTTTCCTTGAAGGTTCTTATGACCGTTCTTATCTGGTCAGGAGTCACTACATCTCGGTCTAATTGCCTGGCAGAATACTCAAGTTCTTCGTCCAGTTGCTCCCATCGCATCTTTCTCGTGAGCCTGTCCCTTTTATCTATATAGTAGCCTGCTGGAACTTTGCCACCCTTTTGAGTGATCTCAGTACGTATCCTATAAACATCATATCCTACATTCACACCATCTGCAACTGCCCGCTCGTGGCTATACTCTGTAACAAGATTCTGATTGAAAAAACCGAGAGTTTGTTTTGAAGGGGTTGCGGTTAAACCTATAATAAATGCATCGAAGTATTCAAGCACCTGCCGCCAGAGGTGATAAATGGAGCGATGGCACTCATCGGTAACGATAAAATCAAAGGTCTCTATCGGAATCCGGGGATTGTAGTATGCCTCTTTTTGTTTCCCTTCCATGGGCGCGAGCTCAAAAAGTGAACTTTCCTCAAGCTCTTCATCAAATTCAGGCTCTCCTTTTAACATGGAGTATAGCCTTTGAATGGTAGTAATACAGACCCGGCTCACGGGGTCTAAGGTGTTTGAAGTGAGGTGTTGGACATTGTAAAGTTCTGTAAACTTCCTGCCATCATCCGGAGTGATATATTGTTGGAATTCCCTGCTTGTCTGACGTCCTAGATTGTTTCTATCAACTAAAAAAAGCACCCTTTTTGCATTTGCAAATTTTATTAATCGGTAAATGAAACTTACAGCAGCGTAAGTTTTCCCACCGCCAGATGCCATCTGGATAAGTGCTCTTGGCCTTGCTTCTGTGAAGGACTTTTCAAGGTTCTGGATAGCTTCTATCTGGCAATCTCTTAATCCCTCTATCCTTAAAGGAGGCATATTTCTGAGTCTTGCCCTAAGGGTGCCCTCTTGAGATGCCCACTCCTTAAGTGTTTCAGGTTTGTGGAAGGCAAATACCCTTCTGGAGCATGGCTCGGGGTCTTTCGAATCTCTAAAAAAGGTTTCTATACCCGTGCTCTCATAAGCAAAGGAGAGGGGTTCCTGTACATGTGGTAGATTTTTAGGAATGTCTGCCATATATTTTGCAGATTGTTCAGCAATGCCGCTTAATGTGGTGCCTTCGGGTTTTGCTTCTACAACTCCAACAGCCATTCTATCAATAAAAAGTAAGTAATCTGCTGCCCCAGATTTAAGAGGAAATTCACGGACAGCCACACCCAGAGAGGCGCCAAGATCTAATTCTCGCATATCTTGGATCATCCAACCTGCCGCTTCCAATAGTTGGTCGATCTTTTGCCTTGCTTTTTCCTCGGGCTTCATATCGACATCCTTCTCTCATACTCCAATACTATTCCAATTTATATAACATTTCGTGGATATATGAAGTTTCCCGAAAGCATTTGGGTGAAGCAAGTCGCAAACGTGCTGTTAAGTGAGTGCGATAGCACCTAGCAATCCAAAGGATTATGAAGAGTTACCCGAAGCCCGCGATCTCACTTAACAACTTATATGCGAACCCCACCCCTTAAAAAAAATTCTTACTAAATTTAAAGCTAAACTTATCTTACTATTTAATCATCGACTTGGTTGCCAGATTTTGACCTTCGGAACTACTGAATCACACCAAATCTCATCTAGATATGGTGGAGCGAAAAAGGAGAACATCAAAACTCTGGCAACCTCTTGATCCCATCAACACCTTCAAAGCTACGATCAAATGAATATATCTCTTTTATCTCCTCCCTCCTCATGATCTGTATGGCAAGAGAATCGTTCGGGTCCATCTTCGTCTCATCCATAAGTTCTATCGCTCCCAGATAATCGTTTTTAGTGACATCCACGATCTTGATGTTGTCCGATGAGTACAGTCCGATCAATAGCGTGGCAAGCTTATCCAGTGGCAATGCTCGTTTTAGTATATTTGAAACCTCAGACAGATGAACGACGGCTGTTATCACCGTCTCTCCTTCATTTATCCTATCCACAATTTCCTTTGATTTCTCCTTCATCGCCCTTCGCTTTGAACTCAGGTCATGCACTGGCTTATAATAGGCGTAGATGAAGATGTTTGCATCTAAGAACCTCAAACCTCTCCCTCATAGAACTCTTTTTCAAATTCGTCCCAGTCTCCTATGTTCATGCCTAGATCGGCTTTATCAAAGAATTTCGTCAGGTCCACCTTCTTCTTCGGAATCATCTTGAGATATCCTTTTCTCTTTATTATGAACACCTCATTGGTCCCTTTCAACTCTTCTCTTCTCCAGTCAGACGGCAACACGAATCTCCCTTGCTCATCGACTTTCTTCGCTTCAACGCCCTCGACCAAATCTATCACCATAATAAAGTAAATGTGCCATATATTAATAGTTTATGGTCAAAATAATATAATCTGGCATCACGTCATATACTTCGCATTGATCCTTATACAATCACATGTGAGACCACAGCATCATCGGATCGGTCGTTTAGTCACATCGCAGATCTTTATGAGATCGGCTACCAAACACACAAACCCCATCTGAGTATGTTAGACGTCGATCAGTTTCTTGGTTTGAGATATGAATTCCTCTGCAGATTTTATCGCTTCATCTGCATCATTCCCATCGATGGATGCGCCCAATCTGTACATTATTCTGTGCCTAAATTCTCTGTATGAATCTAGTACGTTGCATATCTTTCCAATTCTGGGTATCTCTCTTTGATATAGAGAGGTATGCAAATATGGCTACGTTCCTTAATCCCATCTCTGAACAGCATCGAACGGGCAGCATGGAACATTGAGGTATAACATAGTATCACGGTCACATCATAACACTCGATCTCCCTGTTCTTCATTGCCTTTTCCAAATATTCGTTTGAGATTTTTATGGACCTACGTGCATTTTCTGTGTCGGGATTTATCTTTCTAAGCAATCCTTGGCTAAAACAGTCATCCAAATTCATTTTAATCCACTTCCACGTAAGAGGACATGATTCTCGATCACCCTTCTGTAAAAAACATCATTTTTTCTTGCCAACGACCTCCATTGAGATAAATTAGATACCTCCAGGCTTATTTCAACCACCAAATCTCTTTCTAGATCGTTTATGAGTGCAGTAAAAATGTATCTGCCACTGGGAGTTATGGCCAACAAATCGATATCGCTTTTCTCATCATAGTCCCCTGTGGCATAGCTACCGTAAAGAGCCAGTGATATTATGTTTTCATCGGCATCCAGAAATTTGTCAGCGATTTTCAGTTCATGTATTCTCATGAGACTATATGCCTTTTTCAAGGATTTTACAATGGCGGATTCGTTGTTTAGTTTGTACAGGTGGGCTAGTCCTTTTTCCTCTTTTAGCAAAAGGTTATCCATGGCAAACCTTTTTACTGCTTTGCTCACGCTTCCCGGGCTGACATGGAGCCTTCTTGCCAACTCTTTAACATACACTGTCGTGGTAGGATTTCTCAAGAAGAATGCGAGTATCTTCCAGTCCACATATTTTTCAAACAGTTCAATCAACTGAACCACCGTTCAATATAATAAACGAGAGTTCGATATATAAAACTTTCTATGTGGGAGTTGTGCCCTCTGAATTTCACTTCCATCATATAAGAAGCACACCAAATCTCATCTGGGTACGAAAAAGAGGTATCGGGCGTCGCGTCATAGCTTTACCAGTTTCGCTCATAATAGCCCATCTTCAACCCGAATAATATCCCGGCGCGTGACCATACCGACCAGTCCATCTCGAATATTTAAAACAGGCAGCCCTCCAATATTCTCCTTCAGCATCAGATCGATGGCGTCTGACAACGGCGTATCAGTTCGTATGAATTTGACATTGACGCTCATTATATCACTGACCAGAAGGTTCTTGATTCTGCTATCTTGTTGATGTCCTGGAACCAAATCCCTGAACGTTCTCATTGCTCTTGCGATGTCGCTCTCTGTTATGATGCCGACCAGTTGCATATCCTCTATGACGAGCATTCGGCCAATGTCCTCGTCCAGCATACGCCTACGGACATGCACCACGCGCTCGCTTGGTGATACGGAAATGGGGTCGCTCATGATGTCTCCAGCACATCCTTTGGGTTTCAAGATAGTCAATACCTCCTTTGGAGTAACCCAGCCAACCAGCTTGTCATTGGAGACCGCTACAACCCCTACATCTCGAAAGAGGTGAAGAATCTTATTTACATCTTCGTCAGGGGAGATGGTCGCAAATTTATCAGTCATCGCAGTAGCTACATGGAGGGACGATGCTGGTAGATTCGACTTTTTCCTGGTACCGAGCACTCTTGCGATAGTGCGCTGTGTCACCACACCAATCAGACTATCATCTTTTGTGACTAACAGATGCCTGACGCCATGTTTCTTCATCAAATCCATGGCATGAGATAATGCCGCTGACTTATCGATGGTGAGTGCCTCGGCCATTATATCTTTCGCCACATATCTGCTCATCGCAGACCTCCTGAAATCAACTTGATGATGTCGGTCTTGGTCACGATTCCCACCATTTCCTCATCATCTATTACTGGAACCCCGTCGATCTTATGTGCCACCAATATCTTTGCCGCATCCGTGACAAGGGCATCTCTGCCTATAGTGATCAGTGGAGACGACATGACGTCTTCGGCGACAAGATGTACGACCTCTACATCTCGAAACTTTTTGCGCCCAGCAGGACTTTCCTTTCGGACCATTTTTATAGTCTTCTCTGGAGGTTTACCTTTGCCGTCTCTCAATTCGGTAAACGCCAGATTTGACGACGTGATGATTCCAACCGGTGTATTGCCACCTTCCATTACTATGACTCTGTGTACATCATTTCTGTCCATCTCTGCGATCACGTGACTTATCGAATGATGACGGTGAACCATGACTACGAAATCACTCATTATGTCTTCCACTTTTATGTCCAGTCTGACAGTCGAAAGATGATGGACGAGATTGGATTTAGTGATAATTCCAACCAATCCATCGATTCCAACAACGGGAATTCCACTGATGTCGTTTCCCAGCATTAACTCACTGACGTCCTCCAGCGATGCCTCGAGATAGGTAGTAACAAGATGTTCACTCATTATCACTTTAACCGGAACTCGGTCGATCGGCCGTCTACGCCATGCTGGTTCGGCCTGACCGAGTTTCCACATCAGGTCGGATTTCGTTATAATCCCCACGGGAATCTCGCCATCCACAACGACCAATCTACTTACCCCGTGCTTTAGCATGAGGTTTCTCGCACGTGAAAGCGGCTCCTCGGGGGCAATCACATATACTGGCGAGCTCATGACATCTTTTACTTTCATGGTAATATCAACTCACAGACAGGCTCGTAAAAGGTCTCTTTCCGTGAAAATCCCCACCAAGACACCTTCGCTGATGACTGATAGCGATCCGACGTTCCTTTCAATCATAACCTCTGCGGCTTTGCCCAAATCTACGTCTGGCTCTATAGTGATGGTGGCCGATCTCATAATCGTCTTAATCGGAGGCTTCAGGGCTTCATGAATGTCTCCCGTAATCAACTGATTGAACACCTCACCACTTCCTATGTATCTTATGATATCTCGAGAGGATGCCAGCCCCAGCAGAATGCCATCCTTGACAACCGGCAATCTGCGAAGCCCATTATTTCTCATCGTCTTTGTTACTTCTTTGATAGACATATTGGGCAGGACAGTTATTACGCGTTCGCTCATGTAATCCCTCACGGCCTTTCCAGTCTTTATGCCTGCAATCAACTCCACAAAATCTTGCTCGGAAATGATGCCAATTACGCGTCTGTCTTCGGTCACAATTGGCATCCCGCCGATGTTCTTCTGGAGCATCATATTCAGCGCATCTTTCAGCGATTGGTTTTCCTTTAGCGTTGCCACCTCACACTGCATTATCTCCCTGATGCCCCCATTAATGGCGGCGAGAAAATTTCCATCATATTTTTTTATGATTATGTTATATCGTTCACCGCCCCCCATAAAATCAAGCAAGTCAGTGCCGGTGAATATGCCAACGAGCCGATTTGTTCCTGCCTCTGCGACCGGGATACGTCTGAATCCATAAGTCATCATCGTCTTGACCGCGCCCATAATCGTCATGGTCGGTGGGACGGTGACCACTTCCCTGCTCGCAATCGTCATTATATCGCCAGGATGGGATGGGATTCGAGATTTAAATTCCACCGGTCCGCGATCAAGTACTGCCTCACTTGACTCATCTGCGCGTCTTGCTCCCTTCTTGATACTGCCGTGATGTCTCTTCATTATATCATGCCTCTGAAATATAGCCGCTAATCAAGTCATATCTATCGATTATGCCGACCAGTTTGCCATCATTGACCACGGGCAATCTTCCAATATCGTGTTTCAGCATCGCTTCGATGGCTTCTTTTAAAGTAGTTTCGGGATGGACGGTGTACACGGGCGTGTGCATTACCTTTTCGACAGTGGTCGAACGATTCGATTTTCCCTCTCCCGTTTCCCTTGACGTTCTGGCATAACCTGCTTTGATGATGTCGTATCGCGTGATAATTCCTATAAGTTTTTTCCTTTTGACGACCGGGAACCCGCTGTAATCATATTCATCCATGTTTGCCCAGCATCTTGAGACCGGATCTTTCGGAGAACATACCCTCACATCAGTAGTCATTATCTCGCCAACTGTTCTAGTCGGCATGATATCAATATCCAAATTTTTGAATATATCAGTGATGCTTAAGACGCCGACCATCTCACGATCATGGACCGAGTTCACGACGGGGGCGCACTCCAATTTAGATGCAAGCAGGATGCGCGCCGCTTCCAATCCGCTCATACCAGGGACTATTGTCGGACATTCTCGTACAAATCCTTTAACAGTTATATTTGACTTCGTCGATGATATTTTCAGCACATCTTGCCGGGTTATCACGCCGGTAACACGATTTTCATCATCTACGACGGGCACGCTCCTGAAATGATGAAGCCGCATCAATTGACGGGCTTTGGTCATAAATTCGTTTTCTTTGATAGACACGACGTCTTTAGACATCATATACTGAACTTTTATGTGCTTCCCCCCTTTCATCGGAATATTTCATCCTTACAACTCTCACAAACTGACGTCCCATCTATTACCTCTAAGGTCCCAGAGAGTTCATCGCACCTTTCACAAATACCCTGCGAGATCTTTTTAGTTTCAGAAAATGGAGGATGGTCCCGATTCATCTCGATTAAATTTGTGAGAATATCGGTGAGCCCTGGAGAAACCGCAATAATATCTGTATCGGTGACGATTCCGACTAATTTATTTTCCTCGACAACAGGTAGTCTCCTGATATCCAATCTCATCATTTTTCGCGCCGCCTCATCCAGACTCTCATCGCCTCTGATGGAGATAAGCGGCTGCGTCATCAAATCCCTGAGTGTTACGGAACCTGGTGTTATGTTTTCCGATATGATCTTTCGCACCATATCCCGTTCTGTCACAATACCCACTGGTTTGCCGTCTTCGACGATGATGAGGCTACCCACGTTGTGTGCGATCATTTTTTCTCCGGCAACAGACGCCCTCATATCGCCTTCTGCCGTGACGACCTCCTTGGTCATGATTTCTCGTACTGATATCCGCGTTTCCATTTCCTGCTCCATCGTCATTTTAACCACATATCTTATGACCACATAGGTTGTATTACTCATAGATATAAAATCTGAAGATATAAAAGTATCACGACCAGTATTAATGTGATAAAATATATATGACAATTAGATGACTTGTATATGGGATGGGAAGAATGATTAAAATAATTAAACGAAGTTTCTCATCGTGGATCAGAAAGATATTTAAAAAGAAGGCGGTGCGCATAGGGATTTATGGTCCGCCGAATGCCGGAAAAACCACTCTAGCAAACAGAATAGTCCGTGATTGGAGCGGTGATGATGTGATCGGCATAGTATCCGAGATACCTCATGAAACCCGTCGGGTGATAAGGAAGGAGAACGTACGTATTAATGCCAATGGCGTGGCAGTGACCTTGGATATCGTGGATACGCCGGGTTTGGCGACGAAAATCGATTTTCATGATTTCATGGCGTTTGGGATGGATGAAGAAGAGGCAAAGCGGCGGGCAAAAGAGGGGACGGAGGGCGTGATCGAAGCCATCAAATGGCTAGATGACATAGATGGAGTATTATTGATTATGGATGCTGCCGAAGACCCATTTACACAGGTGAACGTCATCGTCGTCGGAAACATGGAGGCGCGGGAGTTGCCCTTGTTAATAGTTGCCAATAAAATAGACCTGCCAGATGCATCTCCGGCCAGGATAAAAAGCGCATTTCCACAACATCCCGTAGTTCCTATTTCTGCCCTTGATGGCATCAATGTCGACAAGCTATACGAGTCAATAGCTGATCGGTTCGGGTGACCAAGATGACCGAAAAAGTTACTAAGACGGAGGAACGCACAAAGCGCGCAAATGGTGCCGTTGAGACGGGCATTCGGATAGATATGCTCTCCAAGGACCATCTGTCAACTATGACCTCGATGGAGAAAATCAGATTGATACTTGACAAGGTCAGAGAGGGCAATATCCTAATTCTTGAGGCAGGACTCACCCCCGATGAAGAGATGAAGTTAATGGAGCTCACAATGACGGAGATAGCACCAGGCGATTTCGCCGGCATTGAGATCGAGAGTTACCCCTCTAGGCGGAGATCAAATATCATCAGCAAACTCTTGGGAAGGGTCGTCATAGAAACGCGCCTTACCGTCATCGGACCGGCAAATCAGATCAAGACCATTAACAAAGACCACGATGTGATAAGCGCACTGGTGTCCGTGCGTTCATAGGAGTCCAAGATGCCACATAAATGTACCAGATGCGGTCAAACGTTCAGGGACGGTGCATCTGAAATTCTGAGTGGATGCCCTACCTGTGGATGGAATAAATTTCTCTACGTGACAGATAGGTCGGAGGAGATAGCCAGACAGGATGTGCTATCAGAAGATGCGGAAGTCATGGACATCAATGAACTGATAAACAAAGTTGAAATTGAGGAAAAGCCGAAAACGCACCCCGCACCCGACTCTCACAGGGTTGAAAGTATAAAAATACTCTGTCCGGGCTCGTATGAATTAAATATCAAGTCACTACTCGATCGACCGGAAATAATCATGGCGCTAAAAGAAGAAGGAACCTATATGGTTCACTTGCCATCGATTTTCAGTAAAGGCGATAAAAAGCGCAAATCTGGACGCAAACGAAGGAAATGAGCGTTACGCAGGAAGGAACATAATGAATTGTGTGTTATTTTTGTGGACGATCGGACGTGTGGCATTGATATCCTCGAGCATTATCTCATATCCATTTGGAAATATTATGTACAATTTATCTACATTCTGCCCAAGGTCGAACGCATGAATACGGTATATGCCGTCATCATATGTTATTACGTCGTTTGCAGTGATGTTGGCTTTATTCCATGATATGTCCGTTATCCTGATGTTCGAGAAATCAGCGAAAACATCCTCCAGCTTTTGCCTTATGGCATCGGGACCGAAGACCAGCAGGTAAAGTCTGGCAAAAAGGCCATCGATACTATACTCCACAGTGATGTTCGCGTCCTCTCCATCAAACGTCATTATTACATCGGTGATATCAATAAATCTCGATTCATGCGCCTCCGCAGCAGATACGACAGGCATCAGCAATAGAAGAAATATCATGAAAACTACCCATACTCGTTTAAACATCCTCCCCCCCAATATGGCATAGTTGTGCTGCTATATGTACTTTTTCATCTCGGAAGCTTTGCACATATTTAGAGCATATTATATACTGAATCTTTTTTCTTAACCAGTCCGTACTGCACTGAATATCTGCCCTCCAAGAAACTAATCGCTTCTTCTAAGTTTAGTATAGAGAATGGGATTTTAACATCATCCTGTGTAGTACTTTTTTTGTAGAGTTCCTTTGCAGTTTTCATCATGCCGTCCTTCATATCAGTTATGATTAAAGGTTCGTAATCGCTACGGTTATAAATTGCATCGGCTATTACAATAATACCTTCATTTTCTTCCAACTTATTTACTGATTCACTCTGAACACGAAAAATAAGCGTTTTTAATATATCCAAGTACTCATAAGTTTCTGGACTCGTATACTCGCTTTTAAGTTGCTCAGAAAACTCATTAAATATTTTTTCTGATGTAATAACAAAATAGGATATCCTTCAGAGCGTTCGGACCCCATCTCGATAATGAAATCAGCGATAAATCTAGACTGTGCCCATTTTTTGACCTGCGACAACGCCCCTCTTGGTTTTCTATGTTTACCAGACCTAAAAGCATTGTGAAAAAAAGTATGACATAAAATCAAAAGAGATCGTTTGGCATCGGACATATAATCACTTAGCTCTGACTAAGTTATTTTTCGTTGCAAGTACTCAATTGGACTTCCCTCTATCTTTTCGATTTTATAGGTGGGTAGAGAATTAATATATGTCCTCACAATAACTAAATCGTCTCCACTAAGACCTATTTGGTGCGCTTCCTCCTTCAATTTATCGCCAAGCACCCTAACTTTTCTAATCCTAATGTCATCATACTTAGTTGTCATATCCTTGCCCCCCGCTTCTTACACTATATTATAATGGGGGGTACCCCCCCATACAGTTTCCTATATGTTTCCTAATATACTACCAGTGAAGCCCTACTTACACTATACTATAATTGAGGGGTACCCCTCTATACCCCCCTTAAATGTTACTCCCTTGCACAAAAACTCTAACATCTGCACAAAAAGTAGGCCCAAATTAGGACTTTATGTGCAAAGCTCATCTCGGAAGCCAGGGCAACAACAGGATGACGAACATCAACACGATGAGAAGGATGAACATCAGTTTCTGCCTCCTCCGGGCATCACCATATCTCTTTGTACATTCGTCAGAGCAAAACGTTTCATTGGATTCAACCGACTTCCCGCATATTGCGCAGTGTCTATGAGGAATTATTTTTACCATGATTTAATGGATGGGGGGCCACCATATTAAAGATAACGTGCTTCACCCCCACCTTAGACGGCAATAATCATGTTCCATCTGGTGTAAATAGAAATCCCTTAGTACTTGGTGTGACATGTTAATCATCATGATTGTGGTGATATCTATAGGGGGCTCGATAATTGCGCCCAAGTTGGATTTCGAAAGGTTCGAGGAATATGCTGAAGCGATAAAGGAAATAGCGAAAGAGCATACGGTTTTCGTTGTAGTTGGCGGCGGTGCTGCTGCCCGTGAGTACATCCATGTTGCAAGAAAGCTGGGCGCAAATGAAGCCGTTTGCGATTTTATTGGCATTGATGTAACGCGATTGAATGCTCGTTTGTTGATTTCCGCCATAGGAGGGGATGCGCATCCTGAACCGCCCTCCGATTATAAAGAAGCGGCGAGCGTCGCATCGTGGGGCAAGATAATCGTGATGGGCGGCGTAACCCCTGGGCAAACCACAGATGCGGTCGCAGCCATATTGGCAGAATACGTCCAGGCGGATTTACTGGTCAATGCAACATGCACTGATGGTGTGTACACCGCCGATCCCAGGAGCAATCCCGATGCGCAAAAGCTCGATAATATCTCCCCCAAACAATTAGTCGAAATCGTAATGAGGACAGAGATGGGGGCAGGGTCAAAATCCGTTATGGACCTCTTGGCGGCGAAGGTCATCGAAAGGTCCAGGATACCGACGATTATATTAGACGGGTCAGATCCAAAAAACATCGTCGATGCCGTTCTCAGGAACAAACACGTTGGAACGGAAATTACATCCTCTTGCAAGAAGTGAGAAGTTGGTGGTGCAAACTAAAAAAACTATGGGGCGTAAAATATAAAAAGGTCGAAGCAATTATTATTTAAAAAGGGGTGAAAAAAATGAGTTGGTTTACTGAAATGCTTGAAAAATTTAGACGACAGAGCTTTCGAGTGATATTCATTACAATCTCTGCCAAATTTTTGGCTGGTGTGGGTATAGGAGCATTGTTAGCAAGCTATTTTCAAGCAATCGATTGGATACTATGGGGCTGGATATTGATTGTAATATCCCTGTTACTACATATACCAGTGATATACGCAATATTGATTAAAAAATAGCGTCCATTGTTCTCGCACTATCGTCTAACAGCAGATAAAAGAAGTTGCCAAAGGCAATTTGGGCGAAGCGTAGCGAAGTCTTTTTCCGCAGAAACGTTATTCGAGACCTCGGCGACGTCGGCTGGCTTTTGAATATATTAGGAGTAGGCTTTTCTCAAAACACTGACTGCTCAGTAATTATGTATTGAGTGTACAATATAAATTTGACGATAAAAGGCTTTAAAACTAATGTACGGGCAGGAGATAGCCAGAGAGATAGCGAAAAGGAAGGGGGAAAAGCCAAACCCCGGAACTCTTTATCCTGCCCTTGGGAATATGGAGGCAAAAGGGTTAATCATTTCGAATCAGACAGGTCAGATGCGAGACAGTGGTCGAATCTGTTTGAAGAAGGCGCGCGAATATTTCTATCGTGTATGAAGAGTGATAAGAGCGAAACAAACCATTTTAATAACGTGGAAGCCATCAGTATCAAGAGAGAGGTCTTAGATGTCGGATGGACAGAAAAAATACGAGTTCAAACGGAAACTGGAAGAGTTACGAGAGAAAACTGGCAGGGGGACCGAACTGGTTACGATTTACATCCCTCCTGATAAGCAGATATCCAATGTTGTGGCACAGCTTAGAGATGAGCATGGACAGGCTGCGAACATTAAATCCAAGTCCACAAGAGTAAATGTTCAGAGCGCACTGGACTCCATCATGGCCAGACTCAAATATTTTAAAAATCCGCCAGAGAATGGCATGGTTATTTTTTGCGGAATGATCTCTATTGGTGGAGATAGGACCACAATGGAGACGATAGTCATAGAGCTGCCGGAGCCCATTACGACCTATATGTATCGATGCGGCTCGGAATTCGTACTCGGGCCACTGGAAGACATGCTCAAGGAGAAGAAGACATTTGGTTTGGTCGCCCTGGATCGGAGGGAGGCAACCATTGGTTTGCTGAAGGGGAGACATATCGAGCTCATAAAACACATGACCTCCAACGTACCAGGCAAACAGAAGAGGGGGGGGCAATCGGCAAAGCGATTTCAACAATTGCGGCTAATAGCCATTAACGAATTTTATAAGAGGATCGGGGACTCTGCCAGCAAAATATTCCTTGAAGTGGATCACAAGGACCTCCAGGGCATACTGATTGGGGGACCCAGCCCGACGAAGGAGGAGTTTATAGGTGGAGAGTATCTTCATCATGAACTGCAGCCGAAGATACAGGGGGTATTTGATATCTCGTACACCGACGAGTCGGGATTATACGAGTTGGTGGATGCAGCGATGGATACACTTCAAAACTTGGATCTGATGCAAGAGAAAAAGTTGGTAAATCGGTTCATGAGGGAACTGGTAAGCGACCGAAATCTGGCCACTTATGGTGAAGATAATGTCAGAAAAAATCTCAAAATGGGCGCAGTCGACACTCTATTACTCTCCGAAGATCTGAGGCGAATTCGAATATATGTCAAATGTACCAGTTGTGATTACCAGTATGAAAAGACGGTCCAAAAACCGGATAAGTTGGAAGCGTGCCCAAGGTGCGATAAGGCACTTGAACTGGTGGAAATTACCGATATCGTAACCGAGTTATCCGAGATGGGAGAGCGGATAAATTCCACCACAGTGTTCATCTCAACGGATTTTGAGGAAGGGGAGCAGTTGATGAACGCGTTCGGAGGAATTGCAGCGATTTTGAGGTTTCAGACAGGAGTTTAAAGATGTTCATACAGTTCAAAAATGAGACGAAGTCACTGCTACAAAGCGCTGTCAAATCAGCAGGATATGCGGCAGAAGATGCCTATTTAGAGGAATCTTCATATGCAGATATATCCTCATCAATCGCCCTCAATCTTGCGCCACAATACAAGAAACTCCCTGCGAACATAGCGAAGGAAATCTTGCAGAATATCCAGATTCCGGATAAATCATATGTCGGACGCGTAGAAGTCCAGGGAGCATATATCAATTTTTACGTCAATCGCAGCTTCTTGAACCAAACGATATCGAGCATATCTGAGGAACGGGAGGAGTACGGCTCGCTTCCCAAGAAAGACAAGCGAGTAATTCTCGAACATACTTCTGTCAATCCAACAGGACCCATCCACGTTGGCAGGGGACGAAACCCCATCATCGGCGACACGTTGGCAAGGGCTCTCAGATGCGCCGGCTACGATGTCGATGTGCAATATTATGTAAACGATATGGGCAAACAGATCGCGACGATCGTCTGGGGATACGACAATATCGACCTGAATACCCTTCCTCAATTAGAGAGGGATAAGCCAGACCACGATGTCGTGCGATATTACCGAAAATCGACCGAGGCGGCATCAAATCCAGAAGTGGAATCAGCGATCATGCAGCTCTTGGGGGAATACGAGTCTGACAACCCCCTCGTCATCGAGAAGTTTAAGAAAGTTGTGAAACGCTGTATAGATGGGCAAAAGCAAACGTTAGAACGAATCAACATTTCCTTTGACAAATACGTGTGGGAATCACAATTTGTCAGAGACGGTACGGTGCATAAAATAATCGAGAAATTGAAAAAGACAAAATATGCCAGACTAAAAGACGGTGCATTGGTGCTTGATTTGACTCATTTTGGACTGGAGAAGGATTTTGTACTGACGCGTCTCGATGGGACGACTCTATACACTACCAGAGATATCGCATACCACGTATGGAAGTTCGATAACGCTGATATCATGATTAACGTGCTCGGCGAAGACCAGAAGCTGGCGATGGACCAATTAAAGTGCGCCCTTGAGATTCTCGGTCTCGAGAGATGGCCGCAAATGGTGTTTTATTCTTTTATCTCACTGCCAGAGGGCAGGATGTCAACGCGCAAAGGCACCACCGTCGATCTTGATGACCTGCTCGATGAGGCACTTGAACGTGCATACATCGAGGTACACAAACGCAGACCTGAACTGTCAGAGGGCGAAAAGCGAAGAATAGCGGAAATCGTGGGGATGGGTGCAGTACGATTTGACATCATCAAGGTGGCTCCAGAAAAGATGATGACGTTTAGATGGGAAGATGCGCTGGATTTCGAGAAACAGGGAGCGCCGTTCATCCAGTATTCGCATGCCAGAGCCTGCAGTATCCTTGATAAAGCGAAGCTGAAGAAGTTCAACCCGAATATGCTCGTCGAACCGCAGGAGATCGAATTGATCAAAAAGATGGCGATGTTTCCCAACGTCGTGGATGCGGTTGCACATTGCCTCAAGCCGCACATCTTAGCGACCTATGCCAGAGAATTGGCCGAGACATTTAATCAATTCTATGGCTTCGTCCCGGTACTCAAAGCAGAAGGAGATTTGAGAGATGCGCGACTGGCACTGGTGAACTGTACGAGAATCGTCCTGGAAAATACATTGAATTTGCTTGGAATCGAGGCGCCAAAATCGATGTGATATAGCTCAGCCAAAGCGCACCTTCAACAGATTGAAAAACATCTGCGGAGCGTATTTTAGACTGAATGCGGAATTGTCCTTATGCTGCCATGTGATTGGTATCTCTTCGATGATGTAGCCGCTCTTCTGGATGCGCCATAACAATTCGACGTCGAATTCAAAGCCCTTCAATACCATCCTTGGCACGATATCGTCGATGACGGTTTTCTTTACCATCTTCGCCCCACATTGGGTATCCTCAAAAGGCAAGCCAAATAATAGCTTAACAAACAGATTGAAAACCCTGCTTGCAACTCTCCTGCTCAACGGCTGCTGAATAAATATTTTGGCGCCCTGGGTGTGGCGCGAGGCAATGGCACAGTCTGCGCCACCATCTACCGCCTTTACCAATTTGTCAAAATCCTCGGGAGAGATAGAATCATCAGCATCAGTAAATCCAACCAATTCATTTCTTGCGGCTTTAAAGCCCTCCAGCACGCCGCCGCCTTTTCCCAGTTTGTGACGGAACACAAGAAGTTTTATGCGCGAATTCCGCCTGTGAAAATCCCTTACAATCGCAGGCGTTCTGTCAGTACAACCGTCACATACGACGAGTATTTCATAGTCTGGATAATGTAGATGCGCAAACGCCTGATGCTCGGTCAAGGTCCTGGTGATTCTTTTTTCCTCGTTATACGCCGGGATGATTATCGAGACGCTTATTTTATCTCTTGTCATCTTACTATCAGGCTGACCCCAAGAAGTATCAATCCAATACCGCCCCATTTAGCAAGGTTCATCGACTCTCCCAAGAACATCACGGCGAATAAAGCTGTCCAAATGAAACTCGTGGCGATAATAGGATAAAGAAGGGTTAAATTTCCGTGCCTCAGTGCAAGAATGAACAGGATGCTCGACAGACCATATAGTCCAAATCCAACGAGTAGTTTAGGTAGCCATGATGTGATGTCTTCCGATATCAAATCCGAACCCATTTTGAAGAATATCTGTCCTATTGCCCCAAGAAAGGCGCATACCACAACGACCAATATTGCCCATGTTTTTGTCTCTCCGATCATGTTTATCACTTTTTATTCGCCCTCTTGCCTTATAAATCCAGATGGCGAAAATTTTACATACGCCATAACCACATTAGTATCAATATGAATAAAATACTCGTCGTGGCGATATTTTCTGTTTTGCTCATCGCTGGAATGTACCAGGTAAAGTACCAAACAGACCCCTGGCTGGTACAGGTCGTTACTCAAGGTGAACTGGATGCGACCACCTGGATAAACGAGAATACATCGCCAGATGATAAATTCGCCGCAGATATTTTCGGTGGCGAGCTGATTATGGGCATGACGACGAGAATCCCAATCGTGGGAGGGGACTGGGCGAATGCACCGGACCCTATGCAACGCATGGCAGACGCAGAAAGGATATTTACCACCACCTCTTCCAGCGAGGCATTCGAGATATGCAGGAAATACAACTGTACCTACGTCTTTGTCCCGTTAAAAAGGCAAATCCATGCCGGATATGGGTGGAAGGATGTCGAAGTTGACAAATTTAGTGATACAAACTACTTTAAATTGGTGTACGAGAACCAGGATGTTAGAATTTATAGGGTGATATATTGAAGATAAAGAACGAGCAGCTTCTGTTATTCGCCATCATATGTGCAGCAATCTGGTACAGGCTCCCGATATTAGAGGGGCACATCATCCCCATGTTTGGCAATACGATGTATCACGTCGGAATCATACGAAATACAATAGATACGATGTATTATCCTGTGTATGAATTGTCGTATGGGGGGAATTTCAGACATTTTTACGTTCCAGCATACAGGCTGTTAATCGCATCCATTTCAATAACATCCAACATCGACCCGATGCCCCTCTCCGGCATAATGACGATCGTCATAGCCATTTTCATCATCCTGGCAATATATTGTCTCGCCTACAGGATTTATGACGGTCGTTATGTCGGACTCTGCGCCGCCATGCTCTTTGTATCGTCCCCAGAACTCTCCATTTTCACGTCGAGGCCATTGCCGCAACTGCTGGGGATGTTCATGGTCCCACTGACATTCTATTTTGTGGTCACGGAGCGGAAATCGTTGACCGTCCTGTCGGCTATGCTGACCGCCCTGACACATCAGATTACGCTGTTAGCACTTGTTGCTACACTGCTGGTTTACTCTATCTTCCAAATAAAGGACAGGAGTAAATTTTTATCGTCTTTTATTCCATTGCTTGCAGCCTGTGCCACATACGGCATCTGGCAGTTGCACTCTCTGCAAACATTGGACATCTTCGGCATATCACAGATAGTATATCGTGAAGGCACGGTCGTGGACTGGACATTGTTTGCCAGAGCGGGGCTTGTTCTCATTCCATTCTTCATAATCGGACTTTTCCGCACCTTTTACTCGGATGCAATAAAGAAAGACCATAAACTGCTGATGCTATCCTGGTTCATCGCTACGCTGTTGCTGACGAAAAATGACCTGATAGGGATGCATATATTTATGGACAGATTCTTCACGTTCCTGGTGGGCTGCATGGTGATATTCTCCGGTTTTGGCCTCTATTATTTCCTGTGCCAGCTCAATGGCATGTTGGATAAGGTGGTAGCACGATGAGGAAACTTGTGCTGGCAGGCATCCTGGCAGGCATATTGGTGATGCTGCCCCTTGGACCCGTATCATTGCCATTCCTGCTGTTCTCCCCAGGATTTTGTGTGTATGCTCACATGAAAAAGCAGGTTAACATCGTTGAACTGACTGCAGCGTCTATAACGCTGTCTCTGCTCGTATTACCAGTCATATCGGTCATCACGCGCCTTCTTGATCTGGACATAATGCGAATGGTACTTGGCCTGTTCATCATTTTGTCTATCTGCTTGTTGAACAAGGAATTTAAGGTGCAACCCAGCAGACAGGATGGCATCATCATTTTACTGGCGATAATCCCAGCAATGGTAGTATTTTTACCACTTCTGGGCTGCTTCACGTTTACTGGTGATGGTCTTGTGGCGAACCCAACCCATGTGGCAGATTTGAACTATCATCTGTCCATCATACAGCGATATATCAATGCGCCTCAAATTCCTGTGGAAGACCCATATCTCCCTGGGCACCATATACCGTATAACTGGTTCATGCACATCTTCATGGGGGATTTGTGTAAATTGACGGGGGTGCATCTATTCTCGATACTAAAAATCGTTTTTCCCATGCTCATATTCGCCCTGTTCTTGAACATGTACCTGCTTTCGAGATATGTGTTTGATGAGGGGTCGGCAGTGTGCTCATCTCTGATATATGTTTTCACGGGCGGTCTGTCGTGGTTGTATATAGCAATGCATCACGGACAGGTCGACCTGTTTCAAGCGCTTACATATAATTTCGAGGACGTGGTCATGCTAAAATACGACCCGACCCTGTTGTTCTACCTCATGCCGCAGACGCAGGCATTTGCCCTGGTCCTGATGGTCTTTGTATTATATGCCTGGACTGTCTCTACTGCCGAAGTTTCCAGGAGGATGGCGGCATTGACTGGCGTCTCCTTAGGTATTCTGACGTACTATCATCTCATATCCTCATTTCCGCTTTTCGTTTTGGTTGCCCTGCATATGCTATGGAACAGAAAAAAATTGGAAATCAATGCGATTATATTGGTATTAGCCTCTCTCATCGCAGTATCCCAACTGGCAGTGTTTCCACAAAATGCACCATCGCATATTATGATCGCACGCCATCCAAACATCATACTCTCGGCGATTCTGGCGCTGGGGATACTGGTGCCATTTGGCATCATTGGAGCGTGGAGATCGCGGCACAACGAAAAAGCACGGGGAGTCTTAATATTTGGCGCAGTCTTATTAATAATACTGAACTTCATCACCCTGCCGCTCACACAAAATACATACAGATTTCTCGTATATTTGACGATAACGGCTTCAATATTTTCGGGATATTTTGTGTATGAATCATACAAGAAGACATCCTCCCTCAAGAAGTATCTCCCATTATTGGCAATACTACTCATACTGCCCTCAACTATAATACTGGTCGGATTCTACATGAACAGCAATTATATCCATGTAGACAACAGTGAGATGCAGGCATTGGACTGGATTTATGAGAACACGCCATACGATGCAATATTCTTAGAAGAGCCCTCCCACTTTCCAAGAATCCCCTTATTGACCGGACGACGCATAGCCTATGCAGGTCAGTTATATATGATGCAGTATCACGGAGTCGATGACTGGGCAGACGTGAATCGCCTCTTTTATGAGGGGAATCCGTCCCGATTGAACAGCGACTTGCACGCCAGAGAGGTTTCATATGTGTTCGTCGGACACAGGGAAGCAAAATATCCACTTAACGATACTTTGAGAGATGCGGATTATTTCGAAAAGGTATACGATCTCAGTGGTGTGCGAATATATAGGGTGATTTAGATGGACATAACAGCGATTGGCATATTGGCATTTTCAGTATTGTATTTATTGATCCTGCCTGGACTCAACTTGCTCAGGACCATGAAGATGCTGAAAAATCTTGAGATAGAAGAGATTATCATGTTGAGTTTTGGATTAAGTTTATTGGTTTTGATATTCATCGCAATTGTTCTTAGCCTGCCCAAGAGTATTGGCCTAAACTTCCACACCTTAATCATATTTATGGCCCTTTTCATGATATTTACAAACATGGAAGTGATGGATTGCACGAAAAGAGCATTGCGCCGATTGATATGCTAAAAAAACAGGGATATCACATGGTCGGGGGACATAGCGCAGTAAAAGCGTGCCTATGGCTGAACAGGTCCCTCAGAGATGAGGGCGCCTGTTATAAATCCAAATTTTATGGGATACAGTCACACCGCTGCGTACAAATGACGCCAACGTTATCGTGCAATCAGCGGTGCATCTTCTGCTGGCGTCCGATAGAGATGGCCATCCCCGAGCATGGATGGGATGACCCAGAGACCATTGTAGAGGGTTGCATCGCTGCGCAGATGCGGTTGATGTCTGGATATGGCGGTGCCACCACGACCAATATGCAAAAACTGGAAGAGGCAAAAGAGCCGAAGCATGCAGCGATCTCGCTTGCGGGCGAACCCACGTTGTACCCCTACTTGTCTGAGTTGGTCGAAACGTTCCATAAACGAGGAATGACCACGTTCGTCGTGACGAATGGAACGCATCCAGAAATGATTGCGAGGATCAGGCCGACCCAGCTTTACATCTCGCTGGATGCTCCGGACCAGGAGACATATAAAAGTGTCTGCAACCCGGTTAGAGACACATGGAACGACATCAATGAATCACTTGAGATTTTGCGTACCAAAGATATCAGAACGGCTATCAGGATTACGCTCGTCGATGGGATAAATCTCAAGGGCCCTGAGAAATACGCCAGACTGATAGAAAAAGGAGAACCGGATTATGTCGAGGTGAAGGCATACATGCACCTAGGTTTTTCTAGGCAAAGGCTACCAAGAACTGCGATGCCATCCCATAAGACAATTCTCGAGTTCGCTGGAAGGCTCGCAGAAACATTAGGCTATCCAATAGTGGATGATGTAGAAATAAGTCGCGTTGTGCTCTTATCAAAGGTTAATGAGGCCAAGAGGGGATGCGAAACGTCGCGACAGCTTAACCCCTGTAGAATAATTTCTTAAACTTATCTACAATCCCCTCTGGTTTTTTAGCCTCTACTATTTTTTCCATTTCTTAAACTTATCTGTTATTCCCTCTGGTTTTTTAGCCTCTGGTTTTTTAGCCTCTGGTTTTTTAGCCTCTACTTTCTTTCCCTTTGATTCTCCACATTTAGACAATAGTCTCACCCCTTATATAGCATTTATAGTTCTTAGTATATAAAATAGTAACTTGATGATGTTGTAACTCCTGCGGAGTTATCAACTCTCGCAGATTTTTAATCTGCGTCATGTGCTGTTAACTTAAAGCAGAAATGACGATTTCAAAACGCATAGCACCTACCTGTTTTACGTTTCAGGTAGTCCTTAAGGTAACACTGCCCTGCGTCATATAGATAACTTAAATAAAGAGATTCAACATTCATTTAAGATATATGAAATTCGAGCCGAATGATATCAAGGAAAGGACCAATAAGGACTTTGATAAGACGTGGTTAGAGACTGCTGGGCTTGTCGATGGGCAGGAGAGAAGATTTACCATGCCGAAGAGGAGGGGGCAAAGGCATTTACTCACAGTATATTCTGATAAAGCACGCAATATACTTCTGGACATGGGCTTTGACGAAATCGTCTTGAAGCCAATCTGGGATGAACAACATGTCCGGCTTCAGTATGGACCTGAAGCACCAGCAATCCTTGACCGCCTTTATTATCTCGCCACCCTCCCAAGACCTGATATCGGCCTATCTGACGAAAAGAAGAAAATGATCAAAGACCATATAAAGGGTTTTGATAAGTTTGAGGAGCTCAGAACCCTTTTAAAGGAGTATAAAAGAGAGCGAATCGAATCAGGCGAAGATTTTACCGAAGCACTGGTCACGCGATTGGGGGTGGACACCATCGATACGCACTACTTGCTTGACGAAGTCTTCTCCGAATTAAAAAACATCAGAGCACTGCCTACCACGCTGACGTTGACGTCCCATCTCACGACGGCATGGTTCCCCACGCTCCAGGCAATTCAGCATAAAAAAGAGTTGCCCGTAATGCTGTTCACTTTTGGATGGAGATATAGGCGAGAACAAAGAGAGGATGCGACACACCTAAGGGCGCACTATAACCTCAGCATGGTAGTAATGGACGAAAACCTCACGATAGCAGATGGCAGGTACCTCACCGAAGAATTCTTCAAAAGGATGGGATATGGCGAGATAGAATTCCGGGCAAAACCAAACGCTCCGACTTACTATGCCCCAGGGACCAATTACGAGGTCTTTGCGAAGCATTCAGAAAAGGGCCGGATTGAGGTCAGCGAGATTGGCATGTACTCGCCTGTTGCCCTTGCAAACTACGGCATCGAATATCCTGTGTTCAATTCTGGCCCGGGGTTGGGTAGAATGATCATGATTTCAGAGAATATTTCCGATATCAGAGAGGTACATTTTCCAGAACTGTATAAAGAACTAAGCCTGAGTGATGAACAGATCGCCAGGATGATGTCCATCGATAAAGTGCCGGTCACACCTGTCGGAATGGACATTGCGGAAGCAATAGTCAGGACGTGTGAACGATATGGCAATGCACCATCCCCCTGTAAGTTCGATGCGTGGAAGGGGAAATTAAATGGCGAACAGGTTACCGTATCAGTAGTTGAACGAGAAGAAAACACAAGGCTTTGTGGACCGGCATATCTCAACGAAATATTAGTGTATAATGGAAATGTCATCGGCGTCCTGCCGACGAAAAAATTCAAAGAGATTCGTGATAAGGGCATCAACACAGGCATCCGATTCATCGATGGATTCACAGCATTGGCGGCGCATGAGATCGAAAGAGGGCGCAAAGAAATCCGAATCAGAATTGCAGAGGCATTGAGCGATGTGAACGTGAGGATAGACCCTACTGCAGTCAGATATATCCAGAGCAATAACAAGAAGATAGATATAAGGGGCCCTGTTTTCACGACGGTGCGTGTAGAAGGATGAAATTACTTTTATTACTGCCCACCCTAAACGAAGAAGATGCCATAAGGGCATTGGCAAATGAGATGCCTGGAGAGTTTGAAGTCCTGGTGGTAGACGGGGGCTCCACAGATTTCACGAAAGAGGTTGCCCTGCAACATGGATGGCGGTTCATCACACAGAGATATGGCAATGGCAAGGGATGCGGCATTCAAACCGGCATGGAAGAGTTTTTGAAGAGGGGGCATGACCATTTAGGGATAATCGACGCTGACTACACTAATGACCCTGGAGAGGTTATACAGATGTTAAAATTTCTTAAGGACAATGACCTTGACGTGGTGCTGGGCAACAGGAACATAGTCAAACAGAGAGAATACCTTGGATGGTTTTCGGTGTTCATAAACACCCTCACCTCTGGCATCGTTTCGCGCATGTACGGGCAGAAATTATCGGATATCCAGACCAGTTACTGGGTATTTAACAAAAAAGCAGTAGAAACGATAGCGCCAAATATAGTTGCCAACGGCTTTGATATCGAATATGATCTGACATATAATGCCTGGAAATCAGGTCTGAAAATAGGAGAGGTTCCAGTGAATTTTAGAAGAAGAATCGGATATTCCAAATTTCATACCTCTCACAGATTCAGGCAGATAGCCCATGGCTTGAAATATGTCTATTGGAGTTTAGTGCATTTATGCAGAAAGTGATGTTTTTGTTAGAAGGCACGATGTGATGATACTACATCAGAATCTTTATGTATCCTCAGCACATATATGATAATTTGTTCATATGAAAGAAGATATATTCTTCAAGTGCCTTGGCGAGGAAAATAGGCTCCAGATACTCAAAGTGGTTGGAAACGACGAAAAATGCGTCAACGAAATCGTGGAGTCGCTGAAAAAAGAACAATCTCTCGTCTCACACCATCTAAGGATATTGAAAGACTGTGGGTTGGTGCAAAGCAGACAAGCGGGTAAAAAAATAATGTACAAAGTCTCCGATCCAAGAATCATGGAGCTCATAAAAAGGTCGAAGACACTTGCCGAACAACTCGAAGGCGAATGCAAATGCTAAGCTACGGGGGATAAAAAATGATAGTTCTATTACTCTCAGACATACATGCAAATCTCGATAGCGTAGAGGCTATTGAAGAAGACTATGACCAACTGCTGGTTTTGGGCGATGTGGTCGATTATGGGCCAAATCCAGCGGAGTGTTTAGCGTTTGTAAGGGAGAATGCGCATAGAACTGTTAGGGGCAACCATGACCACGCTGTTGCGTTTGGAGTAGACTGTGGTTGCTCATACAAGTACAAACAACTATCCATCGCGACGAGAGATTTCACTTTGAACGTCCTTGAAGAGGGCGACCTAAAGTTTTTGAGAGAAATGCCATTAATCCATGAATTTAAATTGAGCGGTTATAATTTTTACATGGTGCACGCCTCCCCCACTGACAATTTGTTCAAGTACATCACACCTAAAACACCAGATGAAGAGATAGAAAACGAAATACGAACGATAGACTCTGACTTTATCCTTTTGGGCCACTCGCATATTCCAATGATCAAAAATGTGAATGGTCGAACATTGGTAAATCCTGGAAGCACGGGCCAGCCGAGGGACGGGGTGGCAAAGGCGTCGTATGCAATCTTAGATTTGGATGAGGGAGACGTGCGAATAAAAAGGGTGAGTTATGACGTCAGTAAAACAATAGAGAAGACGAAAAACCTCGATTTGGATAAAAACACCGTGGATGAGCTTGCCACGATTTTGATGAGGGGTGGGGACAAAAATGGAGAGGAATGTTTTACTAACTGAATACGTGGGCTCACTCATCCTAACCACAACGGTCATATCCTCTGGCATATTGAGTATGGCCTTCACGGGCGGAGACGTTGGCTTGAGCGTTCTTATTATCGCTTTTTCAACTGGATTTGTAGTCTTTGCTCTGGTGGAATCTCTCGGACCTGTTAGTGGGTGCCATATAAATCCCGTCGTAACGTTGTCCGCGGTGGTCACCAGGGCAATGGACGTTACAACGGGCATTAAATATGTAATTGTTCAAATCGCAGGAGGAATAACTGCAGCGGCACTATCTCATGCGATGTTTGAAATGCCATTGTTCGCCGTATCTGATGTTGTTCGCCTGAGTTATGGTACTGCTTTGAGCGAAATTGTCACCACTTTTGGGCTGGTCATGGTGATATTTTGCTGTGTGAGAAGAGAATCTAGATTAACACCATTGGCCATCGGCCTGTACGTAGTTTCGGCCGTGTACTGGACGTCCAGCACGAGTTTTGCGAACCCACAAGTTACGATCGGAAGAATATTCACAGATACGCTTACGGGCATACGTCCTACTGATGCCGTTGCGTTCATAGTAATGCAAGCCATCGGCTCAATTCTTGCTACGGGATTTTACTGTTACATCTATCCAAAAGGGCCGGAAGAATGAAGCGCAAACTTTAAAGCCCATCCATCCAATATTGAGATACATATCAATTTTGATGGTGGTTAGTATCAACATCGATGTCAATGCACTTAAAAAATTGGCGTTGCTGGGCGCAGTACAAGGACCTATACAAATATCCTCGTCGAGTTTTGCCAAACATATATCATCGAGCGCCCAGACCGCATCACGGCGACTACATGCTCTTGAACGGGACGGTCTGATTTCCAGGACCATTTTGCCAGCCAATGGGCAGCGGATAATGATGACCAAAAAAGGCAAGAATATTTTGAGAGACGAGTGTTATGATTATCAAAAAATATTCGCGCCCGCCGAGAATGAAATAAAACTGCAGGGGTCCATCATAACCGGTCTTGGCGAGGGGCAATACTATGTCTCAATAGAGGGTTACAAGGTGCAGTTTCGGAATAAATTGGGCTTTGCACCGTATCCAGGCACGTTAAACATCATGCTGACCGACAAGAGCATCGTTCTCAGGAAAAAATTAGATGAAAGCGAGGGAATTCCCATCAGTGGCTTCCAGTCCAGACAGCGAACATTTGGCGGCGGCAAGTGTTTCAGGGCGATGATAGATAAGATAGAAGGCGCTGTAATACTTCCAGACCGATCACACTATCCAGATGATGTGCTTGAGATGATAGCCCCTGAAAATTTTAGGGAGTCGTTGCATTTAAAAGATGGGGACATGGTCGAGGTAAGGGTTTTTCTATGATGATATATAAGACGGTAGAATCCATAAAAAAAGGTAGTATGGCCCTCATATATGATTTCGATGATAGAGAGGGAGAGACGGACATCGTAATGCCTGCCCATGCTATGACGCCAAAAACAGTTGCCACGATGCGAAGAGATGCTGGCGGATTGATATGTGTAGCGATACACCCTGTGGCAGCTCAACGTATTGGGCTGCCGTTTATATCGGATGTGTTGAGGTGTGCAGGTGAAAATGGTTTTAAGACGATAAAATCGATAATCGAGAAACCAGGAGACATCTTGTATGACGCTCGATCCTCCTTTTCGCTCTGGGTCAATCACAGAGATACCTTCACAGGAATCACCGATATCGATAGAGCCCTGACGATAACCGAGGTCGGCAAAGCAGTGCATTTATCGATGAACGGTGGGCAGGTCGATTTTGGCAGGGAGTTTCGCACACCTGGACACGTTCCATTATTGCGCGCAGCAGATGGCTTGCTGGATGAGAGAGCCGGACAGACAGAGTTGTCGATCGCCCTTGCGGAAATGGCAAATATCACGCCTGCTATGGCTATCTGTGAAATGTTGGACCATGAGACCGGTATGGCACTATCCAGAGAGGATGCAAAACGATATGCGGACGTGCACGATTTGGCTCTACTTGATGGCATGGAAATTATACAAGGATACAAGGCTTTTAATCGCTAAAGGTAAACTTTCGTCGATTCGTTTTGTTGCTTTGCGACAATTTCTCTGAACAGCGGCTAAACGACTCGGTAGCTTTCCTCAATTTTGATTTCTTAAAAACATTTATGTGCTATAATGAACAGGTTAAAAAAGAGCAGGGATTATGATTTTCTCGAATAAATCATTAAAGCAAGTAAAAAAAACTATGATTAAAAAATATAGCCAAGAACACCTTTTAAAGCTTTTTAGGAAACTTCCTCAAGAATTAAAAGAAATGATTCTTTCAGAAGAAACAGCTGATAATGCTTATAATATCCGTCAAAGATATAATATAGATTCTGAAATAGCTCAATATATAGGCTTTGTTTTGGTCGGGGTTCTTCCGCCAGATGAATTTCAAGAGACCTTAGAAAAAGAGCTTGGAATAAAACTAGAAATAGCCAAAAAGGTTGACTAAGAGGTTCTCACCGTTTTATCTTTTTCCGGTAAAAGAAAGTTTGGCTGAGCTTTATAGAATTAAAACCGCTCCTTATGGAGCAATAGAAAAACCTAAACCTGTAATAGAAAAGTCAGAACCTGAAGAAAAATCAGAATAAGACCTAACACTTATGTGACCAGACTTATAGGAGACACAGGATACAGAGTACGTGTAGGTGATTATAGACTCATACTTGACATCGATGGCAGTGTTACCTTAAGGACTACCTGAAACGTAAAACAGGTAGGTGCTATGCGTTTTGAAATCGTCATTTCTGCTTTAAGTTAACAGCACCACATCGATAAAAGAAAACTTCTTATTTTAATTTTAAAAGAGTCTATAAATAACCAATTTAGAAAAACTTAATGTCATAAAGCACATATCCCCCTAATATAGCACGCAAAGGTGACGTTTGCATGTCCAATTTAATCTACATAAACGGCGATTACGTTCCAAGAGATGAGGCAAAAATATCGGTTTTTGATCATGGTTTTCTCTATGGTGATGGCATATTTGAAGGAATACGCGCTTATAATGGCAGGGTCTTCAAGTTGGACGAACACATAAATCGCTTATATGATTCTGCCAAGGCGATATGTCTGACGATTCCCATGTCGAAAGAGGAGATGAAATCTGCTGTTTTGAAATGCATCAGGAAGAACAATTTGAAAGATACGTATGTCCGTCTGATAGTATCGCGCGGCGTTGGAGACCTTGGGCTCGACCCGAGAAAATGTCCAAAACCGAATGTGATCATCATAACGCAGGAGTGGGACGCATTATATGGTGGACTATCATATGAAAATGGATTGACCGCGGTGACCGTGTGCGTGCGGCGTAACGCTCCCGACGCCCTGCCGCCCAATATAAAATCATTGAACTATCTCAACAATATTCTCGCAAAGATTGAAGCAATTGAGAAGGGAGGAGATGAAGCCTTTATGTTCGATGTGCATGGCAATCTGTCAGAGGGGACGGGCAATAACATCTTTCTGATAAAGGACGGATGCATATCAACACCTCTCACACTTAATAACCTGAACGGGATTACGCGCGCTGCCGTGATCGAACTGGCAGGTAAGATGGAGTGCCCCGTCCAGGAAAAGAACTGCGGGCTAGTCGACCTGTATACAGCGGATGAGGTCTTCGTGACAGGTACGGCTGCGGAGATTGCCCCTATAATAAAGGTGGACGGAAGGATAATAGGAAATGGCAAGCCAGGCAAGATCACCAGGCGATTAATGTCAGAGTTCAAAAAGTTGACAGGGGAAGAGGGGACGCCTATATAAAGCCGCGCAATAGGTATGGCCCCATGAGTAGCAATATCAGCGATGATAGTATCAGCAGCGCCAGTCCAGTGACTATCGCATGCGAGATTTTCTCCCGGTTCTCCTCAGTTTTTATAATTCTACTCGTCTGGGATAATATCATCTCCTTAAATACGCGTCCGCCATCCAGTGGTACTACTGGCAGGCAATTGAACATTCCGACATAGAAGTTTATCCAGGCGACCCAAAACAATATATTTGCCATCCAAAAGATTTCATCTCCTATGGGAAACGCCCACTCCACTGGCTGAAAAAACTGCATGAGAAAATCAGTGAATCCTGTAAAGCCCATCAATCCAACAAATTCCATAAATGGCAGCGTGATCAGAATTGCCCATCCCATCGGTTCGTTCAATTTATGGGGAATTGCCTTTAAAAATTGGAGCGTGTCGCTGGCTGGATATTCTTCAAGTTGGACTCCGAGGCCTATAGAAGGCACGACTGTAACGCCAAGCCATCCCTTGTCCATGTCTTCGTGCGGTGGTTCGGCCAGTGTTATATTGAATATCCTCTCGGTCATGTTATCCAGCACATGGACGTCAACCCTCTGACCGGGCCTGGTGTCGTTCATAAACCTCAGAAATCCGTCCACCGTGTTGATGACGGTATCATCTATCTGGACTATGTACATGCCCGCAGTAATTCCGGCTTCTCTGGCAGGATACCCTTCGACTGTCCTCACGATCTCTATATGCCCTATTTGGTCCATTCTCACGCCGAATGCTCTTTCAGTTCCGTTGACCATGACATGTACTGTGACGATGTCTCCGGGTGGGATAGAGCGCATAAAGGCATGGACATCACGGATGGTTGTTATATTCCATTCGTTTAATCCAGTAAGGATCCCTCCCTTCTCGATTCCAGCAAGGTCGGCTGGCGATTCACTCGTCACACCAGTGATCATAACATCGCCTACCGGTGATATTGCACTTAGAGTGGCAAAAAAGAGGATAAACGAGACCAGCGCGACCACAAAATTGGCCATGACGCCAGCGGTTAATATGCGAATGCGCTTACCACGCTCCGCACCAGAGATTTGTCCATCTTCGAGTTTTGTAAAAAACGCTACGGGAATCAATGCCAGCACGATTCCCATCGATTTAACCCGAATCCCCTCCACTCTGCTCAAAATTGCATGACCAAATTCATGAACGATTGTCGCGAGCATCAGGCCGACCAAAACCCAGACCAATGGAATAAGCTCGTTTATATCTGGCAGCAGGAGTATCCCCTTTGGCTCGGGAAGGATAAAGGAGTAGGGAACATGGTCCAACATAACGTAATTTGCGTATAGCAGCATTGCAAAGACGAAGGCCAGCGTCATCAGCATCAGCGGACCTCCCACGTTTGCAAAAAATCTCCAGAACCGTTTTGGGCGCGCTAAGAAGTCCAGCAGTTTCTGCCCTCTTTTTGTGCCGACCATCAATATGGGACCATGTGCGCGAATATCATATCGCTCAAGCACCCCTTTTTTATCGAGTATGGCTATGGCAATCCAGTATGTGCTGAGGACCAGCAGCACAACGATCACGTCCAATATAAGGCGCTCCATAGTCATGTCATCACGATTAGTAGGATTGGGCCCAGATATATCAGAATAAATAACACACTGACCCAGTTTGAGATATTATTTGCAACTTTTTCATCTCTACTACCGAGTCGCTGTATCAACATCTTAACGTATTCTCCCATCAAATGTCCGCCATCAAACGGCTTCGCTGGCAACATATTTATCGCACCCAACCAGAAGTTGAGAAGGCCAACCCAAAATACGAGTTGCAGAGCGATGAGAACGACGTCACGATGCACCAGACCCGCACCAAAGAAATCAGGAGAGAGTAGTGGCAGCATGGTTCCAACCTGCGGCAAGATGAATCCTATGGGGTGCATCAGTCCCGCATAGAATTCGGTCACGGGAAAAAGGTGAACACCTAAAAAAGCCCTACCTGGATCATCTGGATGGACTCCCAGCTCTATTGTATACGCGTCTTTATTTGTTTGAATCTCGACGACGTCCCCGGGGCTGAACTCCGCCATCTTCCCCCTGAAGTCCTCTATGCCCTTCACCCCACTCTCGCCTACGTGGGTAATTATTTCGCCCCCCGTCATGCCGGCATCGGCGGCAGGAAATCCCTCAATGGTCTCTGATATGCCAATTCCCTCTGCGTTGGGCGCGAACATTGGCAATAGTATCTGCGTGAACACAAGGAACGATATCACGAATACCAAGATGTTTGCGGCTGGACCGGCGGCAAACATCTTCATCTTCGACCTCGAGGAGGCGTTCTTAATTCCTTCCTCATCAGGCTCCACAAACGCCAGAGGCAATGCCACCAAAACGCCGAGTCCAAGCGACTTTATGTTCATGCCCTCCGCCTCAGACAATATTCCGTGTGAAAACTCATGGACTACGATGGCGATTATGAGCGCGACCAATCCATATGTGAGGGGGAGCGCCAGCCCAGGCAGAAGGATCATTTCCCCTGCGCCGACATCTGGAGGTATGACTTCCGGGGTTCTGATGATTAAAATTGCCTGCGCAATTATCATAACTGCCGTGAAAACCATCGTCACCGTGGAGATTACTATGCAAATCACGCCCACCTTTTTCCAAAGAGGTCTGAACCTGTGTGCGATGAATCGTATAGTGCCCTTTCCATAGTTCGTGCGCCAAAGCAGCAGTGGACCAGATACCTCTAAGTTGTGCTTTGATAAGGTTCCCCTTTTATTTAGAGCGACTAATACGGCCCATGCGCCTACAAGAATTAGCGCAATCAGAATCCACGGTGGCAAATCCATATACATTTATATCTACACCTCTTACTATGTGAGTTTGGTGGCTTAAATTGTTCTCGATGATATATATAACTACACGCAACCTGGGCGAAGCCAAGCGCATTGCACGCACCTTGGTCGAAAAGCGGTTAGCAGCATGTGTGAACGTATTTCCGATAACATCAATATATCACTGGGACGGGATTCAGGAAGACGCCGAGGTTGCATTGATAGTAAAGACGACGAGGGGGAACGTCAAAAAGATAGAAGAGTGTGTAAAAGAACTGCATAGCTATGAGATGCCATGCATAATTTCGTTTGCAATTGACGGCGGCTCCGAGGAGTTTTTGAAATGGGTGAGAGACGAGATGAAATAGATGGCAGAAGATACGGTTCACTGGGCCGATGTCGTTGCGAAGGATGTATTGAAGAATCGCGGAAATAGACATGTGATAGCGACGGGAATCACCCCATCGGGGCCCATACATATCGGAAATATGCGGGAGGTGGTAACAGCAGATGCAGTGCGTCTGGCGCTAAAAGACCATGGAGCAGACGTACGCCTGCACTACATTGCGGATTCATACGACCCGCTTCGCAAGGTTTATCCCTTCCTGTCAGAAGACTATGCATCACACGTTGGGAAACCCATATCCGAAATACCGGACCCAGATGGATGTTGTGCAAATTATGCTGAACACTTTCTACAACCTTTTTTGGACGCAATGGAAAAGTTGGGCATCGGGACGGATGTCACCAGGGCGGACCAGATGTACAAGCGTGGTGATTATGCCGATGCCATCCTGACGGCACTAATAAACGAGGATAAAATTGCGCAGAGACTTGCCGAAGTCACTGGAAGAACGATGCCACAAAATTGGAGCCCATTCAATCCGTTATGTGAGCAATGCGGCAGGATTACCATGACTATCGTCACAGGATATCATGGGAAGGGAGTAGATTACGAATGCCAATGTGGGCACCAGGGCACCGCTGACATATCGAAGGGGGACGGGAAACTCACGTGGCGGGTGGACTGGCCTGCACGGTGGAAGATACTCGGTATCACAGTCGAGCCATTTGGAAAAGACCATGCAGTGGCTGGCGGTTCCTATGACACTGGAATACGCATTGCAAAGGAGGTATATGACTACGACCCTCCATATCCAATACCGTTTGAGCACATCTTTCTCAAGGGACATGGCAAGATGTCAAGTTCAGCAGGCGTTGTCATTTCAGTTCAAGAGATGCTCGATGTGCTCCCGCCAGAGGTACTGCGTTATCTAATCATACGGGCAAAACCAGAAAGGCACATTGACTTTGACCCCGGAGCGCCCCTCTTGAATTTGATAGATGAATATGACAGGTTAAACGAAACCGATCGGTCGTACGAACTCTCCACCAAGGTCCCGTTTAGGCATATGCAGATTGCTCGCGAGGTCTCCACCAAGGTCCCGTTTAGGCATATGGTCACGATCGTGCAGATTGCTCGCAACTTTGACCGAATCGTTGAAACGCTTAAGCGCAGTGGATATGAGATTGATGATGTGGGTGCGATCAAACAGCGTGCAAAAAATGCCGAGAACTGGCTGAACAAGTTCGCCCCATCTGTCGTGAAATTCAAGGTCAGGGAAACACTTCCCAACGCAGCAAAAGAGCTGTCTCCACAGCAAAAGAGGGCATTGAATATTCTCGCGGACGAAATAGGACGCGAATGGACTGCAGATGCGCTACATGCTGAAATATACCAAATTGCCGGGAATGTCGGCGTGGACCCGAAATACGTGTTTGAGGCGGCCTATATAGCGCTGCTTGGCACGCCCTCCGGTCCGAGAGCGGGATGGTTCCTGACGTCGTTGAGCCCAAATTTCATCAGGAAACGATTTAAAGAGGCGTCAACGTAAACTATTGGGTGATATACATATAACTTTATAATTGGTGCAGACTGATGTTTACATAGAAGAGCAAGGTGGTGTAGAATCTGAGTTATCCAGATGTTAAGGTCAAGGAAAGACTAAAAAATTATATAGAACGAGATGAGACAGGGGTACGAAAGACCGTCCTCAAGCTGTTTTTGGAGGACAAAACATACACCACCGAGGGCATCTATAACCATCTATTAGAGCAGAAATTTAACGTGAGCTACAGGGGCATCTCTGCAATGGTCGGTTTAATGAATATGCGTCTGGGCATTCTTTCCATCGATGTAACTGGCAACCATAATGTCTACTCCCTCAAGGGAGGATATAAGAAAGTTGTCGCCTCTGTTCTGGAGAATTACTAAATGTAGAAAGGTGAGCATATGACAGGGAGTAAGATACGGAATATATTGTACACGGGATATGAGTCCCTTCTAACGGAAGAAATAAAGGAGGGGCTAATTCCAGCGCATGTTGCAGTCATACAGGATGGAAACCGAAGATATGCCAAAAGGATTGGTGAACCTCCTTCCCATGGACATATCCATGGCGCTTACACGACCGAGAAACTCATAGAATGGTGTGTGGAGATCGGAGTTAAGCAACTGACCATATACACATTTTCGACCGAAAATTTCCGTAGACCATACACAGAACGCATGCAACTTTACAAGTTATTTAAAGAAAGATTCGATGAGATGTGCATTGACGAGCGAATTCACCGTTATAGGATGCGAGTCAGGGCCATAGGCGACATAGACCGTCTCCCCATCGACGTAAGACTGGCGATTAAACAGGCAGAGCAAAAAACGAAGGACTATGACAATTTTTGCCTCAACGTTGCACTGGCATATGGTGGACGGCAGGAAATCGTCGATGCTACAAGGAAAATAGCACAAAAGGTTCTTGCTGGAGAGCTGCGAACAGAGGATATCGATGAGAGCATAATATCTGCCCATTTGTATTCGGGTGATTCGGTCAACGTCGACCTGGTCATCAGAACCGGCGGAGAAGAGCGGGCATCCAACTTCCTCCCGTGGCAGGCAAGCGGTAACGAGTGCGCAGCATACTTCTGTGCACCATATTGGCCTGAATTTCGCAAGATCGACTTCTTGAGGGGCGTGCGCACATATCAGATGAGGGAATCTGAGAAACGGCGCAATACCGTTATACGGATGATTAAATTGTTAAGTGAATGCTCGAACGTCGAGGTCGAGGAAGTCATCAGCCTATGCGGGCGCATATTGAATATTACGAGAAAAGAGGTGCTAAGCATATTGCATGAATTGCCCGTTAACGTGAGAAGCGGGCTGAAGTTGTGAGTATCGATAAAAACGAGTGAATTGAGATGAAAGTTTATAGGCAAGAAAAGTAAGGTCATATAGGAAGTTATACGCCATCGCTCATGATAAGAAGGGGGTAAGATGGAAAAATTTGAATTTAACAAAATATACAATATGGATTGTATTGATGGAATGAAGCATATCACCGATAATACGATAGACCTTGTTATTACAGACCCGCCTTTTGCCATAGATTTTAAAGCAAAAAGAAATAATTATCGCAGAACACAATCTCGGGTTTTAGAAGGATACAATGAAATACCAAAAGAAGAATACTATGATTTCACACTCAAATGGATGAAAGGGGTTTATAGGGCTCTTAAGGAATCAGGAAGTATGTATGTTTTTTCAGGATGGAATAATTTAAAAGACATATTAGTTGCAATTGACGAAATCGGTTTTATTACAGTTAATCATATTATCTGGAAATATCAATTTGGTGTTGTGACGAAAAGAAAATTTGTAACTTCCCATTATCACTGCCTTTATGTTTGCAAAAATGATGAAAAACGGAAATTTTTTCCTTATTCAAGATATGGAAAAGAAGATGATGATAAAGATGGTGGCAGCTTGCATTATAAAGATAAAGAGGATGTTTGGATAATCAAAAGAGAGTATTGGACAGGAGACCAGAAAACCCCAACAAAATTACCTGCTGAATTGATTAAAAAGATATTGATGTATTCAAGTGAAGAAGGAGATGTTGTTTTAGATCCTTTCTTAGGTTCCGGGCAGGTGGCAGTTGTTAGTAAAATGATGAAAAGACAGTATATTGGATTTGAAATTGTAAAAGAATATTATGAGTTTGCTCAAAAAAGGTTGAATGAAAATAAATATAGGATTAAAGAGGTAGAGGAAAAGTTCCAAAAAACATTGAATTTATTTGAAATAGAAGGATAACAATGACTTTCTTAAAAACTGCCAAACATGTTGGAAAAGAATTGAGAAAGATTCCTAAGATGTGGGATGGCAGAAAATCAATCTTGGAGATGAAAGACGCAAACTATCCACATTGGAAACAAATGGAATGGATTGGTTTTTACTTTCAATTTCTATGTGAAAAATATTTATCAGGTTTTGTTGAAATACCAGGGCCAAAATATGGAAATGTTAGGTTTGATGGTTTTAAAAATGTTCCTTGGGATTTCAAAGCACATGCTATGAATACAAGCAGTCATCAGATAATTGTTAATGATAGTGAAGCGACAGCGAATGGAATTAAAGATTATGGAGCAGTTGGCTTAATTCTTGCCATCGGTAAGGTTCTATATAACGATGAAGATAGAACATTTCAAAAGTGGCATGAAGCGTTGAAAGGTGGAAAATCAAAATATGTGATAGAGAGGATAAAAAGAGGGGCATGGTCAAGATTGAGAAAAGTATCCTTTGAGTTACAGCAAATTTCTTTCATCAGAATAACGGATGATACATTGGTTAAATATGGTTCATTTCAGGAAGATTTCAGAAATGCCGATGGAAGTCCAAGAAGAGCAAAGGTGTTATTAGATTTGGAGGCAATAGATGATGAGCTGGAATATTTTATTGAGTTTTAAACGATGGCGTATAACACAGCATAAAAGATTCGTGCCTTACGGTACTCACTCAAATTTTTGTTTTGCAAAACTTCTTTTATGCTGGGAAAGTTATGAGTATCGATAAAAACGGAGTAATTGAGGAGATAATAGTTAGGCTTAAAAAATATAAGAGCATCGGCCGCCCTTTACCTCATGGGTTGGTCAGTAAGCTTGGAAAAAAGTGTGTATTGGACAAATTAAACGGATTGGGATTTAAAAAATTAACACCTGATAAAAGGAAAGCTAATATCTATATAGATTACAATGGCAAAAAAATAAACGTAAAGATTAGAACCTCCACGCTAAAGAATGAGGGATTATATCCTAAAGACGTGAAATATTGGGGTTGGACAGTTAAAGAATGGGATAAACAAGAGATAGAATACGATATTCTTGTGGGTGTAGCATTGAACGATGATTTTGTTGGTGCACAATTTTATATTTTTACAAGAGAGGAGGCTCTTTTAATAGATGATATACGCATAAAGAGGTTTAAGAATGTTCAAAATAAAATCCATTTATTTGAAAGCGAAGAAGCATACAGAAAAGCCATCGAAAAACCCAAGATTGTGACGAAGTATGAAAGATACATAAATGAGAATAAGTCTGAATTCCTATGTAAGTGGGCTAAGATACGATAAGCTACACCACTATTTCCCAAATCGTCTCTGTCTTTTCTGATAATCCCTGATCGCCCTTAAAAAATCCACCTTTCTGAACCCTGACCAGTTCACGTCTGTAAAAAAGAACTCTGAATACACTGCCTGCCATATCAGAAAATCCGTCAATCGTACTCCGCCTGTCTTGATGACCAAATCTGGTTCTGCTTTAAATACAAGGTGTGACTCGACCAATGCCTCATCAATATCGTCTAGAGTAAATTCTCCCACCTCGACTTTATGCATGATCTGCTTGATTGCCCTGACCAGTTCCTGCTTTCCCCCATAGCCAATTGAAATGTCAAGCATTAGGTCATATTTTCCAGAAGTTACGTCTATCCTTTCGGATTCTGTGTATATTGCGACCTTGGCTGGGATGTGGGACATTGCCTCGATCAATTGCTTCGTGAGTGTTGAATATATTCTTTTCTTTATCTCTCCTATGGCAATCACACTGATGTGTACTGTAACCCTGCGAATTCCAATTTCGGAACACCAGAAGACAAATGCCTTGAGCTTCTTGAGCGCATCGTCGGTCTGCAGGTCCTCTTCGGCGATCACGAGAATTATATGTTCTGGAATGCCCTCTTTCCCTATCTGACCGATGACCCTCTTCTCGTATTGGTCCAGAATGACTCCATCCATCTTGGCTAAATATAAGTAGAAAGGAGATAAAGTATTTTGTCAATGTGTTCGTCATCGAGATACGAGAGGCAATTAGTACGCATTTTGTTTGGCTGCGCCGCTTTGGTACTCCCATTTCTGGAGATGTGGCAGATAATACTCATAGTCCTGGCTGCGATGATTGGATTTGCATATGTCACAGATCGAAGGTCTGTTGCACTGGGCCCGCTACACCTGTGCTTTGCCGTTCTGATTCTAACGGTTTTGTCCTGGGTATCGAATTTTCCTGTCTACCTTTTGGGAGCGTCCATTGCCATCAGCACGTTCGCTGTCTCCATATGTGAGACCATCGAGGCGGATAAATCGCCAAGGATAAGGACGGTTATGGGCAGCGCAGTTTTCCTCATCTCCGGCATGATATCTGCATTTATCGTTGGCAGTTGGATAATTGCATTCAATGGAATAGGTGACATCCATATGTCCTCTTCTCCTTACCAGTTCATGTTCTTCCTGGCGGTAATCGGCACACTTACGGGTGCTCTGCTTGAGTCGATTCCCCACAAGAACAACAACCTGACGCTTCCCTTTGGCACTGCGATGGCGATGTGGCTATTTGCAGAGTTTGGATATTGGGTCCCCCCTTCCATACTAATATTCGCATTGGCGCTTGCGCTTATAATCGGTTATATCTCATATGGGGCAAAAATAGCGGACATCACAGGAGTGTTGAGTGGGACATTGCTTGGCGTTTTGGTCATCGTTTTCGGTGGCATCGAGTGGTTTGCGGTTCTCATGGTCTTTTTCGTACTGGGTGGGGCGTTCACGAAATATGAGTATAAATATAAGCAATCACTGGGAATTGCAGAGGCAGAAGGCGGAGCACGAGGATATAAGAACGTGTTTGGAAATGGACTCGTCGCCATGATTTTGGCTGTGGCATGGGGCGTGTTCGGCTGGCATGTCTTCTTGATAGGATACCTCGGCGCCATAGCAACCGCTACGGGAGATACGCTTGCCAGTGAGATCGGTGAAACCTGGAGGGGCAAGCCCAGGATGATTACGACATTTGAAAAGGTAAAACCAGGCACCAGTGGCGCCATCTCCGCATTGGGTGAATTTTCAGCGCTATTGGGAGCAGGTGCGATAGGCATAATCGCGGTGTTGCTTGGGCTGATAGATTATCCTATTGCGCTAATCACCACCATTTTAGGTGGATTCATCGGCACCAATGTCGACAGCCTGTTGGGCGCAACGCTGGAAAATAGGGGGCTTCTGACGAATCACTCGGTCAATCTTCTTGCAACGGCGGCAGGGGCGATTGTATCTGTGGGTTTGTATTGGGTTTTGGTTTGATATATCTATACAGTTGCTTCTTCCGTCTTGGAGATGGTGATCTTGTTCTTCGATACGGAAAAACCGACTTCGGTTCCCTCTTTGATTTCTAAAGCATCAGCCAGTTCCTTTGGAATTCTGATTGCGATACTTCCGCCAAGATTGAATGCTCTCCGCTTAAATAGGTCTAGCAACCTATCATGTTCTTTCTCATCAACCCATTCATCTTGGCAGTTTGAACATACCTCTACCTTTGCAAACACGCCTTTTTCTATTTCACGTTTTTCTTCTAATAGTTCGCTCTCGCAAAACGGACATTTAGTCATGTTTCCTCTATCGTTATTATCCACAGTATTTTGTTTCTAACCACGTACACGAATCGGATCTGAGAATCTCTTATCTTGCTCTGGATGATGCCGATGTTTCCTTCCTTCTCTGGCTTTTTGATATGTTTTCCTGTTTTAATGTGATGTCGCACTTCGTCAGAGCTCATCTGGAATCGTTTTATGAGTCTTTCAGATGCGTGTCTTTTGAATCTGATTGGTAACGTATGTAGATATCTCAGTCTAATTCCTCAGTATATTTTCAGTATTGAAAGTATATTAATGTTTGGTGTGAGGGCATTCATACTCTTTTGGAGGTGTAAATGTCAATTGTCACTCCACTCTTTCGTTATTTCAGCGATGCTTTTATCCAACTCATTCAACCAAATAGTATTGAAAATCCCGTCTTCTGCCTTACATATGATATTAAATTTGGCATTTCAAAATCCGTATTATCATCAACGTATTTAAATCACTGATAATAATACTCCCCTTTCGCCTTCTGTTCCCTGTCCAATTTGGATTCTGGTTTGTTTACCCTCGGCCTCTTGGTATTCTCGTCGCGCCTGAAGGTGATATCCATTTTTTCAAGAAATTTATTCATGCCTTCGCGCATATCGAACGGACCAAATACTTCACCACACACCCCTGGCTTCCCATCAAAGACCATCAAACGCTCGCTGAGCAGGTCTATCATATAGATGTCATGATCAACTACCATCGCGCTTGCTTTGTTGTTTTCTGCAAATCGGCGTATCGTCTTAATGGCGGAAGTCCGCTGCTCGACATCTAAATGTGCAGAGGGTTCATCCAAAATATATAAATCCGCCTTCCTGCTCAAACATGCTGCGATGGCAACGCGCTGGAGTTCTCCGCCGCTGAGGTCTGTCAGATTTTGGTCCAGTAAATATTCCAATTGCAATGGTCCGATCACCTCCGTATTGTAATGGCTTGTGCCGAATTGCTTCGTTATTGTTCGCAGCAAGTCCCTGACCGATTCGTCGCATCTCGTGATATACTGCGGCTTGTAAGATATCTGCAGGTCGAGACCTACCGCACCTTCATCTGGTTCGATGATGCCAGCCAATACCTTTATGAACGTGCTTTTCCCGATGCCGTTTGGCCCTACAATGCCTATAACCTCCCCCCTTCGTATTTCACCACCCTTTACGTTCAACGTAAATTCGGGATATTTTTTAACGAATGCATCAAATTTGGCGAGTGCTGGAATGTCCTTCTGAAGTCTGGGTGCATGAACCTCAAATTTGATTGCTTCTTGGCGCATTCTAATGTTCTCCTCTGGTAAAAAGCCCTGCAAATACTGGTTAATGCCGACTCTAACGCCTTTAGGGGAAGTTATTACGCCATACCCTCCTGGCGTCCCATATACAATATGCACGATATCTGCCAATAGGTCGAGAATGGCAAGGTCGTGCTCTACGATCATCACGGTTTTGTTCTTGGATAGGTCCTGGATGAGCTTTGCGACTTCGATGCGCTGGCAGATGTCCAGATGGGAAGTTATCTCATCGAAAAAGTAGAAATTGGCATCTTTAGCCATACATGCTGCGATGGCAACGCGCTGGAGTTCTCCACCGCTAAGGTCTTCAATCCCCCTATCCAGTATATGATCGATATCAAGTTTGGACGTCAAATCCTTTAACGCCCCGCGTTCGTCGAGGGGCTGGAGCAATTCACGAGCGCTGCCACTAAATGCCTTTAGTATTGCGTCGATGTGCTGTGGCTTTTGAGCAATTCTTATCTCTTTTTGCGATATCCCTCGCATATATCCTTGCAGTTCTGAGCCACGATAGTGCTGGATGATTTCGTCCCAATGGGGGGCGTCTTTTCCAATATTCGGTTTGAGGCTGCCTGACAATATCTTTATTGCAGTACTTTTTCCTGTGCCGTTTGGGCCAAGTATTCCGGTGACCTTTCCCTCCTGCGGAATGGGCAACCCATAGAGTGCAAAGCCATTTACGCCGTATCTATGCGTTTCCTGTTCACGAAGCTCCTCTGGCAGTCCGATGATCATTATCGCATCAAATGGACATTTTTTGGTGCATATGCCGCACCCGACGCACAGTTCTTCCGATATTATCGGTTTATGGTCCTCGCCGATGACGATGGTTTCGTCTCCAGTCCGCACCCTTGGGCAAAATCGATGGCACTCATGGGCGCATCTCTTAGGCTGACATCGATCCCTGTTCAGAACTGAAATTCTCATATCGTTCACTTCGAGATTAGTTCAGTAAAAGAGTCCAACTCACAAACCAGAACGTCGTCGTCATAAATACGGTATAAATCCAATCCTTGGCTTCAAACTCTTCTACTTTTATGTTGACCAGCGGGAAAACATACTTTTGCAAGAGTACCATGATGACCAATATCGCAAATCCAAATCCTGCCCTGGCCTGTGTTTCACCGGCGAGATGAAATGACATAATGCCCCCGATTATGCCAAAAATCCCAGGGATGATCGTTTTTTTGATGCCATCTATATATCCTTTCTTTTTTTCCTCTTCGGTTGGAACTTTCACCGTTTGATCCATGCTTAACCTCCGTTATTTTCAGCTAAAACTTATCTTATCCTTTATGCTATTAATACACGATGTACATAAAAAATCAGATGAGTAGTGTGGACATATCTGCCGTTGTATCCGAATTACAGATGCTGATTGATGCGAAACTGGACAAGGCATACCAGCACACTCCAAATGAAATCAGGTTGAAGCTTCAGCTTCCTGGCAGCGGACGCCAGGATCTTCTCATCGAAGCTGGCAAGAGAATACATGTTACAAAATATCCGCGCCCAAGCCCCAAAATCGCACCGAGCTTTCCGATGCTTTTGAGAAAGCATCTGATGGGTGGACGTATTACAGCGATAAAACAATATGACTTCGACAGAATCATCGAAATACACATCTTGCGCGGTGACACGATTGCAACACTCGTGGTAGAATTGTTCTCAAAGGGCAATGTCATACTTCTGGATGAAAATCGAAGAATCATAATGCCCCTTAAATCCATGAGTTTTAAAGACAGAGAGGTCAGGCGGGGTGAACAATATGAATTCCCGCCATCCCTGATGAATCCGATGGATATCACGAATGCTGAGTTGTGCACGTTGTTAGATATGTCCAACAGAGATGTGGTCAGAACGCTTGCCTCTAAACTGAATATTGGAGGATTGTACGCAGAGGAGATATGCATTCGAGCAGGGGTCGATAAAAATACGCTGACGGGGGATTTGACGAAGAGGCAGTCTGCATCAATCCACAGTGCGCTACACGGACTATTTGAGCCGATCATATCAGGAACGTTGAAGCCGCACATAGTCCTGGCAGACGATGCGCAAATCGACGTGTTTTCGTTTGAGCTGCGGCAATATGAAAAGCATGAAAAGAAGTACTTCACCACGTTTAACGAAGCACTTGATGAGTTCTTCAGCAAGCAGGCACTTCGAGAAGTGGAGGGGGTGGGAAGGAAAATTAAAGACGAGAAGCTAAGCGTAGTGAAGCGAATGTTAGAGCGGCAAGAAGACGCCATCAAGAGTTTTGAGCAGCTGGAAAAGGAATGTATCGAGAAGGCAGAGCTCATCTATGCCCATTATCAACATATAGATGAAGTTTTTGAGCGTGTTCGTAGTGCCAGAAAAGATGGCCATTCTTGGAGCGAAATTAAAACCAGAACCGATGAAATAATCGAAATCGATGAAAAGATTGGAGATATTACCATAAAACTTGATGGAGCCTCCATCGCATTGAATGTCAAGCTTACCATTCCGCAAAATGCCAAAAAGTATTATCTGCGCGCCAAGGAGCTCAGGAAAAAGCGAGAAGGGGCACTAAGGGCATTAGAACGGACTAAAAAAGAGGTCGAACAGGTAATGCTTGGGCACTATGAACCGGAATATCATCTGGCACCCCAGCGAAAAATCAGGCAAAAAAGTCACTGGTATGATCGGTTCAGATGGTTTACGTCTTCTGATGGATTTCTCGTGGTGGGTGGGCGAGATGCCGATACCAACGAGGATATCGTCAAGAAATACATGAAAAAAGACGACATATTTTTTCACGCAGAAGCACATGGCGCTCCAGTGACGGTGATCAAAACAGAGGGAAAGGATGTGCCAGAGGCGACTCTATCGGAGGCGGCACAGTTTGCAGTTTCATATTCCAGTGTCTGGAAAGCCGGGCACTACGAGGGGGCTTGTTATTGGGTCCACCCCGAACAGGTTTCAAAGACGCCGGAGACAGGCGAGTATATCGGAAAGGGGAGTTTCGTGATTCGTGGTAAAAGAAACTATATCAAGGCAGCGGTTGGTGTAGCGATTGGCATCGAAATCGATGAGGAAACCGATGTGATCGGAGGACCTTCAGACGCAATCAAGAAGCGTGCAAAATATGTCATCGAGCTTGAGCCTGGAGATAAATCCCAAAACCATATCGCAAAGGAACTGTCTGGAATTTTCTTGGAAAAAGCAGAACCCGAAGATAAATATCTGGTCAAGTCGATCGCCTCCCCTGACAAGATTGCGCCGTTTCTGCCGCCGGGAACATCTAACCTCAAAAATGGGAGGTAGCATATGCGAGTCGTTAAGCACAAATTGAAAAAACATCGAGGCGAGATCACGCTCGTTCCAGAATCGCTGGATGACCTGTGGCACCTAAAATATATCATAGAGCCTGGAGACACCATATTTGCGTTAACACATCGGCGGATAGAGGGCGCCACCGACAAAATACGTCCTGAGAAAATAGAGAAGAAGCCGATGCGCCTGGGCATCAATATCGAGGAGGTCAGATTTCATAAATTTTCCAATCGACTGCGTGTCAAAGGCACCATCGAAGAGGGCATTGACATTGGTTCACATCATACGCTCAATATAGAGCCGAATGTTAAACTTTCAGTTATCAAACAATGGAAAAACGATCAACTCGAGCGAATTAACGATGCAGTAAAGGCATCCGCCCGTCCAAGGGTGGTAATCGTTACCATTGAAGAAGGAGAGGCGTGTATCGGAACAGTCAGACAGTATGGCGTAGACGAAGTGGCAACCATAAAATCCTCCTCTGGCAAGGAGAGTGATGCAGCTGGCGAATTGTTTGATGAAGTTGCCCATCAATTGGACTGGACCTCCAGAGAAGTCCAGGCCATAATCATCGCTGGACCTGGATTCATCAAGGAGAACTTTCTAACGTTTCTAAAACAGAGCTATCCGGAGCTTGCCAAAAAAGCCGTGTTGGAGGATGTTTCTTCAATCGGCATATCTGGATTTCAGGAAGTGCTTCGGAGGGGGGCGGTCGACCGCATAGCAGAGGGGACACGAATATCCAATGAGGCAAAGTTGATGGAGCGTCTGCTCAAGGAAATCGCCAAGGATGGAAAAGTAGCATATGGGATGGAAGATGTTAAGAGGGCAATGGATTATGGAGCAATAGACGAATTATTAATCGCGGACGAAGTCCTCAGAGAGGAGCGTGAGCGTGGAGATATCGACGAGTTTCTGAAGGGAGTGGAACGGGCGCAAGGAAGAATAGTTGTGTTCAGCACCGAGTTTGAGCCCGGACGAAGATTGCACTCACTTGGGGGCATCGCAGCATTGTTGCGATTTAAGACCACATAGGGAGTCGCGTATGAAGATATTACAAGCAACACCGTATTTCATGCCACATGTTGGCGGCGTCGAAACACATGTTCTGGAACTATCGCGCACCTTGGTGGAAAGAGGACACGAGGTCGTGGTGCTTACTTCCAATGTGCCAAAGTCGGCTGAACGCGAATGCCTCAACGGAATTGAAGTATATAGGTTTGATGCTTTGAAGGTGCCGTATGTGCCATTCATACCCTTTTTGAAGAAGAAAATATCGTCGTATGATGCGGACATTTTTCATTCACACTGTCCTCCGCCGTTTTTTTCGCATGCGCTCATCGGAGTTCATCCCCATGTGGTGACCTATCACTGCGATGTTCAAATACCGCGATCCTTCGGGAAGATTCCCATCCCAAGATTCATCGGCTCCAGTCTGGAGTGGGCTCACGATCGATTTTACGCCGCCAAAGTGCTCAGGGATTGTGACGAGATCATTACGACGACGGATATCTACGCCAAGACTTCCGCCATCCTAAAACACATGGACTATCGAGTAATCCCAAATGCAATCAGGATTGAAAATTTCAATGAGGGGCTGGCGAAACGTGGGCCCATGGTCCTGTTTGTCGGACGCATTGCTGCATCCAAGGGTTTGGACTATCTGGTGCATGCGGTTCCAAAAGTGCTCGAAGAAATTCCTGATGCCAGATTCGTGATCGCTGGAGAGGGCGAAGAAAAAAAGAGCTTAATTAAATTGACAAAGGAATGTGGCGTCGATGATTATGTTTCATTCGTGGGCTTCATACCGTCTGAAGCGCTAGAGAGCATATATCAACGCGCAGGAGTATTGGTCCTTCCGGCCATATCGAGGTCGGAGTCATTTGGAATCGTGCTGCTTGAGGCAATGGCATGTGCGACGCCAGTGATTGCCACGCGGATGCCCGGCGGGATGGACGTCATTGATGGAGCGGGATTGCTGGCGGAACCTGCTAACTCTACCAGCCTGGCCAATGCGATTGTTGAAATACTCTCGGACCAAAAGAGGGCACGTGAAATGGGTAAACGCGGAAGACGGTTGGTAGAGGAGAAGTATACATGGGATATAGTCACAAACCAGATTATAGACTTATATGAGGGGGAAATCGACGCACCGTAAAGCACATATGCAGATTGCCCAATATTTAAATCAGGAGATGAAAAGTATCACAATTAGAGAGGGGGCTAATCAGGTGAAGTTAAATATCATCGTTCCCGTATCGCCACAGGAGCCGCTTTCGGTGATAGAGAGGTCCGTAGAATCTCTGTCCAGATTAGAGCACGGGGATATAGCTAAAGTTCATACGACATATGTCATTGATGTTCATCGTCCCGATGACCCGCGAGTCGCATATCTACAGAGCAAATCACATTTATGCACAATAGTCAGAACCCATGGACGGGGGCGACGCGCAGGTGCGATCAATGATGCACTGGATAAGATAGGCAAGACGGACTATCTTGCTTTTTTTGATGTAGACAGCCGACCGGATTCCAACTTTCTGGTCGAATGTGTCAGGAAATTAGAGGAAAATGGTGCTGTGATCGCTAGCGCCCCACGGTATATCACAAATCCGGATGCAAGCCTGACCGCAAGAATTGTGGCAACCGAATATGCCATTCTAACAGATATATATCAATTACTGGAGCGTTATGACGGGTTTAAGCAATTCAATGGCTTGGTCGGCGTATTGGATGCGCAGGTCTTCGACAATCGCGGACTCGATGAATCTACTGCTTGCGAGGATGTGGACATCACCCAGCAGGTCTATCTGGGAGGTGGCATCGCTGTACTCGCTGAGAGGACATGTGTGGGTGAGCAGGCCCCAGGTACTCTCAAAGATTATTATAACCAGAGGACAAGATGGATTAACGGCGCGTATGAAGGTCTAAATCGATACCTCTCAGCATTTGTGCGCGCAAAAATTCCGATGAGTCGCAAGATTACGTGGCTTTCGGCGACGGCACTTCCATTTGTCATCTTCTTGTTCAGTCCACTCACACTGCTGTACGGCATAAGATTGTGGAAGTCGTGTAACGACATAAAAGATTTTACGATTAGGGTATTCGGCCTGATACTACACGCTTGGATTCTGCAGGTATGTAGCTTGAACGTGTTGCTCAGACGATTATTCAATATGCAAATAGAATGGAAGGAGATGGGCAGGTCTGATATATAAATGGATGGGAGGGCTATCCAAGATTGGATAAAAAGAAGAAGTGGCTGGCGGTAAGCCTCACAGTAAGCATCATCTCAATGTTGGTAATCTTAATTCTCACTGTAGATGAGAATACGTTTGTCTATTTGAGTAAGATTCAACCGATATACCTTCTGATAGCAATAGGTCTAAATATCTTCTCATGGTTCGTGTGGGGCTTGCGCATAAAGATACTGGCAGAATCGCTTGGTAGTAGAATTCATATAATCAAGTCCACGAAGATAGTTGTAGCAAATCTATTGGTTGCTGCAGTAACGCCGTCTATGGCGGGAGGTGAACCAGTTAGAATACATCTGTTGAACAAGAACGGAATGACGGCAGGAGATGCAACTGCGGTTGTTTTTGGAGAAAGGGCGTTAGACGCATTATTTTTGGGGATAACTGCGCCGATTGCGATGTTTTTATTCCAAGATATCGTAAGAGATCAGATATATGTGAGTATGTTGTTTGCACTTGCAGGCATATTGTTATTTTGCTTGCTGGGCATGATGATATATGCTCTCTTCCGTCATGATAATCTTAAGAGGTGGTTATCTGCTCTTTTCAGATGGATCATTCCTAAATTTACTCGCAAGTATGCAATTAACATCGATAACATCGTCACAAGAATAAACACAGAGATTGACAACTTCAATAGAAGTTTATGGAGATTGCTTCGAGAGGGCAAGGTCGCATTGGTCCTCGCAACCATCTGTACGATCGCATTCTGGCTTCTGGGATTTGCCATTCCATCCTTCATCCTTATGGGGCTTGGTGCAGATCCTGTATGGTTGTACTCCATCATAGCACAGATAATTTTGACGTTCATAATGATGATTCCAATTACGCCTGGAGGCAGTGGACTGGCAGAGTTAGGACTTGTATCTCTATATGCGACTTTTGTACATATTCCCCTACTTGGCATATTGGCAGTTATATGGAGGGTTGTGACGTATTATTCCAATATCATCGCAGGCAGTATCATCAGTTTGAAGATGTTGAAGGATGGCAGTTGATTAAAAACATTTAAGTCCTGAGTTTAACTTAGCGCCCTGACGATAGCATTGCCAAATTTGGTGGCAGACTTCGGACCGTCAGCAGTTATCAGATTGTCATCTATGACCACCGGCTCAGGAACATACTGCGCTCCACCTTCTTCTACCTCGGCAATACCGGAGGAGAATGCCGTACTCTTTTTTCCTTTTAGCACTCCTGCTTTCGCCAGCACGACCGGTCCAAGACATATCGCTGCCAGTATTTTATTTTGCTCTTTTGCATCCCGTAGAATCTGAAGCACCTGCGGATACTGCTTTAAAACCGGCGTACCAGCGCCGCCAATGACTACAACGGCATCATAGGATTTTACCTCGATATCGTCAACGCTACAATCCGGCTTGACTCTGGCTCCGAACATGCCAATGCATGTTTTGGTTGTCACACTCGCAACAGTCACATCAAAATCGGCCTTTTGGAATGCATTAAACGATTCCTGATATTCCTCGTCTCTGAAATCCTGGGGAGGCAATATCATTAATATTCTGGGCATATCACATCCTCCCGTACCTCTTTGGCACCTATGTCGGCCTCTGGCCAGATTCGTACATCTGAATGGATGGTGGTTCCATCTCGAATTGTGACTCTTGGACCTATGACCGTTCCATTTTCTAAAACACAGTTATTTTCCACCACGGCATCATCGTCGATTATTGCACCGCATATGGATACATCATCTCCAATGCTGATGCCATTGTAGATATATGAGGACAATATCTGTGAACTGTCGCCTATTCTGCAACCATCTCCAATCGTAGTATATGGACCGATCAAAACGTCATTTCCGATTACAGTATCGGCTCCAATGATTACAGGTCCGATGACCACAGAGTTCTCCCCAAGAACGACCTCGTTCCCGATGTGTGCAGGTCCATTTAATCGTGCACCCTCGTGTAGATGTCCAGCGATCTCAATACCTGGTAGTTTTTCAAGCATCCACTTCGATGCCGCCCTATATTCCTTTGGGCATCCCAGGTCCATCCAAGACCCTCGCGCCAACCATCCATACATCGACATGCCATCCCGCAATAAAGCAGGAAATAAATCCCTGGCAAAGTCATATGGCCTGTCCTTTTGAATCAAATCAAATATTTCCGGGTCGCACACATATATGCCAGTACTCGCTAAATTAGTAAAAATCTGCCCAGGCGCTGGCTTCTCTATAAATCGCTTAATTCTATTGTTCACGTTTATCTCTGCTATGCCATATTCTGTTGGGTCATCTATCGGCAAAAGACCTACAGAGATGATTCCATCGTGCTTTCTGTGGAACTGATAGAATTCTCGCAGATTGAGGTCGAGAACATGGTCGCCTCCGACGACCAAAAAAGGTGAGTCGCTCAGATATTTTTCCGCATTCTTCACGCCGCCAGCGGTTCCGAGTTTCTCTTTTTCATAGACATAGTGAATCGTCACGCCGAACGACGACCCATCTCCCAGACATTCCTCTATTTTCTCACCGAGATGCCCCAAGGTCAGCACTATATTATCAAATCCCCTGTCAGATAGGTGTTCGATGAGATGCGCTATCGACGGTTTATTTAAAAGCGGGATTGTGGGCTTAGGTCGTTCAAACGTGAGCGGTCGCAATCTAGTTCCAACACCGCCACACATGATACATGCCTTCATATTGAACAAGCTCCAATAAAATATGATAAGTGGCCTGACGGCGATCTATGGTTCCCGAGGGCTCGCGCACCTCAGTACCACATAGAACGTGGACGGGCTTATCTTCTGGGTTCGAGATGGGACCAGGAGTTGCCCCGTCGCTATGGCCGTCATAACCACATTACATGAATTTTATTACTACTACTTCCTTCGGAACTTCGGCTCTTCGCTTATACTCAGAGCCTCATGTCGAAAATCCCTAAGGATTTTCTTATCCTCAATTCTCTCCACTTCGTTTCGAGAATTTCGGAAGCCAAGGACCGGAATCGAACCGGCAAAAAGCCGCTATCCACCAAGGAACCTACGGTTCCATTGACCCTTTTCCTTTTTCGTCTGCAGGCGGCTGCGTTAGCCATTCCGCCACCTTGGCAAGTATAAAAAGTTTGCGACCCAGATATCGCCTGAATTGAGCTCGAAAGCCCAACATCAGAACAATCTGATGTTTAGCAAAGCAAATGGCTTGGACGTTAGTGGTCGCGGACTGAACACCTCGTTGCCTTGGTGCTTACATCCCGACTCTATCAAACTCTTCTTCTAAGAATGTCCTTTAGAAGTCTCTTTTCAGGACGGGTTTCGGGCTTAGATGCTTTCAGCCCTTATCCCTTAGTGCGTAGCTGCTCGGCAATGCCCTGTCGGACAACCGATCGACCAGAGGCACCGTTGCCTTGTTCCTCTCGTACTAAAGGCAACTTTCCCTCAGACCTCAATACACCCCTAATAGATAGTAACCGACCTGTCTCACGACGGTCTAAACCCAGCTCACGATCTCCTTTAATAGGCGAACAACCTCACCCTTGGCCGCATACAGAACCTTTAGGTTCTGTGCTTTTGGTAAAGCTTTTACCTTAAAAGGTTTTGCTGCACGGCCAGGATGGAAAGAACCGACATCGAGGTAGCAAGCCACCGGGTCGATATGTACTCTTGCCGGTGACGACTCAGTTATCCCCGGGGTAGCTTTTCTGTCATCAATAGCCCCCACCAAGGAGGCATATTGGTTCGCTAGACCCGACTTTCGTCTCGTGATCCCTTGCTATGTAGAATCACATCAGGCTGACTTATGCTCTTGCGCTCTACAGTGGATTTCTGACCCACTTGAGTCAACCTTAGGGCGCCCTTGATATCTTTTCAAGGGCGTACCGCCCCAGCCAAACTGCCCACCTATCGGTGTCCTCCTCTCGGAGTTAGGGGCGTAGTTCTAGAGGGGTAGTGTTTCATTGTTGGCTCCACTCGACCTGGCGGCCGAGTTTCGACGCCTCCTACCTACGCTATACATCTAAAACCACAACCCAGCGACAGGCTGCAGTAAAGCTCCACGGGGTCTTCACTTCCCATTAGGGGTCCCCAGACTCTGCACTGGGACGTAAAGTTCACCGGTTTCTAGCTAGGGACAGTAGAGCTCTCATTAGTCCATTCATGCAAGCCGCCAATTAAGCGGCAAGGTACTACGCTACCTTAAGAGGGTTATAGTTACCCCCGCCGTTGACAGGTCCTTCGTCTCCTTGTACGGAGGTTTCAGATACCTGCACTGGGCAGGATTCAGTGATCGTACTAGCCCTTACGGGTTGGCGATCACCTATGTTGTTATTAGACAGTTAGAGCTCCCTCGTCACTGCGACCTGCTGTTTTCACAGCAGGCACTCCTTATCCCAAAGTTACGGAGCTAATTTGCCGAATTCCCTTAGCTAGAGTATACCGACACGCCTAAGTCTTCTCAACTAGGGGCACCTGTGTCAGATCTCGGTACGGCCACTCGACCCCCCTTTTCACGGGCCCCTGGGGTCAACCAGCTTTCGTCATCACGCATTCATCCACTTCTCACCATTACGGCTCTCCGTGGATTTCAACGCTTGAACAGCGCGACGGCGCTGCCTGGTCTGCCCTGAGGCGTCAGGTCGCTAATGCGATACGGTTGAGTGGTACAGGAATATTAACCTGTTTTCCATTTGACATACTCGAATTACGATATGTCTTAGGACCGACTAACCCTCGGCTGACGAACATTGCCGAGGAAACCTAGCCCTTTCGGCGGTTCCGATTCTCACGGAACTATGCTGCTACTATTGCCAGGATTTTCGTTCCCATGCGGTCCACATGACCTTACAGCCATGCTTCTACCCACACGGGACGCCTTCCTACAAGATCATCTTGCGATGCTCCATTGATGGTATCGGTGGTCGGCTTGAGCCCCGTCCATTTTCGGGGCCCCAAACCTCGACTGGTAAGCTGTTACGCACTTTTTAAAGGATAGCTGCTTCTAAGCTCACCTCCCAGTTGTCTGGGGCTTGGGACGCCCTTTAGTGTTAACACTTAGCCGACACTTGGGGACCTTAACCATGGTCTGGGTTGTCTCCCTCACGGACTAGAAGCTTACCCCCCAGCCCGGACTCCGATCTTCTACGACGACAGCAGTTTTGGAGTTTGACAAGAGGGCGGGCAGTTTCCCGCCCAGCTCCTCTAATCAGTGCGCTCTACTCTGCTGACTATCTCTGATCAGGTCATGCTGCGACATGTTTCGGAAGGAACCAGCTGTCTCCAAGCTCGATTGGACTTTCACCCCTAGACGCAGGTCACACGAGTGATTTGCATATCAACACCGCTAGGGACCTCCACGCAACTTTCGTCACGCTTCATCCTGCCCACGCCTAGATCGCCTGGTTCCGGGTCGTAACCTAGTGACTTCACGCGCTTATACACGCCGCGCCTCACCCGAAGGTTGCGCGCTTGTCGCTTTCGCTTTGACTTCGTTGGTCTCAACTTAGTCTCGCCACTTGGATACATTCCCTGGCCCGTTCTTCAAAACGTATGATATGACACTGGCAACATCGCTCGTACTAATGGGTCGCCCCATATTCCTTCACGATGAAGTTCCTTTTATGCCATATCGCTCCATCACCACCCAATTTCAGGCTCTTTGCACCCCCCTTTTTAGGGTACTTTTCAGCTTTCCCTCACGGTACTATTGCGCTATCGGTCTCAAGAATGTATTTAGTTTTGGAAGTTGGTGCCTCCCAAATTCCCGCGAGATATCCAACCCACGGTACTCAAGACCAAACCACAATCCACTAACTTGCGTCTACGTGGCTATCACACTCTTCGGCGCCCCTTTCCAGGGGACTTCGGCTTAATTAGTTTGGACTGTATTATGGCTTGGCTTACAACACTACATCTCCTTGACTTCTCTCGAAGCAGGATTCAGTTTGAACTGTGCCGTGTTCGATCGCCTTTAATAACGGCATCTCTTTGATTTCTTTTCCCGCCCCTACTAAGATGTTTCAATCCGGGGCGTTCCCGATCCTTACGGATCGCCTCCCGAAGGAGGCAGGAATTCCCATTAGGAAATCCTCGGTTCAATGGTTCCATGCACCTACCCGAGGCTTATCGCAGCTTGGCACGTCCCTCATCGGCTCTTGAGCCGAGCCATTCACTGGATGGCATATTTGCCATATTTTCACTTCACTAAACTCAGTGAGCGTCTGGGTCGCAAACTTATACGTGGCTTCATTTAGCAAAAGAAATGTTCTATATTATGAAATATATCACAGTAATATCATTTAGTCTGCTATTTGCCCTTCCCTGACAATATTTTCGTCAGGTGCATTGATGGACTCGCTGGGATTTGAACCCAGGGCCTCCGCCTGTTTTGTGCGAAAACCTGCTGGTTTTCTAATGCACTGTGTCACAGTTCGAAGATGCACCCTGCACCATTTCAAAGAAGTGGTGGACCTGCAACTCCTATGGGGTTTCAGGTGATGGAACATCTGGTGGATTGCAAAGGCGGCGCTCTTCCGCTGAGCTACGAGCCCTAGCACAACTCGCTAATTGCTCGTGCTCATACTAACAAGGGCTCATCCCATGTTTTATCATGTCTACCCCGCGACAATTTTTCGGTTCCGATCGGCGTTTAATTTCGTTAGGAGGTGATCCATCCGCAGATTCCCCTACGGATACCTTGTTACGACTTAACCCCCCTCGCGAAACCCAGGTTCGAACGTGACAATCAATCACGCCCTCATCCAGACCTCACTCGGGTGGTTTGACGGGCGGTGTGTGCAAGGAGCAGGGACGTATTCACCGCGTCATTTTGAGACGCGATTACTATGGATTCCAGCTTCATGAGGGCGAGTTACAGCCCTCAATCCGAACTACGATTGTCAGGTTTAAGAGATTGCCTTCACCTTTCGGTGTCGATACCCATTGTCCTGATCATTGTAGCCCGCGTGTAGCCCGGGAGATTCGGGGCATGCGGACCTACCGTTGCCCGTTCCTTCCTCCTCTTTAGCAGAGGCGGTCCCCACTGTGTACCCATCTCCCTTAAAAAGGGAATGCTGGCAACTGTGGGCGCGGGTCTCGCTCGTTGTCTGACTTTCTGCACCCTTTTCCGTAAACGCTTTTGCGCCAGTAAAAGGGTTTAACAGGATGCTTCACAGTACGAACTGACGACGGCCATGCACCACCTCTCAGCTAATCTGGCAAAGTCTTTAGCTTGACCTTCATATCGCTGTCTCCCCCGGTAAGATTCCCGGCGTTGAGTCCAATTGAACCGCAGGCTCCACCCATTGTAGTGCTCCCCCGCCAATTCCTTTAAGTTTCAGCCTTGCGGCCGTACTTCCCAGGTGGCGAGCTTCACGACTTCTCTACGGCACCAATTTCACTCGCAGTGAAACTGACACATAGCTCGCATCGTTTACGGCTAGGACTACCCGGGTATCTAATCCGGTTCGCGACCCTAGCTTTCGTCCCTCACTGTCAGACCCGTTCTAGCTAGACGCCTTCGCCACTGGTGGTCTCTCAAGGATTACGGGATTTCACTCCTACCCCTGAAGTACCTCTAGCCTCTCCCGGTCTCGAGCCTAATAGTATTCCTCAGCAGCCTGACGGTTAAGCCGCCAGATTTCCCAAGGAACTTATTAAGCCAGCTACGGACCCTTTAGACCCAATAATAACGGTCACCACTCGAGCCGCCGGTGTTACCGCGGCGGCTGGCACCGGTCTTGCCCGGCTCTTGCTAACGGTTGTTTTTTAGACAACTGGACAGCTCCTACTGAGTAGGAGCACTCGGGGTTCCCTTATCACACTTGCGTGCATTGTAAAGTTTTCGCGCCTGCTGCGCCCCGTAGGGCCTGGATTCGTGTCTCAGAATCCATCTCCGGGCTCTTGCTCTCACAACCCGTACCCGTCGTCGGCTAGTGGGTCCGTTACACCCACTACTACCTGATAGGCCGCAGATCCATCCTTGGGCACCGTAGTTTTGGGTCACAGGGCATTCCAGCATCTATGACCTATTTGGTATTATTCCCAGTTTCCCGGGATTATCCCAAACCCAAGGGCAGGTTATCCACGTGTTACTGAGCCGTCTGCCGAGGGCCGAACCCTCTCGACTCACATGGCTTAGTCGAACCCCGATAGCAGTGACCTCTGGCAGGATCAACCAGAATTGATTATCCTGTACTGGAAGTATTTTACCGATCGGAATTGACCGAATTGTTGGGGGTAAACGTCAGACATGAAATAGCTCACGTCTCCACTTGACACCATTGTATATGATTTATGACCATATAATGATTTTGCTATCCTGGGACCATGTAGGACCTCAGAAATGCTATTTGAATCGCTTATATAAAGCGTGCATTACCTACTCTATGCCAGTATTTAAGAGTTACGGTAACCATGAGGCCGGGGCCGAGATTTGAACCCGGGTCATAGGATCTCTGCACATCCCTCAAAAGGGTTGATCGTCAACCTGCAGACAGGAGTCTCTACTTCGTAGAGACCCTCTCACTGCCGACTAAATCCGGAGATTTAGACGGAGTGGCAGATGTTCCATCTGCCACACGGAGCAGTGAGCAGGTTAATCATCAGAACGACGTATCTCGCTCCGCTCGATACGTCATATGGTCCTACTGAGCGAGCATATGCGAACGAACGTAGGGCGTTTTTGATCAACCTTTACCTCTGCTACGCAGAGTAAAGTTGTTTCTGCAAAGCAGGAACGACCTTTTTATTTAAAAAGGTTGTGCCACAGTCCCATAGGATAGCCAACTACCCCACCCCGGCATGTGCACACATCCAATGCGTTACACTAAAATAAGCTTTTGCTCTAAAACATATTTTGTGGAAATTTGATGTTGAATGGGCACGGAATAATCGGTAAACTTTTAAAGCGAAAACACTAACTAATTCCAACTCTTGGAGGTACTACATTGTTAATCAATATTGGACTTATCAGGGGAGTATGCCAGATGCCCGCATACATAGCACACGAGAAGGGGTTTTTCAAAGAGCTGGGCTTGGATATCTCATACTCCATTAACCCCGCAGCTTGGGTATTGCCCGCCAAACTTATTTCTGGTGAGATATCCTTTGGAATCATTCCCTGGACACGGACAGTGAGCGCGAGAGATAATGGAGACGACATGGTCGTAATCGCTGGTTCCGGATATGAGGAGGCGGCTACGGTAGTTCGAAGAGACTCTGGGATAACCCGCCTTTCCGAACTAAAGGGAAAAAGAATTTCACTTCCAGCCGAAGGTGGTATGAAGGACCTGACATCACAAGCTTTGTTCAAAAAATACGATATAACTCCAGAGAACACAGAAATTATACGGCTTCCAAGTGGGGATGCGGCCATGCTTTCTCTGCTAAGCGGCAGGGCAGATGCCACAACCAACGTAGAGCCCTATGCCACAATGGCAGTTAAACTAGGAATAGGCAAGGTAATCGCCAGAGGTAAAGACGTGTTACCAAAAACGCCAGGCTGTAGCATCACTACTACCAATGAGTTTATTCAAGACCACCCCGAGATGACGTTAAATTTTTTAAAGGCGATCCTAAAAGCAGAGGAATTTTGTAATAAAGAGGCAGTAGAGGCAGCAGAAATCAGCTCCAAATACACCGGAATTTCCGCCGAGATTATACGAGAGGCTCTAAAATACAATCAGCCCCGCATTGATATAACCGGCAGCATAGACGCGATGATGCGAATTGTAAGACTGATGAAAGAGTTGAGATATATCGAAACGATGTCTCAAGATTTTTATAATTTCGAATTGCTCAAAAAGGCAATAGCTGAGTTGAAGTAGTCATGGGGCAATCTCTTTTGGATATAGGGTTTGGTGTAGCTGGACCGACAGGCAAGGGACCGTGGAGCAAAATTCTTGCAATCCTTTGCGTCCATCGAGTGCTGTGGCTTCCCTGGGGCGCTCTGTGTGCCAGCACCGGAGCACTTCTATTTATGGCACAGGGAGCCCCCCTTCTCCCATTATGGAAGCTTATTTTGGGCATCTTTGCAGCAGGCTTACTTACAAGAGTGATTTCTCAGGCCGATATGTTATACGACTGGTGGACAGGGGAGGATGAACGCCTTGGTCCGCCAAATTCAACCCTCCCTCTGGTAACCGGGCTCCTCTCACCGAAAACCGTCTTCTTCTTCATGGTAGTTGAGACGATATTCTGTCTGTGGGTTGCCCTCTTCATATTTAATCCAACCACCTTTTTGTTGGCGGTCCTAATGCTCATCTGGGGGCTGACATACTCCGCAAGCCCACCTTTAAAAAGGCTGACAGAACTGCAACGGCGCATTTACCGCTCCCTGAGCGGGCTTATAGTTCTGGGCGGCATCGCCATGGTGGCCCCAGAAAGGATTATCTCATGGGAAACTTTTGTGGTTTCTCTGGCAATTATAATAGGCTGCCTGTCCTACCACGATAAAGATTCGATGCGCTTTACACCGTTAACGCCAAAGGAAACGATATCATTCACGGTTGTTATGAGCATATTTGAATACTTATGGCTCATGGTGCTCTGGCAAACCTTTGCATTGAACTGGGCGTTCTTAATGCTGTACGTTGGGCTGGCAATTTTCAAAATTAGGGCGATTTCCCGTGCTTACAATCACCATGGAGAGCATAAAGCCCATATTAAACTGACACACGTAGGCGTTATAAACTACACTATCATGCTCATCATAATCAATATGGCTGCGGCTTATAATATTCTCGCTTCCGTGTGAGTGACGCCATTAATCATCGAAAGCTTTTTCCAATTGAATTGTCCAACTTAATAGAAACTGCAGGGGGAGTTACACTGGAATTATCAATCTATAAGGGTCCGGGCTTTGAGATTTTACTTGAAGTGACGGGCAGAAATGCCCAGATGAAGGCAAGAGGTCCGCTCTCAAAAGTAGTAGGATATATCCCCAAAGGGTTTAATAGGAGTGCATCACTGGAAAAGATAGCAGCTGTTCGGAAAGAAGACGTCGTAATCTCTTATGCAATGCCGCCCGTGCCGAGCGCACCTTTTAAAAGGCTTGTGAAGGCACAGATTAATCGCCTCCTTTTGCGAAGCTCCATGCCAGAGAGTTTGATGTTATTGGTCACGGCCAGATGCCAATGCAAATGCAAGCATTGTATATTTCACGGTTTTGAAAAAGGACGCGAGCTTTCCACTGAAGAATTTTATAGCGTGATAGACCAGGCCCTTGAACTTGGAGCGTACCACGTAAGCTTTGAGGGCGGGGAGCCAACGCTCCGGGACGATATATTTGATTTGATCGATCATGTCGATAAAAATATGGCCTCTACCCACCTGATAACGAATGGCCTCCGCTTGACAAAAGAATATGTACGGAAGCTGAAGAAGGCAGGACTCGAATACCTTCACGTCAGTCTTGATAGCCCCTATCAAGAGGGACATGATGAGTTCAGAGGGGTTGAAGGGACGTTTGAAAAGGCCTCTGCAGGAGTTAAGTATGGTGTCGAAGAGGGGTTGATAGGGATAGTCGAATATACCGCCACCCCCTACAACTCTGATTTTGAAACGTTAGAAGAGCTATACGGACATTGCAGGTCGCTCGGAGTACATGAGATTTTAATTAGTGATGTGGTTCCAGGAGGGAGGTGGGAACACCATGAAGACAATATTGTAAAGAAAGAGGATTATGATGGGATAGTTGCGTTTAGAGATGAGGCAAATAAGAGAAAAGATGGCCCACGAGTATCTACTTCTTTCTCATACAGAGACCCGAAGGTCATGGGATGTTTCGCGGGCAGAAGATGGGTATGGGTAACGTCAACTGGTGAAGTGATGCCCTGTCTGCATGTCCATCTTTCCTTTGGAAATGTGCGCGATCTAAGCCTGAAGAGCATCTGGAAAAAGATAAGAGGGGACCCTTTGTTTAGTAAAAAACCCGAAACATGCGCATGGAGAGACCCGATGTATAGGGCTCATTCAAACCAAATTGAGACCGCACTTAAAGAAGAAACTTTACCATACAGGACGGGGAAATAGACAGGGACGAATCCCATGAAATACGATGTAATAGTGATGGGGGCAAGTCCTGCCGGACTGATGGCCGCATGGAGAGCCGCAAGGGACGGGGCCGAAGTCCTGCTCCTGGAGGGGAGAGAAAGTTTCAACTCCGACCAAAGCCCAGCAGATACCTCTTTTGATGGCTTTTTTAAGATGATCGGACTTGAGCCCAAAAAAGAATACATCATCCACAGGGTCAAAGGAATGAATATAGTCTCTCCCTTTGGGACGGTCATAACAATAGATGCCCCTGGATTCTCAATGGATAGGAAAAAGTTTGACGCCCATTATGCTGAGATGGCAAGAGATGCCGGTGCAGAAATCAAAATGGATTCCAGGGCCATATCCTTCAATGGTGGAGAAGTGGTTGTGAAAGAGGAGGGGATCAAGAAAGAATACGAGAGAGATATTGTTATATGTGCTTCAGGCAACTCCGAAATCGTTAAAAAAGCGGGGTTAAAGACGATGAGGCATCCGAAAGACCTTGCATATGCAATCCAGGCTGAGATTGAGGAGGTGGATGTCGACGAAAATTATTTCCACTACTTCTTAGGTAAGGACGTTGCGCCTGGCTGGAAAGCCACGATTTCTCCAAAAGGAGACGGCAAAGCAAGCGTTGGAGCATTTGTAAGGGGAGCTGGGCCAAAAAAGTATTTTGATATATTTATGCAGCGCGACATGTTTGACAGGTCCAAAGTCCTTAGCATATCGCATGGAGCAGACCAAATAATCACAATGCCCAATGAGATAGTGGGTGATGGGCTGATGGTTGTAGGGGGGGCTGCTGGACAGGCCGGCATTCCTTACGGAATGGCTGCTGGCATGCTTTGCGGAGAGGTCGCTGCAGAAGCTGTGAAGATAGGAGACCCTTCCAAGAGGTTCCTTTCTAAGTACGAGAAGGAGTGGAAGAAGAGGTTTTTAAATCATTATAAGGCTGGACGTTTTGGCTTAAAGACCATAGAAAAGATGTCTGATGCAGAGCTTGATGAGACGATGAAGGCTTTAAAGGGCGTGAACATATCCCAGGTGCTCTCAAAACATAACACCATGAGCATGGGGCTCCTCCTTCTATGGAAGAATCCAAAGTTGATAAGATTTGCAAAATATCTTCTTTAGACTACCTGATGCCATTCAGTATTCTAATGCCATTTAGTATTGCTTCAGGTTTTAATGAATAGAGGAGGCTTAATTCAACATGTCCAAAAAACAGACACCCTTTACATTTCATCGATATTTTTTCCCTCCTCTCTTTTGAAGAGCTCCATGCATTGCCCAGCCCATCCTTGATGTTGCCCATGCTTTCTCTGTGAACCCTGCAGTTTTCTATCCTGCCATCCGATGAAACATGAAGAATGACTTTATTGGCGTGACATTTGAAATCTGGGCTTAGATTTTTTATAATTTTAAGATATGTGTTGGAGTTAATAATCGGGGCGCCCTCTTTTTTCAATTCAATTATCCTGTCAACGGTCTTCCCGTATCTGTCTATATCTCTTATCCCTATCTCTTCCCACACTTCTTGAGAGATTCCCTGGTATTCATAGATGGGTTCAAATGATATCCATCCTCCCATCTCTCGGGCTAAATATATCAGCTCCTCAATCTCGTCCAAATTCTTTCCGCTGATGACGCAGTTGATTAAGGTGGGGATTTTCATATCTCTTGCCCCTTTGATTCCATCCAGCACCTCATCCAACTTGATGCCCCTCAGTTCCTCGAAGGATTGATAGCCATCCACAGAAACAGACAGGTAGTCAAGGTCTGAGAGCTCCCCAATCCTTTTTTTCAACAGGACTCCATTGGTTACAAGGGATGTCATCATCCCAAGGTGATGAGCATGTTCAAGGATTTCTGGAAGATCCTTCCTCAAGAGAGGTTCTGTGGTCCATGCGTTGTAGAGTAGTATTCCCAAAGATTTTGCCGCTTTAAGAAGACTAAATATCTCCTCTCTGCTCATTTCTCCCCTGTCTTCTTTCCAGTATGGGCAAAATTTACAGCGCAGATTGCATTTCGAATTGATTCCATGAGAAAGAATTAGGGGCCTGTTTTCAATTTTCAACCGCCAAAGAGCTTTTAACCAGATAGGGTATGCGGGAGTCCTCATATTAAACAAACTCCTCAATAGGATAAGGTAAAACAGCGTCTTCTGGAATATTTTTTAGATATCTTTCCCTATATGCGGAGTCCTCATGTGCACATTTCTCTGGCTTTTTGCTGAAGAGTGGGTGCTTTCTAATTTTACTCCAAATCTTTGATAATTTTTCCTTCCTCACATTGCCGAAGGAGATGGGAGTATGCATGCAGGGCATGACCTCTCCGCTGGGAGAGATGTAGCACCATTTTCTGCCTGCAAAGCATCCAAAAAAACCAGGTCTTCTTAACTGGAAAAGGTTCGTGATAAAATTCTTCCCTTTCTTTTCGGCTACCTCTTTCTGAAACCTGATTATTTCTTCCTCCTGCTCTTCACCTAAGACGTCTTTACCTGCCCATTTTCCACCTGAAACAATTTTGTCGATCATCAGCTCAAAGACGCCGAGCTCTTCACAGTAATCCGCCATCCTTTCCAAACTCTTTCTATCACAATTTTCTGGATTTGCGATATATAAAACGCCAGTTAGAATTCCCACATCTACAGAATTTTTTATCCCTTCTGTAGCGCAATCAAAAAGCCCTTCAACGCCTCTGAACTCATCGTGTTTCTCCCGATAGGGGCTATCTATACTTACATTTATGTAATCCGCCCCGTGCTCCTTGAGCTTCTTGACATAATCCTTGGATAAATGCTGGCCATTTGTCACAATCATTGAAGTGGCCTTGCTTTTGTCGATATACTCGATAAGGTCGGTGAGGTCTTTTCTTAAAGTTGGCTCGCCGCCCTCAAAAGTGATTTGAGATACGCCAAGCTCCAGTGCCTGGTCAATAACATCGAATATCTCGTTCTTAGATAGCTCTACTCCTTCATCCATTTTATGCGCCAGACAGTGCTCGCAATTGCACTGACACTCTCCTGTAACCATAATCGTCAGGTTGTCCGGACTATGAAGTCCAAAGGCTCTTTTTATTTGAGAGAATACCAGCCTTTTAAAAGGTGCGCTCGGCACAGGAGGGAAGGCGGTTGAAAGATATAGTTTGTCCCCTCTTATGTCAGCTGGGACGCTTTTCAAATACTCATCAAACTTCTTCTCCACTTTTCCGAGGAAGGGAGAAAGTAGCCCTTTGGTCTTTATTCTCATCCCGGTGCCTGTATAGTCCAAAATCAGCTTAAATAGGATTGAATTATACGCGACAAATTTCATATTAATCAACCTTCAAATGATGTCTTTGTAGTTAATGGGAAGCTCGGAAGCGGAAAATTTATCGATATATTTCGACCTGAATTCCGCATCGAGCATCACGCAGGACCTCTTCTGCTTAAATTCCTTAAATTGACACATCCGCCTCCATATCCTTTCCACACTTTCTTCCCTGATATTCCCAAAAGAGATTGGCACATATGTGCAGGGAGTCAAATCTCCTGAGTGTATCAAGTTCAGCCATCTCCTGCCTGCCATACAGCCAAAGAGCTCTGGAGATTCAAAGACGCCGTTGTAGAATATTCTCGACCCCTCTTTAGAAGAGTTTGCTTTACAGTACAGTTCCCTGATTACCCTTCTGTGCTTATCCTCCAGAATTATATCCTTCCTATCTTTGTAGTTCCAGGTTGGGTGGCTTTCCCAGATGGATAACTCATGAACTCCGACCCTGGATGCAAGTTTATATATCCCCACAAGTCTTCCGCTCTCCACAAGTTTTGGGGTCACGTGTGTATGCATGGAGACATAGAGGCCGTTCTCCACCGCATTTTTCATGCCGTTTATAGCCTTATCAAATGCTCCTTTTTGTCCCCTCGCAGCATCATGCTCTTCCGGGTTGGGGCTTTTAATACCTATTATTACAGCGTATACTCCGTGCTCTTTCAGTTCCGCTGCTGCCTCATCTGTCAATAAGGGACCAGGGGTAAAAACGCTTGCAATGGACTTTTTCTTGTCCACGTAATCTATGAGTTCGAAAAGGTCCTCCCTTAAAAGCGGGTCCCCTTCTGCAAATCCAATTGTAATCGCCCCAAGGTCTTGGACTTGCCCTATAAAATTCTTCACATCTTTTGTTTTGAGCTCTTCCCCATGCTCAATTATGTTACATTCACTACACTCAAGCGTACAATCGGAAATATTCATTGAGACTGCCTGGGGAGAGAATTTTCCTCTCAGCAATATATCTATCTCGGCTTTTATAGCTCTTCGGAATGGTTCGCTTGGAATCGGTGGAAGCCATGTGCTTAAAACCACTTCTTCCTCGGTCGCCTTAATTGGCCTCTCATTCCTCAGCATCTTATTTACTTTTTTCAATAAAGGATAGGCCAATTTAGAAAATACGCCTGATGACTTGAGCTCAATGTTATCCTCGGCGATTTCGAGCCAAATTTCCAACCCCTTTTTCTTGTAAATCCCTATTTCAACCATTTCTTCCGCCAGCAGACGAAGTGAGCGCCGGGATTGGGATTTGAACCCAAGTGTCTCGAATGAGACAACAGGTCTCGAGCCTGCCGCGTTAGTCCGCTCTGCCATCCCGGCATATATCTAAAAACACTAAATTTAAATAGCTATCGAGTGTACGTTTGAAAGGTTTATCATGTCCAAGTATAAAAAGAAAGATGCCGAGCGAAAAGGTGCAAAAAAACAGAGAGAGATAGAGGGGAAGCTTATGAGAGAAAATCTGGAAGGGTCGGAGGGGATAAAAGATCACACGAAAGTGACTGTAATTTTGCCAGGCGGTGCAACAAAACGTTTTGACGTTTCTGCAAAGACGAGGTATGATGATATGCTCCTGGGCTTCAATCTAAATCCAGAAATTGTCGTCGTTCTAAAAAATGGGGTTCCAGTACCACTGGATGATGTTGTAGAAGCAGGCGAATTAAGGGTCTTGAAAGTGGTGAGTGGGGGATAGATATATTTAATGAACCCCTTAAAGGCGTATTGGTCCTCCGTTTACTTTATCACGAAACAAAATCTATTGTTATTAACTGTAATTTTGATTTATCAAACGACTCTACGATACTTTTCTTGAATACTCCCTTTTCCATCAAGAAATTGCTTACTTCTTTAATCAGTCTCTTCCAGTTATTAACCTTTATATATTGCCTCCAAATGCGTCTTGATACTTGCAGTCTTTTCTTGATTTGAGGAATATATATATAAGTTTATTCTTTAGAGGTTCCCAAAACTTTTCTATTGAATCATCATTCAGGAAACTAATTAATTTGTTTCCTTCACTGTTGTCTATGATTTCTTTTGGGATTGGCATTTTACCTTTCACCAACCATTAATTTTTCCATCTCTTTTGCAAATTCTTTTGCTCTTTGCAATGAAGTTTTTGCTTTGGATTTCTTTTCAAATTCAACTGTTTTATACTGAAGCATCCCTCTCTTGCTCCTCTCAAAATCAAAAGATTCAATTATTTGGTCAGCCCTTATGCCTGCTAAATTTAATGCTTCTTCTTTTGTTTCTTCATAATTCTCAATTAAAGATTCTTTTAGTTTTTTCCTAACGTAAACTATCAACGCATCGGCTGTAACTTTATGAACAATTTTTTCTCCAACTTTATAACCATATGTTGAAAGAACAGCATTGGCATAATAGAACATAGCATAATAGGAGCAGACAATAGTCCATAAATCAGAAAGTCCTCTTTTTTGAATTTCTTCAGCAACTCGCAGACTTTCTTTTGCATTATTTAAAAAGATATTTATAACATTATTTTCTACTCTTGTTTTTTTCAATAGTCCTTCTGCTAAGTAGGATTTAACATTGCTCTCAGCTTCATTTATCCTTTTTTCACTCAGCATTTTCCAACAACCTGTAATATTCTTCTATTCCAATTAAAATTATGTTATTTTTAATAGCTTCGCTTACTACTGTAAATTCCTTAGTTTTTGCCATATGAATAAACTCTTTATAGGTTACAAACGTTAAATGAATTTTTTCAGGCCATAAAGAGATAACTGATTGAATCTCTTTTTCATCTCCACCTATAATCAATAAATCAATGTCCGAATGTTTTGTTTCTTTTCCGTTAACATGGGAGCCGAACAACAGGGCTATAAATAGGAACGGCAATTCAAAGAGTCTCCTGTGAAGCACCAAAAAATCTTTGTTCCTAAACAAATCTTCTTTTCTTTTGTATTCTGCTTCAAAAATAAGAGGATGAATCTTCTTGTTCAGAGTTGCTTTTTTATTTTTGCCAAATGATTTCAGAGTTATCAATCCTTCTTTTTCAAGATTTCTGATTGTCAGATAGGCATTTTTATAATCAATTCCAGAATATTTGGCTATCTTGGCTATGTTAAGCTCCTCTTCCTGTTTCTCTATCAATACTTTAATAATCTCAATATTATTCCTTTTTACCATAATATTATGGTTATTTCACCATATATTTAAATGTTTTGGTTTGTGGCTTTTCCTGTTTTACTTTAAATTCTATTGTTTATTTAAAGCGATGTTTAGGTTTATTTTGGGGTTATAATCTGCTCTTAGAAAGATTGCCCTCTATGATTTAAAGCGTTTACTTCTATTTTTAATCCCTTAAAAGTCATTGTGAGTGAGGGGAGTAAGCCCCCTTCTGTTTCAGCGGCATTCATCTAAGCGCCATACTTTGGGCATCGGCTGGACTCCTTATCTGCCCATCTTTGGCTTGCACCTACGAGGTTTCGCCGTTCCAGCCACGACATGCACGACCTCATCGTCAAAAATCGCAAAAGCGATTCCCATACTCGAATCATCGCATTGGTGTAGCGTGGTATCGTTTCTGTTCCAGAGCCAAGACTCTCGCCTTGTGTGCTTGCACACACTCATATGTCCAGATGGTGGGGGGACTTTCCTCAACAACCCTTTTCCGCTTGTTCCAGATGGAATATCTGAAACTGCCTGCGAATCTCTGATTCGAGGCAAGCGCAAAAGCGTTGACGGAAAAGGTGTCGGCAGCCGCCCTTCCTCTCTCACAAGTTGTTATTATCCAGAAGAATCATATACCTTTCGTAACTTTTAAACATAACCGAGGAGTCATGAACAACATGTTAAGATTAAAAGATGGCGAACTTGCGATAAAACTCGCTAGAGAAGCGATTGAGGGATATTTAAACGAACGTACCACAATATCACCGAGGCTTTCCGGAAAGTTCATGGAGAAGAGAGGGGTATTTGTAACACTACACAAAGAGGGTTTGCGAGGTTGCATCGGCCAGCCATATCCAGATATGTTCCTTGGTGATGCTATCGTGGATTCCGCCATAAGCGCTGCAGTTAGGGATCCGCGGTTTTCTCCCGTTCAAATAAACGAATTGAAGGAGATTACGATAGAGATTACGATACTCGCACCGCCCAAATTAATAGAGGGCAAGGCAAATGAACGGCCTGAGAAAATACAAATTGGCAAACATGGACTGCTTGTAAAGTTTGCCACGCTTTCTGGCCTGTTGCTCCCTCAGGTGGCGACCGAATACCGCTTTGATGCAAAAAAATTTTTATCCCAGACGTGCATCAAGACAGGGCTGACGCCAGACATGTGGCTGGATGAAAGAGTGAATGTCTACACATTCGAAGGTCAGATTTTTGCCGAGGTTGAGCCGAATGGAGCGGTTGTGGAAAAGAAAATTACCCCAATTTTACCCTTTCACCGGTAACCATGTAGACGACCCTGCCAGCAATATTGCATGCATGGTCTGCCATTCTCTCTATGTGGCTCGCTGCAAATGAGAGATGAGATGCGCCGCCAATCGTGTGTGGGTCTTCGATCATGAGAGTTATCAATTCCCTGCGAACCTGGTCATATAACGCATCCACTATATCATCTTTATCTGATACGCTTCCCACCAACCTGGCGTCATACGTTGCAAATGCTTTTAAGCTGTCTTCCAGCATTTCCAATGTGAGCTCAGACATGCGCGGGATATCGATGAGCGGCTTAACCAATGGTTTGTCAGCCGTTGCAAGCGTGATTTCGGCAATATTTGTGGCAAGGTCGCTCATCCTGTCCAGGTCTGTTATCATCTTCATACAAGTACCGATAACCCTCAGGTCCCCTGCCATCGGCTGCTGTAGTGCTATCAGTTTCATGCATTTGTTCTCTATCTCAAACTCCATCTTATCGACCAGGGGATCGTACTCTTCAATGACTTTGGCAGCTAATTCCTTGTCCTGCTTAGCCAGAGATTGGACGGAATCGTGAATTGCCTTTTTGGCCATATCCCCCATTTTTAAAACGTCTTGTTTTAATTCCTCTAAACTCTGATGATACGTTTTCCTTATCATCGACATCGCCCCCTTATCCAAATTTCCCGGTTATATAATCCTCAGTGCGTTTATCCTGTGGACTTTCGAAGATTTTAGAAGTCGGCCCATACTCTATTAATTCCCCTTTAGTAAAGAAGAATGCGGTATAGTCTGATACCCTTGCCGCCTGCTGCATGTTGTGTGTCACGATTACGATGGTATATTCTTTTTTAAGGTCCTGAATCAGGTCCTCTATTTTAGAGGTGGCATTCGGGTCCAATGCGGAGCAGGGCTCGTCCATTAATATAACTTCTGGCTCTACTGCCAGGGCTCTCGCAATACAGAGCCTCTGCTGCTGACCGCCAGACAATTTCAGCGCAGGTTTGTTTAATCTATCTTTTACTTCCTCCCACAGGGCCGCCTCTTTTATACTTCTCTCCACTATTTCATCTAACTTTTCCCTATCTTTTATCCCATGGATTCTTGGACCATATGCCGCATTGTCGTAGATGCTCATCGGAAATGGATTTGGCTGCTGAAAAACCATGCCAACTCGTTTTCTGAGCTGCACCACATCTATATGGTCGCTATATATATTTACATCATCGAGCAAAACGCCTCCCGTGATGCGCACACCATCTATCAGGTCATTCATGCGGTTTAACGCCCTTATGAACGTCGTTTTCCCGCAGCCAGATGGCCCAATCAGTGCGGTAACCATATTCTTCTTAATCTTAATGCTCACATCCGTCAGAGCTTGATGCCCCCCATACCAGAGGCTTAGATTTGCTGTCTCCATTTTGTTTGTGGTCATAATAATCTCACATCCCTAATTGTCCAGACCAATGTCAACAGCACCCCGATTCCCAGAAAGCACCCGGACATTTTGCCGAGAGACGCCGACAGGGGAGTTCTAGCTTCCTCAATTCCATGTTCTCTCAAGTATTGCGCCACTCTTCCCTCCCATAAACCTGCAAATCCATCGGTGATGGCATCACCCGCAGCTGCCCCAACAATTGCCCCCAGAACCCCTGCAAAACTCGCGCCTATAAGAGCGGCGATTCCCAGGAAGAAGGTATCAACCGAGCCAAATACGATGTCGGCTGAACATGATTTTATCGTTCTTCCGGCGAGTTTTAGAGGAATTAGCGATAAAAGTGCCAGGAGGATGAGGGTAGGTCCCATCATGATTTTGTATTGTATAGTTATCGATAAAAGGCCAATCGCTATCAAAGAAATCACCAGAACGCTTGCAAAACTTACCCGTAAACTTTCTCGTTTCATTTTTATCCCCTTAGAGCCCTGGTATAGTATCTCATAATCAAGTTTGCAGTGAGATTTATGAACAGCACAGTCAAAACTAATACTGCAGCAGTACCATAGGCACGTTCCATAGATAACCCTTCCATGGCCAATATATATAAATGAAATGACATTGGCCTAACTGAGTCGAACAACGATGTTGGCAGTCTTAGAGCGCTGCCGGCAGTGAGCATGATTGCTGCCGTCTCCCCGGCAACCTTCCCCGCTCCCAATATTATGCCTGTAAATATGCCTGCGGCAGCACTTTTTAAGACAACATTTTGTATAGTTTGCCATTTAGTCGCTCCTAAAGATAGACTGCCCTCTCGGTATGAGTTAGGCACGGCTTTTAAAGCCTCTTCAGTGGTCCTGAGAATCATTGGCAAAATCATACATGCCACGGTCAATCCGCCCGATAGAATTGACCACCCGAATCCCAAAAAAATAACAAAAAAAGCGAACCCAAACAGACCAAACAAGATAGATGGTATGCCAGCTAAACATTCTGCCCCTGCTCTGATTATTTTAGTTATGGTACCCCGGTGTGTATACTCAGCCAAATATATCGCACCACCCACCCCAATTGGTGTCGCTATCACTAGAGCTACTACTACCAGAGCTATTGTTCCGATTATTGTTGGAAATATGCCACCTTCTCGCCCCAAAGCTCGCGGCGAATCCAGCAAGAACTCTATGCTTATCATGCCCATACCATTCAGAAGTATATGGCCAATCACAATGACTAAAATAGCGAGCGTTATCAGGCCAGAAGCCCACAATACGCCCATCGCAATTTTACCTGAATTCATGCCATATCCCTCTTTTGTACTATGTTGATTAAGGAAATAGAGAGCAATATTACTACGAACAAGATAATTCCGGTGGCAAATAATGCTTGACGGTGATCTCCGGTGGCGTAAGCCATCTCCAAAGCAATGTTAGCAGTAAGCGCCCTTACCGGATCTAATATGGACCGCGGAAAGATTGGGGCATTGCCCAAGACCATTATGACGGCCATGGTTTCACTTATAGCGCGCCCAAAACCAAGAATCACCCCTGCCGTAATACCGGAGCGTGCGGCAGGCAAAATAACGTTTCTAATGGTCTGCCAATGAGTTGCCCCCAATGCTAATGATGCTTCTTTATAGGTACGCTGCACTGAACGAATAGCATCTTCAGATACGGCGATAACCGTAGGCAATAACATTATTGCCAGTATAATTGAGCCAGCCAATATGCTAAAGCCAGGTCCACCAAAATGCTCTCTTATTATTGGAACAAGTATCACCAGCCCAAAGAAGCCATATACCACCGAAGGGATTCCAAGCAATAGTTCGATGGAGGGTCTAATCACCGACCTTATTCTTTTAGGTGCGATTTCAGCCAAAAATATAGCACAGGCGATCCCCAGAGGCACACCAAGCAGCATAGCACCACAGATAACATAAAAAGTACCAACTATCATGGGGGCGATCCCGAATATTCCTGCCAACGGTCGCCATTCAGCTCCAAGAATGAAATCAAAAAGTCCAACTTTGGCTATAAGTGGCAAACCTTCGCTGAAAATAACCACCGTAATAAGACCGAGGACAAAAATAGCAGCAAGTGCGCTTATGAATAAGACGGACTTGACAATTCGTTCCTTATAATGGCGATACATCTTTGCTTAACCCTCTATTGCTTCCCCTTAGATTATATCATAGTTTTAGAATAAAAAACTCTATCGCTCAACCACCACCCACATATTGGTGTTGTAGTGATAGTGAGCGATAATACTGTTTTTGGTGGCTTTTAGCGAACCGGCACAAGTCCTTTTTCTCTGATTATATCCTGGCCAGCGTCGCTTAAGACAAAGTCTATGAACGCCCTTTCGAGCACTTCTTCACCCAAGGTCAGGAATATATATGGTCTTGCGATTCCAAAATCGCCTGCCAGCACTGATTCGGCAGTCGGCATAACTCCATCTATCTTAACTACTTTTACGGTCTCATCTACACCCCATAATGAGATGTAGGCGATTCCACGTTCAGCACCGACCAAAGCAGCTTTAACACCGCCTGCCCCCACCATAGTGATAGCGCCGGGGAAAATAGGGTTATCATCCATTACCATGTCCTCAAATGCACCCCTTGTTCCTGAGCCTTCTTCTCTGGTTATGACCATAATCGGTGCATCTCTTCCGCCGACCTCTCTCCAGTTGGTGATCTCCCCAGCATATATCTGTCGAAGCTGTTCTGTCGTCAGATCAATGACTGGATTGGCAGGATGGACTATCGCCACAATGCTGTGCTATGTACATCGATTCGTACCTCAGGGTGTATCGCTTCAAATGCCCTGGCTAGTTCCTCAGCTATAGGCGCCACCGAAGTAGATCCTGCTATTACCAGTGTGCCTGTTAGTCCTGGAGCCTCTATGGGAGCCTCTGGAACATTGATACATCCTGCTACGATTGACATTATCATTCCTACTGCTACTACTAATGCCACTATTTTTTTGTTCATGTTTATCCTCCTTTTAACTATTACATATTTGTTTGCACTACTAATATATAATAATATCCCATATAGAATATATAGAACAATATAGACTATATAGACAATCATCTCATGGGCTTTTGAGAGATTCCATTGTAAAACACCACTTCCTCGATGGTTTTAGAAGAGATTCGCCTGACGACACGTCCCTCCTCGCCGACTTCCATTATATTGAAAGACGATGTTATCCTCGCCTTAACCTGTCTTGTCGTAGCGGTTCCAGCATTGACTATCAAGATTTCATTCAACTTCCAGAGCCATGGAACGCGTTTATGGCCGCATATGCCTTTAGAGTCTGCTGACCATGGCGCAATAATGAAATATATCTTCCCATCTTCATGTTCGTCTCTCTGACATTTAGGTGCAGGCCTACTTTCCACGCAAACCGGCGTATCTGTGTCATTCGTTCGTATTCGACGGTCAATCCTACCCACTTGTATGTACTCCTGTCCCACCACAGGCCAAGCTCCTTTAGCTCCTTTCTGAGTGGGTATGTCCTGCCACGAATCCCAATGTCATAGGTCTTTTGCGCCATTTACATCGCCATGCTCTTTAAGATTCATCTTATTTCATGCCATTCCAGCTGGTGCCCACAAAAAGAGCAGAATTTGTCACTGCTGTCTATCAGTTTGCCGCATCCACAACGGTACACCATGACGCAGTGCCTGCCAGCTCCAGCATCTCTCGTTGTCTTGCCTATACCATCATCTAAATCATCTGCAAGTATGGCCATATGTTTTGCACCACATATTCGGCGCTCGATACTGTTCACATCCATATTTATCTGCCTCCTTCACATATGGTCACACGACAGATAACTATATATACTTTATCCCAATATAGATATATCTACTCAATAGTCCATATATAGAGGTAAAAGAATTGGAAGAAGAGAAGCGAAAGGTCCAGATGACAGGCGGATCGACACTGATAGTATCTCTGCCAATAGACTGGGCAAGAAGCGTGGGGATAAACCAGGGAGACGAAGTAACGCTTATACGTGGAGCGGATAACTCGATTCTCATCACCACTGGGACAAAAAAGCAAGAGGCGTTCAGTACAGTTATAGAACTATTTCCCGATGAAAAGCCGGAGGACATACTCAGATTGCTAATAGCAAACTACCTGGTCGGCTATGACATAATAAAACTGATCTCCAGGGAAGGATTCAGCACACAGGACAGAAAATGGATAAAAGACTCGGTCAGACAGGGACTGATAGGGCTCGAAGTGGTCGATGAATCGGGAGATGAATTAATCCTGCAAAGCCTGTTAAACTATGAAGAGTTGTCACTTGAAAAGACATTTCAACGAATGGCGAGGATCCTCAAATCGATGCAAAAGGATTCCATAACGGCTCTGAAGGACGGGAACGTAGCGCTTGCACGAGACGTCATACAGCGGGATAACGAAGTGGATAGATTCTATCTGCTGATCGTGAGGCAGCTCAAGGCAGCGATCGGAGATTATAAAGTGGCTAAAAAAATGGGCATCGAGCACCAGAGAGAATGTATGGGATACAGGCTCATCGCGAAGAGCATGGAACGGATAGCTGACCATGCTGAAAAAATTGCGAAAGACGCAACTCAAATGAAGGGCATTGACCCGAAGTTAACTGCAGAAATAACTGAGGCGGGAGATTTTGTATTGAATTCATTCGATAACGTGTTTGCGTGTCTATTCAAAAAGGATGTAAAAGCCGCGAACAAAGCAATAGCAGAGTCTCAAGAGGCTGTGGAGCTGGTGACGGCTGTGAGCGAGAGAGTATTAAAGAATCGTCACGACACCATAAATCAAATACACCTGCGATCCGCTTTAGAGAGCTTGAAAAGGATGGCAGAATATGGGGTTGACATATCAGAGATGATGATCAACATGAGCGTCAAAGAACCGGAAAGGTGGACATAAAGAGATACAATGCCGGACCTTGTGATTAAAAATGCGAAATTATTCCTCGACGGGGATGTTCTGGAAGCCGAGCTGGCGATAACGGATGGCAGGATATCCAGGATTGCGAAGGACATTCGTGCAGACGATGTACTCGACGCGCATGGTTTGCTGGTTTTGCCTGGAGCGATAGATGTGCACGTGCACTTCCGCGACCCGGGTATGTCGCATAAGGAAGACTGGTATTCAGGCTCCTGTGCTGCCGCAGCTGGCGGCGTGACCACCGTTATAGACCATCCAAACACGATTCCACCTACTACGACATTAAAATCATTTGAGGCTAAGCTGAAGGCTTCAAGGAGCTCGATCGTGGATTTCGGCATCAATGCCGGTGTGGTTGAAGGCGCGGAACTCGAACTATTGTGGAGGGCAGGCGTAACCGCCTTTGGCGAAATCTACATGGCTGAATCGGTGGGCAGGTTGAACATCGATGACGATGCGTTGTCCAATGCGTTTCAGACCATTGCACAATTGAACGCCATCGCCTGCGTACATGCAGAAGACGAGCGCGTCATAAAGAGATGCACCGAGAAGTTGAGGGATAAGACCAACCCCGGCGCCTATTCATCATCCAGGCCGAATGAGTCCGAAGCTATTGCCATCGCAAGAGCAGTTCAATTCGCCAATGTTACAAGCACCAAGTTACATATATGTCACATCAGCACCAGGGAAGGTTTGCGCCTCCTAAGGACAAATGTGACATGTGAGGTCACGCCACATCACCTATTCCTCGCTGAAAAAGACTGGGATAAACTTGGTACGTTCGGCAAGATGAATCCGCCGCTGAGAAGCGAGGGGGATGGGCAAGCACTCTGGGCGGCGCTGGACCGCATCGACATGATCGCCTCTGATCACGCACCCCACACAGAGGAGGAAAAAGAGCAGGATATATGGAGTGCCCCTGCTGGCGTTCCTGGCGTTGAAACTTCATTACCATTGATGCTGTCTGCCGCAAAAGCAGGGCGCATATCACTTCAGCGCCTGATAGAGCTCATGGCTACCAATCCAGCGAGGGTTTTCGGATTGAACGGAAAAGGCGAGATTAAGGTTGGAAACGATGCCGATCTCGTGTTTGTCGATTTAAATGACATGAAGCCTATCAAGGACAGGAACCTGCACAGCAAGGCTGGTTGGACGCCATTTGAAGGAATGAACGCGATTTTCCCAAAGATGACGATGCTCAGGGGCGAAGTTGTGCTTGATGGGGAAATCGTCGGTGAAAAGGGGAGCGGGCGCTTCATCAGGGGGAGCGGATTTTCCGATTAAATTTATAGTTGATAATAGATGGGTGTGTTGGCTGTTGGAAAGAAGAGCCTAAGTCAGCCCCTAGTGTAAAAAAGGATGAAAAGGCTCGGCTTATGAGGCGACTTCTCATCGATACTGATATTTTTATCGACTTCCTACGTGGCAATGCAGAGGCGGTGAAATTCTTCGGCAAACTGTGGAGTTGTGGAGACATCATATTCTCATCAGTCATAATAGAAGCAGAGCTACTTAGCGGCAAGAGTTGTGAACGTCTTGATGTCGGACAGAAAACTGAAACACTCATAAACACCATTAATAAAATCAATGTCTGCCCAGATATTGCAAAAAGGCAGGAGAGTACAGAAGGAAATACGGGCGAATTTACAGGATGCATTGATTGCAGCGACCGCTAGCGAAACCAAGGCGATTTTAATCACCACGGAATTCAAAACGCTATGAGCAGATAAAGGAAGTCTCCATTAAATCACCATTTGACCGACAACACATCTTTATATAAGTGGCATGAAATAATATAATTGCCCTCTACGAGGACTGGTGCGAGGATTCCATTGGATACGGTGACCATCGGTGCAAAATGGGGGCGACAAATCCGCATTGTATAGGTCCTTGCGGGAGTTACTGGCAAAGCCTATCGATGACCGTATAGCCAACCCCAATGTGGAACAAACCCTGGCATGAGGGTAACTGAGGAGGACTGCGGATTATTCCAGCGGATGATCTCTCGGAGTTAGTGCGTCAGGGTACATCTAATTTATATTCTTATAACATCCCCTTGAATCGGGATTGATTGAGATGGAAGATGCTGAACGATTGCAGCGGATTGAGTGGATTCTCGCCGAAATTCAGGAATTGTTAGACGAGGGCGCAGTCATAATCGTCGAGGGTATGAAGGATAGGTTCGCATTGAATGAACTGGGCATTTCTGGTCAAATCATGCTTGCGTCCCATCCACCATTATTGTGCTTTGCCGAGGAGATTTCCAGAAAAGCCGATACTGTGATCATACTGACTGACTGGGATTCAAAGGGAAATGAAATGGCAAATAAGATTTTTAAATATCTACGCGCATCCGGTACGAAGCCGAATGCCAGACTTAGGGGGAGACTCAAAAAGCTTGTACAAAAGGAGATAAAAGAGGTGGAGAATATAGACACCTACATCCAAACGCTTCGCCACAAAGTGTGCAGATGTTAGCGTTCCAGCTCTTTGGTTTGCAGCCCATACCATAAGTTTATTATGTCCAAATGCGTAATCGATAATGTAATATTAAGAAAATAGCCAAGATAAAAAGGTAGTTTCAAAATTCATAGCGGATAGATTAAGATTAATCAAAATATGGTGTATGAAGGTATACATAGTTTTCATAAAAATATAGTAGTAAGTGCAATACTATCTTCATTGAGTTCGCTGTGTGGTTGAAACAAGTCAAGTGTGACCATCTTACCTTGACGCCTTTGGCTGTTTTTGTATCAAGGAGAGGATTTCAATGCAAAATTCCGATACCACGAAATACATTATTTATGCAAATATAAATGCCGATGGCATTGTAGAGAAGCCCGATGTGGTTGGGGCCATTTTTGGCCAAACAGAGGGTCTGCTCGGCGATGACATGGACCTTAGGGACCTGCAGAAGTCAGGAAGGGTGGGCAGGATCGAAGTTAATATCAATGCAAAATCCGGCAAGTCAAGCGGGTCAATCATGATTCCATCCAGTCTTGGTAAGGTCGAAACGTCGATTATGGCGGCGTCATTGGAAACCATAGAGCGGATCGGTCCATGTACCGCTAACATCACAGTATCGAAGATAGAAGATATCAGGGCGGTTAAGCGAAAACAGGTAATAGACCGGGCAAAATACATACTAACCGATAAATTCGATGATAATGTTCCAGAAAGCCAGGAGATCGCTGAATCGGTGAAGCATGCTATGCGCATCGAGGGCATCACATCTTATGGTGACGATGCCCTGCCGGCAGGTCCTAATGTGACCGATTCGGATGCAATACTCATAGTAGAGGGGCGTGCCGACGTTTTAAATCTATTGCGTTACGGCATCAAGAACACGATCGCAGTCGAGGGGACCAATGTCTCACTGACGATTGGAGACCTCAGTAAAAATAAAACAGTTACAGTTTTCCTTGATGGAGACCGGGGCGGAGATTTATTATTAAAAGAACTGCTTCAGATTGCCGACATCAACTATGTTGCACGCGCCCCCGAAGGCAAGAGTGTCGAGGATTTGACTCAAAAAGAGGTCATCAAGGCGTTGCGAAACAAGGTGCCGGCAGAACAGGCCATGGAAGTCTCTACAGGTCACCGGGTGCAGAAGAAAGAGGGAGTGGTAAAGAGGAGAATCTTGAATCTGAGCAGTATTCGACGCCGTGTAGAGAAGCCCAAGCAAGAGGATACGCCACCGGTGAGTGCAACAAATGAAAAAGCACTCAAGACATACGCAGAAGAGCTCAGCGGTACCTTGAGTGCAAAATTACTGAATGCCGATAAAAAGGCAATTGGAGACGTTGCAGTGAGAGACCTCGCCAACGTTTTAAGAGAGGCAAACAGCGATGTCAAAGGTGTCATCTTTGATGGCGTGATCACCCAGCGCATCATCGATATCGCTGCAGAAAAGAAGCTGGACTATCTGGTAGGCGTAAAACTGGGCAATATTGCCAATAGGCCGCCCTCCCTCAAGGTCCTTACCAGTGAGGAGCTCAAATAATAAATAAGGCGACCAAAAGCTTTAGTATGGTAAAGCTCTAACTCTCCTTAGTGTATCGTACTGTGATTGATTGCGTTGGTTGAATAGGGGTTTGAAATGCACAAGGATGAACTGATACATATCCATACAATATTGGTGCAGGTTAAAAGATTCTTCGAGAATACAGGTCACTGCAATAATTTCCAGAGATATCAGTCTTTACATATAAGCCCGGTTCACATACATAGGAGTAAAGCAGACCACAAAAAGGCTATTTTCGTACTTGGTAACGAATTAGCCTTGATTGTATCCGATGATGGGTTGTCCAGACAGGGCGCAGGGGTTTCCGCACGCATGCAGGAATTAGTAGACCGATGCCGTTAAATTTTGAATTGCACTCTCAAAATTAAGCTTCTTTTTCTCGTTCAGATTTATATGCAAGATGCTGCGTAGGGATGTCTATGGCAATTACTGGCCATAAGGATCTGGCGGAATATATTCTCAGATTATACAGGGGCAAAATCGTAGAGGTCGGCATAGGTAAACATCCCGAGGTAGCACTCCTGCTAAAAGACCGTCTGGATGTGACCGTAACTGATGTTATGTGCCCCCGTATTCATGGCATACGCTTCATCAGAGACGATATATTCAATCCGGATATACAAATATACAAAGGTGCAAGTCTGATATATTCGATCAGGCCGCCAATCGACCTTCAGTGTGCGATCGCGTCGGTCGCGAGGAAAGTTGATGCAGACATGATTATCAGACCATTTGCGTCTGAGAGAGCCAATATTGACAAATATTTTGTAGAATCTTTGGTAAACTATAAGGATGCGGCATTTTATTTGTATAAGAGACAAGTTAAAGAGAGGTAGTTAGAATCTACTTCTACTATATGAAGGGTGCCAAATGATCGGAATGATTCTATGCGGAGGGTATGGGAAGCGCCTCAGGCCACTTACATATGAGGTCCCCAAACCCCTCATCGATATCAAGAAGGGTTACACAATTCTCGATAAACAGATATTTGATTTTGCGAGTGCAGGAATCGATGAGGTCATTTTATTAGCCTGTCACTTAAATGAAAAAATAAAGGAGCGGTATGGCCAAAAATACAAAGGAGTGAATATCAGGTATCTCGTAGAAGATGAGCCGTTGGGCACTCTAAACGCCATACGCAGAGGTTTGGAGACGACCGATGATGAGGACGTCGTGGTCAGTAACGGTGACGTGATCGCAGACCTGAATCTGAAAAAGATGATGGATGAATTTGACATGTCGAAGTATTCCGTATCGATGTTCGTCACCAAGATGAAAAGCCCATATGGAATCGTGATGTTGGGCGAGGAGCATATCAAGGCATTCAAGGAGAAGCCCCTTCTGGACCATTACATAAATGGTGGCATATATTGTTTTGATAATGCATGTCTGTCGTTTTTCGAGGACTTTGAAACCGGTGCCATAGAGAATACCTTATTTCCATCGCTTGCCAAGATGGGGCGTCTCGGTTATTATCGAGAAGATGGTTTGCTCTGGATGTCAATCGATACGAGTAAGGACCTTGAGGACATCCGAAAAGAGTACGAGAACCGAACTGATAAGCCATGGGGATATGAGAAAATCCTGATCAGCACTGACAAATATCTGACCAAGAAGTTATTCATTCGCGAAGGATATCAAACATCATATCATTACCATGGGAAAAAGGATGAAACCATGCTTATAATGGACGGCATCGGTTACATTGAATTTGAGGACCACAAGGAGCAATTTGAGCGCAATGACGTCATCAGAATTGAACCAGGAACCCCCCACACCATTGTTGCGCTCGAGAACACGATACTTCATGAGGTCTCCACGCCGCATCTGGACGACAGCATCAGGATAAAGGATTTTTATAAGATGCGATGATTGGTGAATATCATGGGTGACAGTAGCATCTCGATTATCGGGGCTGGTTACGTCGGAGCGGTAACGGCAGCGTGCCTCGCTGAATTAGGCCATAATGTATGTTGCATAGACGTTGATGCAGAAAAGGTGGACAATATCAACGCCGGTATTCCACCCATCCATGAGGAGGGATTGGAAGAATTATTTCAAAAACACGCTGGTAAAATGTTGGTGGCTGCGACTGATTATACTTCCGTCGCTGACTCGGACGTCTCCTTTATCTGCGTGGGCACTCCATCTGCCCAGGATGGCGAAATTGACCTATCGGTCATCAAGACTGCAAGTAAAAGCATTGGCATATCGCTAAGAAACAACGAGAAGTATCATGTGATCGCGGTCAAGAGCACGGTGGTTCCAGAAACTACCCAAAACGTCGTAATACCGATTGTTGAAGAATACTCTCAAAAAAGGGCAGGGACAGACTTCGGCGTTGCTGTGAATCCAGAATTCCTTAGAGAGGGCAGGGCAGTCCATGATTTCATGAATCCAGACCGCATCGTCATCGGCGAGCTGGATAAGCGCTCTGGAGGGGTGGTGGCGCAGTTATATGAAGGTTTTGACTGCCCATTGATTCGAACCGGACTAAAGACGGCTGAGATGATCAAGTACGCTTCCAATGCATTTCTAGCGACGAAGATATCGTTTGCAAATGAAATCGGCAACATCTGTAAAGAGCTCGGCATCGATACCTATGAGGTCATGCATGCGGTTGGCTTGGACCATCGAATCTCGCCGAGCTTCTTGCGGGCTGGCGCAGGCTTTGGAGGCTCCTGTTTTCCAAAGGATATGAGAGCGTTGATTCATAAAGCCGAAGAGCTCGGCTATCGGCCAAAACTGCTAAGGTCCGTGATGGACGTAAACGAGGGGCAGCCGAAGAGAATGATTCGCCTGCTTGAGCGAAAATTAGGCAACCTTTCAGGGAGAAAAATCGCAGTACTCGGGCTCGCCTTCAAGAATGACACCGATGACATCAGGGAATCCAGAGCGATTCCAGTCATTCACAGCTTGATCGAGAAAAAAGCCATCGTCTCAGCATACGATCCTTTAGCAAATGAGAACATGCGCCCCATCTTTCCAAATATTCGATATCATTCAAGCGCAAAAGACGCACTCAAGGATGTGGATGCCTGCCTGGTGATGACCGAGTGGGATGAGTTTAAAAAACTGGGTGACGAGTTCAAGGTGATGAAAAACAGAATCGTCATTGATGGGCGAAATATAATTGCTTTTAGAGAGCATATCGATTATGAAGGGCTATGCTGGTGATTTGAATGAAAGTAATCATACCTGCAGCAGGCGTTGGCAAGAGACTGTATCCTCATACTCACACCAAACCAAAACCGATGGTGTTCGTGGCTGGCAAGCCCATCATCGGGCATATTCTGGATAGGCTGGTCGATGTTCAGCCAGAGGAGGTCATCATCGTCGTGGGCTATATGAAGAATAAGATGACCTCTTACATCGATGCGAACTACTCTGAGCTCTTTGACAAGCTCTCCTATGTCACGCAGGAAGAGCCACTTGGATTGGGACATTCCATATGCGTCGCCAAAGATGTTATCGGAGATTCGCCTGTGATGATAGCGCTGGGCGACATGATTTTCAAAGCTGGTTATAAGGATTTCCTGAATAGTCATCACGGCAATGGCAAATGCGCTGGCTCGATTGGAGTTAAAACTGTGGATGCGCCAGAGCACTACGGTATCGTGCACACCAGGGAAGGTGTTATCACCCAACTGGTCGAGAAACCCAAGCGCTCAGCATCCAATCTTGGCATCGCTGGCATCTACATCATAGAGAATACATCTCTCCTGTTCGAATCATTGGACAAACTAATTAGGAGTAGTAAAAAAGGCGAGTACCAACTCACGGATGCGCTTCAGCTCATGGTGAACGCTGGCGCAGTGCTGAAAACGTTTCCAGTGCATGATTGGTATGACTGCGGCAGAGCAGATACGCTGCTGGAGGTAAATAGGGTGCTCCTGGCCGAGAAGCCAGGCAATGATATCGCATCTGTCAATTCCATCATTATGCGGCCGGTAATGGTCGGAATTGGTGTGAAAATCGTCAACTCCATCATCGGTCCGAACGTGTCCATTGCAGACAATACCATCGTCAAAAACTCGATCATTGCTGACGGCATCATAGGCTCTGGTGCAAAGATAGTGAACATGAATCTCCAGACAAGTATACTTGGGGACGATGTCAATCTCGCTGGCAAACCAAATTCGCTCAACATAGGCGACTCGTCGACGATAGAGTTTTAGGCAGGGATAAGATGGTCATCAAGAAGGCGAAGAACATAAAGAAGGAGTTTGAGAAGATTGCAGCGCAAGGAAAGAGCATCTCAAAAATCGATCTCGATAGAGAGTATGAAGAACAGATAGAAGAGAGGATGCGAAGGATTGGTATCGATGTACCTTGATACAAATGTGTTCATCTATGCCGCTCTGAACAGAGAAGAGAAAGGAAAGAGGTGCAGAAAGATGATGGAAATGTTGGGGAGGGGCAAGCTATCATGTGCAATAAGTTGCCTTGTTTTGGATGAGGTGGCATGGGCCGTGAGCAAGCACAGGGACTTCAATACTGGGATGAAGGTATGGGGTGATATCCTAGAAGTCCCCAATCTGAAGATAGTATCCATAGATGAAAATATCGCTGTTAAAGCACCAAGTCTGATGGATAAGTACAGGTTGAGGCCGAGAGATGCCATTCATGCCGCCCTAGTTGTAGAAAATGCCATAGGCACTATTGTGAGCGATGACAGCGACTTTGATAGGGTAAATGAGATACAAAGAATAAAATTGGATGAAATGAAGATTACGTGACATAACTGGGTTTGACTCATGCATATATTGAATCACTATATATCTTCAATCTACTATCATTACTCTGACACTATACTCTCCGGAATCAAGACCGTTACTTGTATAATGAAAGATCCATATCTCGTGTTTCACGCCAGCCGTCAGCGTCACGGTATCATTATCAGGATAAGCAAAAAACTCTCCATCCTCCTACGCATCAAAGCTAACTTTATTTCCAGGAAGAACAATTATATCCACAGTTATGTTTTTAGTACTGTTTATCGTAATTTTCCTAGTTTGATGTAGAAAAATCATCTATCCAATGATTTATTTGCTAATTCCTTTATTGACGGGAATATCGGTAACTGCATTATTTATATCAAGAAAGATTAGACGATTTGAGAGATTATAATATTGCTTTAATATACGAATAGATAAATATAGGCATCTAATGAAAACGATGCTCATAACAGGCGGTGCAGGATTTGGGCAAGGTTGTTTAGATGACTAAACCAATCAGATATACTTCTCATTTAACTTTCCGTTTGAAAATAAGAAATATCCCCCAAAAGCTTCCAACTGAAGTATTTGAGAAAGCCAAAGAGTATTTTTATGACATCAAAACAAACCATTATATAGCAGTCACAAAAATAGTATCCAAAGAGAAAGAACGAGAGATGATGGTCGTATTCGATGTTGATGAGATTATTGAATTGATTACTATTCATCCTCTTAAGAGGGGACAAAAAGAAAATAGAGTTAAATTTGGAAGATGGATTGAAGTGAGGGATAAAGAATGGTGATAAAAAAAGTAGAGTCTGAAGCCGCCCCAGAGTTTCATTATGATAAAGAGCATGATGTCCTTTATATTATAGCAAAAGAGGGCGAAGAAGAAGAGTTTGTTGAGATAGCTGAAGGCGTTAACATAGAATTGGATGCAAAGGGCGAGATCATCGGGATTGAAATCTTCAACGCCTCACGAAGGTTGCCAGAGAGTTATATGAAAGCTCATATAAGGATGAAGGCTAAGGCTTAATCTTTTGTTGTGTTAAAAGAGCCTAGGGGACTTGGGGCAATAACATGAAGATACTCGTAACAGGCGGTGCAGGGTTCATAGGTTCACATCTATGTGAAAAATTATTAGACGATGGCCACAAGGTTATTTGTCTCGATAATTTGTGCACGAGCGACAAAAAGAACATCGTCAACTTGTTGAACAATAAAAATTTCACCTATCTACAGCATGATATAACTGAGCCGTTGACGCTCAAGGAGAATATCGATTACCTGTTTCACCTCGCAAGCCCTGCCAGCCCGGTGGATTATCAAAATATGCCAATAGAGACATTATTAGTCGGCTCATCTGGCACTCATAATACATTGGAACTTGCTAAGGAAAAAGATGCTGTATTTCTGCTGGCATCGTCATCCGAGGTTTATGGCGATCCGAAGATTCATCCCCAGCGAGAGGATTACTGGGGAAACGTAAATCCCGTGGGGCCGAGAAGTTGTTATGATGAGGCGAAGCGATTCGCAGAGGCATTAACGATGGCATATTACCGTAAACATGCTATGGATGTGCGAATCGTCAGAATATTCAACACATATGGGCCAAGGATGAAAAAAGACGATGGAAGGGCAATTCCCAATTTCATCACGCAGGCTCTTGCCAATGTGCCGATTACTGCCTATGGTGATGGTTCGCAAACCCGAAGTTTCTGCTACATATCCGACATGGTGGACGGCATATGCAAGATGGTCTTCTCTAATAAAGCGGGGGGCGAAATAATCAATCTCGGCAATCCAGATGAAATCACAATACTCGAGTTGACCAAAAGGATCAAGAAACTCACTGGATCGAGTTCACAAATCGTCTTCAAGGAGTTGCCAATAGATGACCCCAAACGCAGGTGTCCGGATATTTCAAGAGCAAGGAAAATCCTGGGTTGGGAGCCAAAGGTTGATTTAGATGTAGGTTTGAGTAATACGATAGAGTGGTTTAAATTATGTGTGGAATAATCGGATACATCGGTTCAAAGACCGCGTTGCCCATTATACAGGAGGGGTTAAAAAATCTCGAGTATCGTGGATACGACTCTGCAGGAGTCGCTGTAATATCAGACAGTCAGCTTCGCACCAAAAAAGTCGTCGGAAGGGTGGACCAACTTCTGGCAGATGAAACGGTGGGATGAACTGGAGAAGGCTTAAGTATTTCAAAATTTGATTAGAAATTATATGAGAGATGATGAGATGGAGATCGATAAGGTAATAGATGAATTGAAGAGAGATGGGATTGAGGCAATATACCTGTTTGGCTCTATGGCCAAAGGTAGTGTAAAACCATTTTCCGACATAGACCTCTGTGTGCTCACAGAGAAGGATATCTCCAAAAAAGTAAAAGAAGAAATATTGAGCAATTCATCTAAGAAAATAGACATATCCATATTCTGGGACCTTCCACCGACGATAAGGTTTAGGGTTTTAAAAGAGGGGGAAATTTTGTATAAAAAAGACGATCTAACATTGCAGAGGGCTAAAGTAGACACACTTAAATCCTATCTGGACGTTCAGCCGATGATTAAGAGGCACTGCTCCCACATCTTGGGTGAATGAAATGTATGATACAGAGAGAATTGGGAAGATAATAAGCGATATTGAAAAATATTTCAGAGATTTGGAAGAATTAGATATAAAGAAAATAGAGGATTTGGAAGATAAGAAAAATTTTTATTCTCTTTCGATGGTTTTGTTCTCTGCCATCAATAGAACTATAAATTTGGGAGAAGAAGTGGTGGTGGCGAACGATATCGGCATGCCCTCTACCTACAGAGAGATTTTTAGATTATTGGCAAAAAATAAATTTATCGATAGGAGATTGGAGAAGAGGCTGTCCAATTTAGTATTTTATAGAAACTTGTTATCACATGAGTACTATGACCTGACAGAAAAAGACGTGTTCGATGTGTCTAAGAGGATAAAGGTGGTCAAGCAATTTGTGGACATTGTGAAAGATGAGATATCCAAAAAAGGATGTGCATAGCGTCATCGAAGAAAGGTTTTTATATCTTATTACCTTAATGTCATTAGGAATTAAGATGAGTGGTATAAAAGTTTGTATCTCAGATGACGTGGAAAAAAAGTTTAGGGAGGCAGCTATGAGTAGCTTTGGGTATAAAAAGGGAGCTATTAGTATTGCTGCAGAAAAAGCTCTAGGCGAATGGGCCAATAGAACGAAGGAAGCCCTCAAAATAATGGAGCCACCAGAAGACCCAGTGGAGTCGATCTGGGGCATGCTCTCGCATGTAGATATGTCCGGCGTCGAGTTACAACATGAGGTGACTAAAATCAGAGCAAAAAGAGCTATGGGGCAAAATAGAGAGGTATCTGGTTGATGCCAATATCTTCTTGGAGGTTGAATTGGGTCAATCCAGGGGCGTGCACGCCAAAAACGTTCTAACCAGATTCAAAAACGGCGAATTAAAGGGAGTGATAACCGATTTCCATGTCGATGCAGTGGTAGTGGTCATGGAGAACTACAAATTGAGATGGAAGGACATTGCAATCTTTCTTTCCGGGCTTCTCAGATATGAGGGATTGACTGTACTGCCAATGACTCTATACAGTAGGATATGCGCAACATCTCATATGAAAGATTTTGGGCTGAGTTTCGATGATGCATTGGCATATCAATGCATGATAGAAAATGATATAGAGCGGATATTCTCATATGACCATGATTTTGATGTCCTGCCAGACATTCGGCGAGTCGACCCCAAAGAAAGTTGGTGATAAAAGGAGAGTTTGTAAAAGAAAGGCAAGGTGGAGAAAATGGAAAAAGCATTAATAACAGGAATATCTGGTTTCGTCGGCTCCCACTTGGCGGAGTTTTTGTTAGAGAAAAATTTAGAAGTATCCGGGACGATACGATGGAGAAGCAGGCTGGACAACATCCAGCACATCAAAAATAAACTGGGGCTACTTGACACCGATATAAGGGATGCCCACTCGGTGAAAAAAACAATAGATGAAGTTGAGCCAGATTATATCTTTCATCTGGCGGCCCAATCCTTCGTACCGACTTCCTGGAAGGCCCCATCTGAGACCTTAGACACAAACATCATTGGCACGTTGAACCTCTTTGAAGCGGTGCGAAATTCGAATGTAGATCCAAAAATTCAAATTGCGGGTTCATCTGAGGAGTATGGTTTGGTTTATCCAGACGAGCTTCCTATAAAAGAGACAAATCCACTGAGACCGTTGAGTCCGTATGCAGTCAGCAAGGTTACAACGGATTTACTGGGTTTTCAGTATCATCAGAGTTATGGACTGAAAATAGTGAGGACGAGAGCATTCAATCACACTGGACCTAGACGGGGAGAAGTATTCGTCTGCTCTGATTTTTCAAAGCAAATCGCAGAAATCGAAAAAGGATTAAAAGACCCCATCATACATGTCGGCAATCTGAATGCACAAAGGGATTTTACAGATGTCAGGGATATTGTTAGAGCCTATTGGTTGAGTTTACAAAAATGCGATTTCGGAGAAGTATACAACATATGTTCTGAAAAATCACGGACGATTCAATCTGTTTTAGACCTTCTATTGGAGAAATCAAAAGTAAACATCAAAGTTAAACAAGATCCGAAGAAGATGCGCCCGTCCGATGTTGAAATACTATTAGGGGACTGCTCTAAGTTCAGGAAAAAAACTGGCTGGAAGCCGACGATACCGTTTGAGCGGTCCATGGAAGAGTTGTTGGATTATTGGAGAGAACTGGTTTGAATCTTTGATAAACGTTGAGACATCATAATACTTATACCACGCCGTGTACAACTAAGAATATCTCTAAGATGGTGACGCTATGGATCTTTCCGTTGTTATACCAACATACAAGGAAGGTAAAAATATATCTAAATTAGTTTTTAAATTGCACGACGCGATACGTGATTTCTCCAATGATTATGAGATTATCATAGTCGATGGTGGCTCAGAAGATGGGACGGCGGAAAATGCACAAAGTGCGGGTGCCAAAGTTTTCGTACAGAGAAACCCGGGATATGGGAACGCTTTAAAGGAGGGATTTGGCGCTGCAAGAGGAGACTATATTATCACCATGGATGGCGATTTATCTCACGACCCCGTTGTGATTCGGGACCTTTGGAAGTCGAGAAATAAGTCTGATATCGTTATCGCATCTCGATACATAAAAAACGGCTCGGCAGACATGCCCTATTTTAGAAAATTTTTAAGTCTCGCCCTTAACAAATTCTTCACCTACTTCTTGTCCATTCCAGTAAAAGATATCTCCAGCGGTTTTAGGTTATATAAGGCATCGTCGATAAAAAGCATGAACATCACCGGACAAAACTTTGACGTGCTACAAGAAATATTGGTCCGAGCATATTCAGATGGCTATAGCGTGTCCGAAATACCTTTTAGATATAGGCCCAGGGAGCATGGGCAGTCCAAACTCAGGTTAATCAAATTTGGCATGTCTTACCTGAAAAGTTTTCTCAGATTATGGTTATTGAGAAACTCGGTGGAATCGGTTGATTACGATAGCCGGGCATATTATAGTAGAATACCACTTCAGAGATTCTGGCAAAGAAAAAGACACGGGATAATTACTGGCATGCTTGATAAAAACGATGATATAATCGATATCGGGTGTGGGACTAGTAAAATCATACAAGATCTACCAGATGCAGTTGCATGTGATATATCAATGGGCAGACTGAGATACCTCCAGCAAAACAATAAATTGTTGGTCTGCGGCGATGTGAGGGCACTGCCGTTTAAAGATAACACGTTCGACACTGTGATCTTTTCAAACGTCATTGAGCACGTTCCCCGATGTGGCTCAATACTGTCAGAGATCAATAGAATACTTAGAGCAGGCGGAACCCTAATTGTTGCAACACCTGATTATGGTAAAATCACATGGAGAGTAGTTGAGCACGTATATGACATAGTGAAGTTAAGAGGCGGATATAAACAAGAACACATCTCCCAATATGATTTGCCGTCTTTGAACAAAATTTTAAAGGAGAGTGGTTTTCAGATTATAGAGAGAGAATATATTTGTAATTCAGAGCTTGTTGTCAAGGCGATGAAAAACGTATGACTTTTGAAGAGAATTGAACAAAACATGTGAGGAAAACCAAACATGATGCATATAACAATTAAAAGGTTTAGAGCATGGGTGATTGTTAGTTTGGTTCTATATCATGTACTTTTTGCAATATTCTACGGTGGTAATCCTTTTCAACTGATCGAGCCTGATGTATGGTATAGCTTTGGAACTGGACTTAATCTGGTCGGAATGGAACATACAGGTATCCAATTTTTTGTTGAAAAAGAAATGACGCTCCCCCTCTTTATGGGCATTCTTTACAAATCCATGGGCTTTCCATCCTTCTTTTATTTTCTTTGGATTTGGAATGCCCTGACCATGGGCATCCTAATATTCAGTACATTTATAATAGCAAAATATTACTTCGATCGAAATACAGCATTCATCGCAGCGCTCTTAATCGGCCTCAATTGGCATGTGGCAGCATGGGGGCAAGAATTGGTAGATGATGTATCAATGGTATCTTTCATGTTCCTCAGCATCGCCCTCTACACCTTGTTCTTACGTGGTGGTGACCGGCGATATTTGTGCGCATCTGGGGTTGCAGCTGCACTCGCTATATGGACAAAAACCTCTGCATTGTATTTGTTCCCGCCATTTATCTTAATGCTAGCGGTTGTGAACAAAACCAAGATACGTGAAGCGCTCGTCTTCTTCGTAGGATTTGTTCTCGCTACGCTACCATTTTCTTTGGTTTGTAGTTTAAGATATGGACATCCGCTTGCTCCTTTTGTAGCCAGAGTCGTACAGTTTCAGCAAGCCGCGCTACCCCAAGAGCACGTTAACACACTATTTAACACATTTTATTTGGAAGCGTTACCCATTTCGGTGGGTCTCATTGTTTTTCCATTTCTCCTTGCTGGCTTGTTCTACTTGATTCGGAAAAGAAAATTTCTTTTTCCGGCATGGGGGTTGTATTGCCTCGGAATCTATGTTTTCGTTATACCGTTTGGACCGTATGACCAATATATGGTCCATTTTACCCCCATTTTTTTAATCATATCTGCTGTTGGGTTGATAAGAGTTGCTGAAGTTATAGGTCGTAAGGGGTTTCCACTTATCATTTTAGCGTTGTTATCCACAAATTTATCTCCTCCACTTGGAATTAGAGGAGTTGTAGAAGGCTTAGGATATGAAGGAATCCCTAAGATACTACTTTCCCTGAGACCACTGTTTCTCTACCCAAGGCAACGCTGGGAAGGGAATAAGTACGTTCATATTTCAGATCTACAAGATGCAGTTCAAAATGTTGCCTTAGGGTTTCCATCCCAAAGCATCTACTGGCCTGATTGGCTCCCAGAATTTTTTGTAACTCATAGTGAGCCAGACCACTCATATACGATAATAATGATAGTCATATTGACACTCGTTTGCATTTATTTGATAATGAATCGAGGAAAAATCGCACATGTGTGTACCAAGCTTTTCCAGTGCTAACTTAGAATATGTTAAATAGGGTAATCTAAATGACATCGAGCACAGAAATTTCATATCTAGATGGATATCTGAGGAAAATTGCTAAAGGGGCAGGTACCGTCTTCATCGGCACAGGCATTGGTCTGTTCTTTGCTTATCTTGGCATGATGACCGTTGCCAGACTCTTGGGACCAGCTGATTTTGGCTTGATATCACTGGCATCTACTGTTGCAATAATTGCGTCCACTATTGTGTTGGTTGGAATACCTGGGGGTGTTGTGAGATTTGTTGCTTTGTATAATGGAAAGAATGACCCAGGCCGTGTCAAAGGTGTGATCGTATCAGCGATGGGAATTGTTTTGCCGTTGGGGATAATCGCTGGAATACTCTTGTTTTTATTTGCAGATTTAATTGCTGTTAGGGCATTCAATGAACCGAACCTGACGCCGATATTAAAAATATTTTCGTTAACCGTTCCCTTTTATAGTTTATTTTCTATTTTTGTTCATGCTATCGGTGGATTTCAGGAAATGAAGTATGTGGTGTATGTCAGAGATGTATTCCAGAACGGTGTCAGGCTCATTTTGCTCATAATTTTGTTGCTTCTTGGATATGGCGTATATGGAGCTGTATTTGCCTATACTTTTGCGATTATTGCAACACCCTTCGTCGCCCTATACTACTTAAACAAGATTTTTCCAGTATTTAGTAAAAAAATAAGCTCGATTTCAATGAAAAGGGAGCTATTCTCTTTTTCCTGGCCATTGATGTTCGCTGGAATTCTTGGACTGGTGATGGGCTGGATTGATACGCTAATGATTGGTTATTTTCTCACGGCAGCAGATGTTGGAATATACAGGGCTTCGTTATCAACAGCTGCCCTATTAATGATTGTACCCAGCTCACTTGGAGCCATTTACTTTCCTGTTATTACAGAGTTCTATTCACGAGGAGAGAGAAGAAATTTAGAAAATACAAATTATGCTGTCACAAAATGGAGCCTTATGAGCGTACTTCCGCTGGTTCTTTTGATGATGCTTTTTTCAAAACAGGTCTTATATATTTTATATGGTGCTGAATTTATGGCAGGAGCGATGGTACTGAGTATTCTAAGTGTAGGAAACTTGATCATATCTATTTTTGGTCCTACAAACCAGCTTATTTCAGTGATAGGAAGAACGAAACTAATAATGATCAACACAAGTGTTGGTGCTGTTCTCAACGTTATATTAAATTTCTTGTTGATTCCTATCTACGGAATAAACGGTGCAGCTATCGCAACTGGGTTTTCACTTTTAGTAGTGAGTGCGCTTGCTTTTATCATGGTTCGTGCAATTACTGGTATCCAACCGATGAGATTGAATTATGCGAAGATATTTTTTGCCGCTATAATTTCGGCCGTGTTTGTTTATGCACTGACAAGAGCATTTTTTGAGAGCATCCCCATAACCGTTTTAGTTCTTATGTTCTTGCTGTATATGGGCATATATTTCATTCTACTTTTAATCATGAGAACATTCGAAAAAGAGGATGTTGTGATAATGAAGGCGATAGAAGCGAAGTCAGGAGTAAAATCAGAATGGATCAGGAATGTGATTGGAAGATTTTTGTAGTTTTGAGGCAATAAATAAACTTAAAAAGTCGATGAATTTAAATATTAACGAAAGGGTTAAAAAGATGAGGAACTTAATATGAAAGGCTTAATCTTATCGGGCGGACATGGAACTAAACTCCGTCCAATCACATATTCGCAGCAAAAGCAATTAATACCTGTTGCAAACAAACCAATTCTGTTCTATGCAATAGAAGACGTTATAGAAGCAGGAATAAAAGACGTTGGTATCATAGTTGGACCAAATAGAAAGGATGTCATGGAAGCAGTAAATAATGCCTATTTTGATGCAGAGATATCTTTCATAGAGCAAGAAGCACCATTAGGTATTGCACATGCAGTAAAAATCTCTGAGGATTTTATAGGCGATGAGCCATTCGTTGTGTACTTGGGCGATAACATACTAAAAGGCGGAATAATGAAATATGTTAAACGCTTTAAAGAAGGCGATATGGATGCCAGCATACTTTTAACCACCCATGAGAATCCAAGCCTGTTTGGATGTGCAGAGCTCAATGAAGATGGCTCCATTAAAAGGCTAATAGAAAAGCCCAAGAAACCACCTTCCAATCTTATTTTAGTTGGGATATACGTGTTCAGACCTTCGATATTTAAAGCAGTTAAAAATATAAAGCCTTCTTGGAGAAATGAGCTTGAGATAACGGATGCCATACAGTACTTGATTGATAATAACTTAAAAGTTGATTCTGATATAGTAAGCGGTTGGTGGAAGGATACAGGAAGACCAGAGGACATATTAGAGGCAAATCATCTTGTTTTGGATGAGTTAAAACCTTACAACGAAGGAATTCTGGAAGATGGCGCGAAAATAAGCGGGAGAGTTGCTATTGAAGAGGGCACAATAATAAAAAAATCAGTAATTAAAGGACCTGTAGTAATTGGAGCAAATTGTATGATAGGACCAAACACGTACATAGGCCCCTACACAAGCATTGGAAATTCTTGTGAGATAATAAACGGAGAGATTGAATCTTCTATCGTGATGAGCGGTACAAAGATAAATTGCAATAAAAAAATCATCGACAGCATAATAGGAAAGAACGTCAAGATATGCGATAAGGAAAAAATGCCGAAAGGCTATAGATTTATTATCGGAGATAGTTCTCAAGTGGAACTATAATAAGGAAGTTAAAAATAATATAAAGCAAAAGTTGTGATAGAAGGTGAAAGTGGCTATTATTGGGTCAACTGGTCAGCTTGGAAGTGATATCTCTAATGTATTTGGAAAGGAAGCTTTACCTCTCTCACACGATGAGATAGAAGTAAAAGATATTAATAGCTGCAGAAAAGCCTTAAAAGATGCTGATACTGTGATAAATTGTGCAGCGTATGTAAAGGTGGATGACAGCGAAGACCATCCAGATGAGGCTTTTATGATAAATGCGATTGGAGCAAGGAATGTAGCTATAGTATGCAATGAAGAACATCTAAAAAATGTCTATATAAGCACGGATTTTGTATTCGATGGTGAGAAAGAAGAGCCTTATAATGAAGATGATGATCCAAACCCGATTAATACCTACGGGTTGAGCAAATATGCAGGGGAAATATTTACAAGAAACTATTGCAGTAGACCCTATGTTATCCGATCTGCAAGTCTCTATGGAACAAAGGGTGCAAGAGGGAAGGGTGGAAATTTCGTTGAATGGATGATTAAGAAGGCGAATAATAATGAAATAATTAAAGTGGTAGACGATGTGGTAATGTCCCCAACTTATACAAAAGACATTGCTAAAATGATAAAAAATATAATTGAAAAGGAACTCCCTTATGGCATCTATCACGTTACTAATCAAGGATATTGCAGTTGGTTTGATTTTGCAAAGAAAATTTTTGAATTTTTGGATATTAAGCCCTTACAGGGCTTGCGGGGTCGTGGGGCAGAGCCCCACAATGCAAAGCTTTTTCCGATAAAGCCTGATGAGCTTAATAGAAAAGCGAGGAGACCGAAGTTCTCAGCACTTGAAAGTACAAAACTAAAAAAATATGGGCTTGAGATGAGAAGTTGGGAAGATGCTTTAAAGGATTATTTGAGAGAAAGAACAGGAGGCGTCAAATAATTATGAATCAATCAATAAGCGAAGAAGAAGGAATAAAAACGTTGAATAGCATGATTGAAGTTATTAAAAAATCTGAGGTTATTTATCATCCTTCTTTGTTTTGGGAGAAATTAAATAAAATCAACCTTCAACAACTACAAACATCAGGCTATCAAAATTTCAAAAGAACTGTTAACCAGAATTATTTTAATTTTTTAGTTACGAGTCCCATAAATGATCAATTTATAAGTCTATTTTTGAAATGGCTGAAAAATCCAAAATTAGGAGTATTTACGTCAAGATTTGAAGGAGACAAATACCTTGAATGTTTTGAACATAAATTTAAGCTTAACCCGATCCAACAGTTCTTCTATAAATTGTTTGTTTCCATGTTGTGGGAATATACAGGAACGATTGATAAAGAAAATTTATTAGAAAAACTCGAAGAACCGATAGAAGGAAATCCACTAAGAATATCTTACAAAGGAAAATTAATTTCGCAGGATTTATGCAATTCAATTTTGGAATATTATAGTATTATGAATCATGTACCCTCTGATGAAAAGGAGAATTTAACAATATCCGAACTTGGGGGGGGTATGGGAGGTGTGCATTCGTGTTTTTGAAAGCCATAAAATGTAAGTATGTTCTCTTTGACATTCCACCAGCTCTATATGTATGTCAAAGATATTTAAGCGCAGTTTTCCCTGAACTCAAAATATTTAAATTCAGGGATTTCCAGAAATATTCAGAAATTAAATCAGAATATGAAAATGCGGATATATGTTTCTTTACCCCGAATCAAATGGAGCTTTTGCCCAAGCGCCAATTTAATCTTTGTATAAATATTAGTTCACTGCACGAAATGACATTAGAGACAATAAAGCATTACTTTCATCTTATCAACGACTATTTCAACGGATACTTTTTTACAAAGCAGTGGCTGAATTGGACAAATCCTCATGATAATCTAACAATTTCTTACAAAGATTATCCGATTCCTTCTAATTGGAAATTAATATTTTTCAGAGAACATCCTATTCAAACAAGATTTTTTGAAGCATTATATAAAAAGGAGGAGAACTCATGTTACCCGGAGTAAGAGTTTATGATATAAAGAAAAATATAGATGAAAGAGGCTTTTTTGCCGAACTTCTCAGACTCGATTGGAAGGATTTTGTTGAAGACGATAATATCGTACAAGTAAATCTTTCAATGAGTTGTCCTGGAGTAATTAGGGCATGGCATCGCCATTCAAGAGGTCAAGTTGACTATATCTGTGCTGTGAAAGGATCTCTTATGGTTTGTGCGTACGACGATAGAAAGAATTCTAAAACAAAAGGGCAATTAGATGAGATTATTCTAAATAGTGAAAAGCTTCAAATTGTCAGGATTCCTGGATTTTACTGGCATGGTACAAAATGCATAGGTAATGAGCCTTCATTGGTTCTTTATAATGTAACAAAGCTTTACGACTACGAAGAACCCAATGAAGAGAGAAAAGCATGGAATGATCCTTCGATAATTGATTCAAAAACAGGCGAGCGATATGACTGGAATAAATAAAATAGAGATAGCAAAAGACAATTTCACACACAGGACAACATGCAGAGTCTGTGGAAGTGAAAAGTTACATAAATTCCTCTCGCTTGGCCCAACTCCATTAGCTAATAGTTTTTTGAGAGAAAATCAACTAGAGGCAGTAGAGCCATATTATCCGCTTGATGTGTACTTTTGTAGTAACTGTTATCTTGTTCAATTATTGGATGTGGTTTCCCCTGAAGTATTGTTTAAGGAGTACGCGTATGTAACTGGTGCTTCAAAGCCCATGCAAGCCCATTTTACGGGCCTTGTAGAAGATGTAATTCAGAATTTCAAAATTAGTGAAGATGGCTTAATAGTAGACATTGGGAGCAATGATGGGACGTTACTTCAGTGTTTTTCAAAATTAGGTTTACAAACATTAGGCATCGAGCCAGCTTCGAATATCGCACGGTTAGCAGAGGCAAAAGGATTTCGGACTGTGAACGAATTTTTCAGCGAGAAGTGCGCTGTAAAGATTCATGAAGAACATGGCAATGCAGACGTTATTCTGGCGACCAACGTTTTCGCCCACACTGACGATTTAGAGGGATTTGTACGCGGCATAAAGTACTTATTAGCAGATAACGGTACTTTCGTTATCGAAGTCCCTTATCTCTTAAATTTATTAAATAATTTGGAATTTGATACTATATACCATGAGCATCTTTCGTATTTTGCTGTTTATCCTTTGATTTACTTATTCCGAAAGTTTAACATGGAGGTTGTTCCTGTTCACGGGGGTTCAATTCGTGTCTTTGTGCAAAAAGCAGCGAAGCAGCAATCCCAACGTGTTACCGCTCTACTATTGATAGAACAGGAAGCTAAACTTGATTCTCTTAAGACTTACACAAAATTTGGCGAAGAGGTGTATTCACTAAAAGAAAAGTTAGTAAAGCTTTTAAAAGCACTGAAAAATGAAGGAGTAAGGATAACAGGCTATGGGGCTACGGCTAAGGGAAATACCTTACTAAACTACTGTAAGATCGGCACAGATATTTTAGATTATATTAGCGATACCACTCCTTTCAAGCAGGGATGCTACACTCCAGGTATGCACATTCCTGTATTTCCTGAGGAGGAGTTCCATGAAGACCCACCCGATTACTCTCTCCTCTTGGCTTGGAATTATGCTAATGAGATTTTACAAAAGGAGAGGAAATATAGACAAAATGGCGGGAAATTTATTTTACCAATTCCTGAACCTAAGGTGATCTGAAATGGAAAGACCAATTTCATGGTATTTTAAGAGATCAAGAGACATAATCCATGAGGAAGGTTTGGTAGCATTTATAAAGAAGGCACAAAAATATGCATCCGTACGTACACGCTTTGATAGGTATATAACCAGACTTCTCTCTCGATTTTATGTCAAGGGGTTTCATAAATTGTATTATTATTCTATCATCGAAAGTGCACCAGAAAGTACCCGTTACCTGGGGGTTCCGATAGTAAAAAACCCGCTTGATTGTTGGGTATATCAAGAAATAATTTATGAAACAAAACCCAAAGTAATTATCGAAACAGGGACCGCTCAAGGGGGCAGTGCATTATTTTTAGCATCCATTTGTGATTTAGTAGGGGGGGAAGTAATAACGATTGACATTGAGAATTGTAATATTCCAACTCACCCAAGAATAACAAAAATTACAGGAGATTCTGTTTCAGAGAAAACAGTGAATAAAGTGGAGGAAATTGTTAAGGGAAGAAAAGGAATGGTAATATTAGACTCGTGTCATGAGAAAGAACATGTTTTAAAGGAAATGGAATTATATAGTAAATTCGTTTCTGTTGGAAATTATTTGGTCGTAGAAGATACAAATATAAACGGTCATCCTGTTCTGCCTGGTTGGGGGGAAGGTCCAATGGAGGCTGTTAAAGAGTTTATACGCAATAGAGATGACTTTGAAGTAGATCGTAATATAGAAAAATTTCTCCTAACATTTCATCCAAAAGGCTTTCTGAAAAGAGTTAAACCAAATAGAGGAGATAAAAAATGAAAATATTAATAACAGGTGGAGCGGGATTTATGGGATGCAATTTTGTTCGGTATATGTTAGATAAATATCCGAATGATAAAATCGTTGTTTTGGACAAGCTGACTTATGCTGGTCGTTTAGAGAATTTGCAAGTTGTTAGAATCCCAGGCCATTACTGGCATGGATACAAAGTTATTGGAGGTGAAAGGGCATATCTTGTTTACTTCGTGAACCAATTATACGATTATGAGGAACCAGATGAAGAAAGAAGGCCCTGGAATGATAAAACGATAGTCCCAAAGGTAATAAATGGAAAGCAAGATGACCCTCGTTGTAACAAGCCCTGGGATTGGTTCTATACGCCATATAAGTAGAGGGGGTAGTGGTAGTATATGAATACAGATGGCCATAGAAAGAAAGCAGGCGAGATTGAGGACAGCTTGAATGAGTTGCTACCAGATCCCGGAGGCAGACACGTTGTTGCCGTGGTTGAATTGACCTTTGGGATTTTGTTGCACTGGGTTACCTTTGGTATGGAGAAGAAATTCGGTAAGCACATGGATACGCATGTTGGTCTGCCACGAGAGCTGAGGAGGTTGGGTGAACGCAAGGTGGCAGAGGTTTTTGAAACCATAAACACGTTCAGGGCTGGGAGGTGGTATGGTTCAAAGGGTAATGGTGATGTCGTGGAGAAATGTATAGAATCCATAGAAACAATCAAGGAGTGGGCACAGGGATGATAGAGGAAAGATTCAAGCTGCCGGTTATAGATTTCGTTAGTAGGGCAGATGAGATTCCGAACCTTATGGGTGTAGTGCTTTATGGTTCTGCAGTTACAGGAGATGTCTCCAAGAAGAGTGATATTGACCTTCTACTTCTTTTTGACTGCGATCATGACCCTGAACTTGGTGAGGAGGCACGCATCGCACATGGGATATCATCTGATGTTTCATTGAGGCACGATCTCGCTTTCCCGTTCTCTTTTGTTTTTGTGAACCTGAGAGAATTGAGAGAGATTGAATCAGATTTCTTGTGGAATGTTGTCAGGGAAGGCATCGTTGTCTGGGGGAAGCCAGAAGATATTATAAGCAAGGAACCCCACCCGTCCCTGAAGCCTTTGGTTGTGGTTAATTATTCTGTTGAAGGTCTGAGTGAAACTGATAAAAGGAGGCTGCTGAGGAGACTGTACACCTCCAAAAACAAGTTGTTGGAAAAGAAAACTGACAGACTCGGTCCAGGTACGATATCGGTGAGTGCAGAAAAGTTTGAAGATGTGAGAGAGTTGTTTGATAAGTTTCACGTGAAGTATTCATTGAAGAAAGTATGGGGGCACTGAGATGTCACTCTGGTGTCAAAAATGTTGGATGAGGAGGCCTATTTGTCATCCCGGTGACACTTATTCCCCTTGTTCTCACAATAAAAATGATGAGTTGATTGACGGAGAGATGGATAAAAAATGAAAATATTAATAACCGGCGGTGCGGGCTTCATAGGAAGTAATTTTGTTCGATATATGCTGGAAAAATATCCCGATGGAGAGATTGTAGTTTTGGATAAACTGACTTATGCAGGCAGAATAGAGAATTTACAGGATGTAATGGATAAAATAACGTTCATCAAAGGAGACATTTGCAATAAGGAAGATGTTGAAAAGGTAAAAGAATACGATATTATCTTCAACTTCGCAGCAGAAACGCATGTTGATCGCTCGATAATAGATGCGGGAGTTTTTGTAAAAACAGATGTCATGGGAACTTATAATCTATTAGAATACGCAAGAAAGCATGAAGTTAAAAAATATATCCAAATAAGCACGGATGAGGTTTATGGAAGCATTGAGAAAGGCTCTTTTAAAGAAGAAGATATATTAGAGCCTTCTTCTCCTTATTCCGCGAGCAAAGCAGGAGCAGACCTTCTGGTTAAGGCATATCACAAGACTTATGGTTTGCCAGTTTTGATAACTCGAAGTTCAAACAACTTTGGACCTTATCAATATCCAGAAAAATTGATTCCTGTTTTGATTCTTAATGCTTTGCACGATAAACCGTTGCCAATTTACGGAGATGGTAAAAACGTAAGAGATTGGATATTCGTTTTAGATAACTGTGAGGCAATAGATTTCGTTTTCCAGAAAGGAAAATTAGGTGAAATCTACAACATAGCAAGTGGTGATGAAAGAGAGAACATAGAGGTAGCAAAGCTCATTTTAAAAGAACTTAACAAGCCAGAGAGCCTGATAGAATTCGTTGAGGACAGGGCTGGGCACGACTTCAGATATTCATTAGATACGAAAAAGATAAGAGGATTGGGATGGGCACCGAGATATAAATTTGAAGATGCGATGAAAGAGACGATAAGATGGTATAAGGAGAACGAATGGTGGTGGGAAAGTGCCTATGAGTAAATCCAAAGTTTCAATCATCATCGTAAACTGGAACGGCAAACAATATCTGAAAGATTGTTTAACTTCGATTTCTAACCAAACATATCCCAATTACGAGGTTATTCTTGTAGACAATGGCTCGACCGATGGCTCTGTGGAATTCGTAAGAGGGAACTACCCAAATGTTAGAGTTATAGCATTAAAGAAGAACTATGGCTTTACAGGAGGCAACAACATCGGAATAAAGGAGGCACTAAAAGATAATAGCGTCAAATACATTGCTTTACTCAACAATGATACAAAAGTTGATAAGAGTTGGCTGTTTGAATTAGTCAAAGTTGCAAAAAAAGATGAGAAGATTGGAATCACAGCTTCAAAAATATTACCAATGAACAGTCAAAGTATTTACTCCATGGATAATGCGCAAATTTGGAGAAAAATAATTCACCGATTAAAATCTTTATATTATATATTGCAGTATGGTAATCACATATATGCTGCGAATGCTACAGCCTGTTTATATAAAAGAGAAATGCTGGAAGATATTGGTTTGTTCGATGAAAGCTTCTTTGCATATTGCGAAGATCTCGAATTATCATGGCGGGCTTATAAAAAAGGATGGAAATCAAAATATGTTCCTAATTCGATAGTGTACCATGAAGGTGGCGGAACAACCAAAAATAGTAAAAAACTTAAACGCGAGATGGGTTTTTTGTTTGCAAGAAACTGGGCAATAACTGTCAAGAGACATGCAACTCTGTTACAAAAATTTGTATTTGTATTAGTATTTACAAAAACCGCTGCTATGAGCTGGATTGGAATGCTATTAGGGAAAAATAATGTTGGTATTAAGCCTTATCTACGTGCTTTCAAGGAGTTTTTATCCTAATGGATCCAAAAGCCTCAATCGTCATCGTAAACTGGAATGGAAAACACTATCTAGATGCATGTCTTTCCAGTGCATCGAATCAGACATACAAGAACTTCGAGATAATTATGGTAGATAATGCCTCTACCGATGGCTCTGTGGAATATGTGCAGGAGAAATATCCATCTGTAAAAATCATCGAAACCAAAGATAATCTTGGTTTTGCTAAAGGGTGCAATGTTGGGATACGTGCATCAAATATGCCAGACTATATCGTGGCTTTGAGCAATGATACGAGGGTGGAATCCAACTGGCTTGAAGAGCTTGTTAAGGTGGCAGAAACAGATGAAAGGATAGGAATATGCGGCTCAAAATTAATATTGATGGATACGCCAAACATTTATAATTCGGCGGGATTTTTTATAATATGGAATGCTTTTATATACGATCGAGGTCCAGGCAAAAAAGTTGGGCGATATGAAAAATTAGAAAGAGTAGATGGTGTATGTGCTGCCTCAGCTCTCTATCGTAAAAAAATGCTGGATGAAATTGGCCTATTTGATGAGAGATTCTTTTTTGGTCACGATGATGTTGACCTCTCATGGAGAGCAAAAAATGCTGGATGGAAGGCAATGTACGTGCCCACCTCAGTCTGTTATCACAAGATGTTGGGCAGTGTAAAAGGGAAAAAGCTGCACGACCAATCTAATATTGATGCCGTGTGGGTCATATCTAAAAACTCCAATCTTCTGGGTATGGCTGGTATAGCTGTATATTATTTTGCTGGAATGATGAAAGCAATTGTTTGGAAATCATTTAGAAAAGATAAAGACTATAAACCATTCTGGAATGCGCTGAAAGCCATCCCCGATGAGTGGAAAAAGGGGAGACCGTATCGGGAAGGGCGGAGAATAAAGTTGCATGATGAATGAAAAAGTAAGTTTTTGCATTCCTGCTTATAACTGCGAGGATACGATAAGAAAATGCATAGAAAGCATCCTCAATCTAACTTATTCTAACAAAGAGATTATAATTGTAGAGGACGGAAGCACAGACAGGACTAATGAAATAATAAAAGAGTTGGTTAAAAAGTATGGAGATATAACGTATATACATAATGATGGGAGGCTAGGCAGAGGACAGGCTCGCCAAAAAGCCCTTGAAAATGCAACTGGCGAATATATTGCTTTGTTAGATGGTGACGGTTTTATCACCGATAAAAATTGGGTAGAAAAGATGCTGAGCAATTTCACAGACGAAAAAATTGCGGCGGTATTCTCATTAAGTAAGGCAATTAATTCTGAGAGCTCAATTGCCAGGTATTGGGATTATTTAACAACGACTATATTCACTCGTGGACAGATTACACGTGGTGCAGGGACTGGAAACACACTGATTAAGAAAAGCGTTTTAGATGAGGTTGGTGGGTTTGATGTAAGATTATGGAGCTGTGAGGATTGTGATTTATCAGAAAAAATATCAAAAAAGGGCTATGTCTTTTATTATGAACCTGATTGCCTGATGAGTAGAGAACAGCCATCAAGCATTAAAGAAGTGCTCAAAAAAGAAATAGATTATACCTTCTGGCATGGAAAACGGGCACATTATAACAATACCTTTCTAAAACTTTTTGTAGTTAGATTTTTAGTACTTTTAGCATTGCCAATTTTTGTTCTGTATTGTTTGTATATATCAGTGAAAATGTATATGCACACGAAAGATTTCGCCAGTTTTTGGTTCTTATTTTTTAAGACTGTAATGGCGATATTAGCACCATTTATTCTATTAAGTTCATTATATAGAAACGAATTATAAAAAGCCAAAACTTATTTCAATCTTTTTAAAAAATCCTCATATTTTTCCACTGAGTTTTTAAGATCAAAATCTTTAGACCTTTCTTTGGCGTTTCTTGAAAGTTGTTTTCTTAAATCACAGTCATTTTTAAGCATCTTTACTTTAGATACAAAATCATCCATCGATTCATACTCATACACCAAGCCAGCATCTCCGGCTACTTCGGGCATCGCGGTTCTATTTGGCACAATAACCGGCTTGCCACTTGCAAATGCTTCTATAATCGGAACACAAAAACCTTCATGTAAACTCGCGGTTACGAAAACATCTGATGCAGCATAATACTTTGGCAAATCTTCGTCAGATACTCTCCCGACAAAAATTATTTTATCTTCGAGATTTAATGAGTGTACTAAATCATTTAATTTATCCCTCTCTTCACCACCACCAACAACTAAAAGAGCCACCCCATCTAAGGCTTGTATTGCTTCAATCAAAAAATCGATCCGTTTAGATGTTGCAAGACGACCTACACAGATAATAACAAATTTACCATTCAGATGACGCTTTTCTCTGATAACTTTTCCATCCACATTCTTAAATCTAGTGGGGTTTATCCCTATTGGTATTATCTCTATGTCTTTTTTACCAATCTTACTTTCAACTTCTTTTTTTATGTAATTGCTATCTACTTTTACACAATCACTCCGTTTCATTGACCAGAAATATGCTATTTGCCTAATTCTCGTCAAAAGCTTCTGTTTATTACTCCCAAGGAATTGGGAAGGAGTAAGACCATGAAAGTCCCAAACAAGCTTAAGATTCGGATTAAAGCGCTTTGCCAGATGAATACTCGGCAAAACTGTGATATCAGGACCAACCAAAACTAGTATATCATATTTAGAGAGCTTCTTCGCTAAGTTATGTATCTTTGTAATTGCAGAAAGAACCGATAGTAAACTGTGTTCATTTTTTCCGGTGTAGTTGTATTGTTCTACTCTTTTTGGTATTTCTCTTTCTGTACAAAACGAATATAGATCTACTTTATTATTCTTAGATAATTCCGCTATCACCGCCATAGTATAATTGCTCACCGCATCATGTTCAACCAAGCGAGTTGTAGTAAATGCTATTTTCATCTAATGCTTCTCCTAAGCACTGTATCAAATTTCGAATCATTACGCTCTCCTGGAAGTTCCTGAAATATTGAGGCTTTGTTTATTTTAATCTCACCTCAGTAATTTTTTTATTATATCGCTGAACTCTTTAATGATTTTCAGATCATTTTTCAATACGCCATAAACCTCTTCCAGATTGAGTTTCCAGTATATGTGGACCAGCACATTTCTGAAGCCTGCCAGGTCTGAAAGAGCATCGCCAAGCTCAGAAGGAAGTATGCCCTCCTCAGAAAGAATTTCAAAACTCTCCCTGTATGTAGAGGGTTTTCTTAAGCCGCGTTCTGTTATCAAGTGGTTAGCTATGTCTATCGCTGTCTGAATACTAACAAGCAAAGCATGGAGCACCATATTTCTCTTATCTCTATCTGAACGTAACTCTTTCAGAGAGATGGATTGATACCTCTTCCAGTCTCCTGTTGCCTCTTCAAGCTCCCTTAGGTGGTCAATTACCCCTTCTTTGTCAAACATGTTTAAACCCTCGCAAGCAGTTTCTTGTCAATCCAATCTAAGGTATCCTTATAGTCAAGGTAGTTAGAAAGTACTTTAGCTTCATATCTAATCCGCTTTGTTTCATCCTTGCAAAAAACAACCTTCCCGTTTTTAATTACCTCATACTGAAAATAGGTTGGAGATGAGTTGAGGATCTTAACGTCAATCTCAAAACTATATTTTAATGTCCTCTCAACCTCTCTTCCTACTTTCATGGCAAATTTCATACTCTCATAAGGAGAAGGTGATTTTGATACTAACAAGGCGACATCTATATCCTCAAACTCTCCTTTGAGAAAAGAACCGAAGACATATCCAATGTCTATTTCCTCAAATCCGGACAAAACCTCGCCTATTTTTTGTAGAACTTCTTCCTTTTCCAGAACTTTCGCTCTCATTTTCACTCTTCCTTTAACTCCCGAGTTTAGGATATATTGTCAGTGCATACAAAAACCTTTTTGAAGGGCTGGTATTCTATCCCTATTTTTCCAATCAAAATGCTTTATCATCCTCTCCCTTGCATTTTTACCCTAGTTTCTTCCTCAATAATCCAGTTTCACAGTCTGTTATGGTGTCGAGCGTCCCGCCAACTCTTGTGCCAATAACTCTTTTAGGCTTTGCACATGCCATATATTAAAACATTCTTTTCAAGGGCGTTCTGTCGAAATCATCATCATTTGAATATATTTCACGTATTCCCAGACGCTCACAAACAGAAAAGTGTAATGCGTCCTCAAGGTCTATGGAGTAATTATCCTTGTTCTTTGATGCGAGGATGAAGTCCTCAGATATCAATGGTTCAACTCTCAAGTACTTTAGGTCCCCTATTCTCTGAAGCAGTTCCCCTATCGAGTAATCCTCTGCTTCTTTCTCAAGAATGACATGAAGGAGCCAGATTGTAAGAGCTGACGTGGTTGATCTCTCGCCTTTTTCAATTCTCTCTATGATGTTAGTGGCTCTCTCCCCGAACAAGGGATGATCGCTGAGCCAATATACAAAGACGTTTACGTCAACGTATTTCATCTTCGATTACCTGCTTCGAGTATTTCTTTGCCAATTCATCGACATCCTCGATGGGCCTTTTCACTTTGAAGATACCTCTGGATTTCCTTGCAATATTCATGGGTTTTAAGATGAGTTTGTCCCCTTCCACGACTCCCTTAAGTACTTTGTAGTCAAATTTCTCTCTCATCTCCTTGGGCAGGTATATTCTTCCTTGTTTATCCATGGTAACGATACAGTCCATCTTAATCACTTATGGTAAGTAATTATTTTTGGAAACTATAAAGTTTTTGGTAAAGAACCTACGAAGTAATGCATAGAGATCTACTTTATTATATTTGGATAACAATTAGATTTTTCTGAGTTTCAAAACTACATGCCAAGAGAAATTATAATTATGAGGTAAGTGGTCCAAAATTGCATCAAAGATGAGAATTACTCCAAATAATATTTGATGACGGTCAAAATAAGGTAAACCATATACTAAACTTCCTTTTCTTATTTTTTCTATCTTGAACCCTACTTCTTTTGATAATTCAATTATCTCCTTGCTGCTTAATACCGATATATGTCCAAAGGAGTCATCCACCTTCTGATATGATTCTGTTTTTTGACAATCAGCTTCAACCTTTTCTTCTATCATTTTTCCCGCTATTTTCTTTAAAATATTTTCTCTATTTGGTGTTGTGATGATTGCGACCCCCCCCAACTTCAATACCCTATGAATCTCTTTTAAAGTTTCATTTGGATTTGGTAAATGCTCTAACACTTCGGTACAAACAACGATGTCAAAGCTATCGTCTTTATATCCTAATCTTTCTGCATCCCCGACTGTAAAAAAACAGTTTTTCGATTCCATTTCCACTTCATACTCTTTTGCCGCTTTTATTGCTTTTAGTGAAATATCCATTCCATAAAATTCTATTCCTTTTGCATCGTAAAATAGGTCATTGAACATCCAAATATTCGTGCCTGCACCACAACCAACCTCCAAAACCTTCATGCCTTTCTTTGCTTCTTCGGAAAAATATTGGCAAATCATTTTTCTTAATTTATACCATGTAAATGCTTCAGAATAGCATATTTTATACATTTTTGTCACCTTTGAGAAATCTTCTACAACTGTGAAATTAATTTCATCGGATTGGTGTAAAAACGCCATTTTGAAATATTTCAATCAACATATCTCTAATAGCATATTTATAACCCCATCCAGGATAATGGGACTTGAACCTGCTAACATCGCTTATCCACCATATATGGTCACCAATCCTAATATTCTCAGTATATGAGTAGTTCAATTTATTTCCAGCAATCTCTTCGCACATTTCAATTGCTTCAAGCATTGAACAATTAGCCTGTCTTCCTCCTCCAATATTATATACTTCAGCTATTCTTGGTTTCTGATAAAAATGCCAGAAAGCGTTTACAAGGTCGTAACTGTGGATATTGTCCCTGACCTGTTTGCCTTTGTAGCCAAATATAGTATAAGGTTTTCCTGTAACAGCGCATTTCATCAAATAAGCCAAAAATCCATGAAGCTCGGTGGGAGAGTGTCCCGGTCCAGTGAGGCATCCTCCTCTGAAACTAACGGTTTTCATATTAAAATACCTACCATACTCCTGCACGAGTATATCCGCTGCCAATTTTGACACGCCGAACAGGCTGTGCTTTGTCTGGTCAACGCTCATGGATTCGTCAATCCCGTTCTTGTAATACGGGTGTGATTCATCAATTTCCCATCTTGTTTCAAGTTCTACCAGCGGCAAGCTGTTTGGCTGGTCGCCGTACACTTTGTTGGTAGAAGTAAATATGAATACGGCATCAGGGCAGTATTTTCTTGTCATTTCAAGCAGCGTGAGCGTTCCGTTTGCATTGACCGTGAAATCTGTAAATGGGTCTTTTGCGGCCCAGTCATGAGAGGGTTGAGCCGCTGTATGGATTATAACTTTTATATCTTCGCCATATTTATTAAAAATATTTTCCATTGCAGTTTTATCTCTGATGTCTTCATTGTAATGGATATAATTCTTTATCTCAGATTCAAGTTTTTTCCGGCTCCATTCAGTAGAGGCTTCATCACCGAAAAATACCCTTCTCATGTCGTTGTCTATTCCTACAATATCAAAGCTTTTTTTACTGAAAAACCTGACGGATTCGGCACCTATCAAGCCCGCAGAACCTGTAACCAGCGCGATTTTCATTTTAATACCTCTAATTTCACTCATTTTGGCAAAGCTTCTTCATATTTCTCCAATATTTGCCTGGCAATTTTCCTCCAATCATATTCAAGCGCTCTTTTTCTGGATTCCAACCCCATTTCCTCTGTCTTTTTTTCATCGCTGAGCATTGCCATCAAGGCATCTTCAATTCCTTTTACATCCCCCACTTTGAATAGAAACCCGGTTTTACCGTGAAGCACCATGTCCCTCATCCCACCCGTATCAGAGGAAACTGTTGGTTTCCCACAAGCCATTGCTTCTAAATTTGCCATACCAAACGGTTCAACTACGCTTGGAAAAGCAAAGATGTCAGCGCTGTTGTAAAGCTGAGATATTTTTTCATGGGGTACGTGTTCTGTTAAAAAGCTCACCTTTTTCTCTATGTTTAATTGCTTTGCCATATCTCTTAATTCTTTTTCCTGCGGACCCTTACCTAGAATTACAAGTCGTGTGTTTGGAAAGTTTCTTGCCACAGTCCCATAGGCTTGAATCAGGTAATGGAGACCCTTGAGGAGATGTAACCTTGCTATGGACAGGATGATTTTTTCATCACCCAGACCGAGTTTCTCCCGCAGCATGGAGGATGGATTTGGGGAAAATGTTTCAAGATCAACGCCGCTCGGTATCCAGTGGACCTTCTCTTCATTTACTCCATAATCAAGAAGATATTCTTTTATTGAAGCTGAGGGTGCAATAATGGCTGCAGCACGATTTCTAACGATTGTTGAGATGTACCTGTCGTAAAATTGGAACAGAGAGGCAAGCCTGATATTGGGTTTCCAGTAGAGCCAGCGTGTGATGAACAGAGGAATCTTATGTTCTTTTGCATACGAGCTTGCCTGCCACGAGCATAGCTGGAAGTCTTCGGTTGAATGGACAATGTCAAAACCGCCTGATTCAAGGTTTTTCCTCAGGTTCTGCATATACGGCACTTCTTTCATCTCGAATTTTATTGGCAGGCGTTTTACATAAAAACCCTCTATTTGCTCATCTGCCGTCAGAGCAGACCTGTCATTCAGATAATATCTCCTTACCTTTGTGGCAGAAGTTATTATGGTCACATCTTGGTTTAGCAGTGACAGGTTTTTTGCCAGATAATATTCGTAGCTGCCCCATTCTTTCTGAAAATATGGAACAATTAGTGCGATTTTCATAATGTTTCCTATTAATTGAGTTCTTCTGCCTTCTTAAACATTATAATAATATCGCTGCCCATTGATGGCAAGAAAGATGCTATTCTGTCGATTATGTTCAAGGGTGAAGGAATATGAGGATCATGTACGCCATAAGCTTTTATTATTTTGAAGTTATGTATTTCAATAAGTTCTTTGAGTGAGCGATATGTGAATCCTCTAATGTGCCCTGTTGACGTCATCCCTCCTTTGCTGCTGAGCTTGCCAACGTTATGATAAATGCTGACCTCTGTATAAAACGGCTGATATCCCAACGCAAGGCTTATTCGGTTATACCATGCGGCAAGATTTGGCGTGGTAAGAATGCAAAACCCGTCTTTTGCCATAACCCTGTAGATTTCGTCCAGCAGATGGTCGGTATTGAACAGGTGCTCAATTATCTCACCGCAAAAAACGCTGTTAAAAGCTCCATCTTTAAATGGATAAATGTCCTGCCCGACATCGACCCTGATAGCTTCTATCTTCTGACATGCCAGAGCAACCGCAGACTCTGAAACATCAATTCCAGTAACCTCGGCATTTGTGACTTTACCAAGCAAGTATGCGAATTTACCATTCCCGCAACCAATATCAAGGATATTTGAAGGTTTTTCTTTCTGGAACAGTTCTAAAATTCGTTTAAGTCTGGGGCCAAGAAGATCTTTATTATCTTCCAGGTAACTGGCATAATGATCTTTGTAAAACTTATTAATGTTCAAAGATTCTGATTGGAGTTCCGATCTCATTATTTTACTTATCCTCATAAATGCCTTCCTGAGTATTAAACCATACACTTTATTCTGCATTTGTATGATTACTTAAAAGATTACCGTTTGATGGTACAAAATCTTTTTGATTCAAACTTTAACGATTTTTTTGGTTTGTAAATTGTAAAGTAATAAAAATGCTTAAGTCATGTAATATCAGTAGTGATAATAAAAATAACCGCTTGGTCTGTTTAAGTTATGAATATCCATGAAATAAAGCTTTCAATATTTAGAGGTGGAGTTAAACTTTTTTCGGTTCATAGAGAGCATAAAATTGGCAAACTTTACCCTGTCAGAGTTGTATATGAGTTCATAATTTCTCATCTGAAGAGTTCTAAAAATGTTGCTCTTGTTCAGGGTCATAAAATGTTTTTAGATCCTGGAGATCAGTATGCATTGTCCGTATGGGGGGTATGGGAAGCATTAACAACAGGACAATTTAAGAAAGAAATTAAAAAGGGTGATGTCGTCCTGGATGTTGGAGCAGGTATTGGATATTACACCTTAATCGCTGCAAATCTGGTTGGAGAAACTGGCAGGGTTTATGCTTTTGAACCGGATCCGGATTTTTTTGGCTTGCTTAAAAAAAATATCGAAATAAATGGGTATAAAAATGTCATTCTTGAACAGAAAGCAGTTTCAGACAAAACTGGAAAGAACAAATCATACTTATGTAAAGATGAGCACAGAATACATGACTCACCTGATGCTTGTCATAAGTTTATCGAAATCGAATCTATACGATTAGATGATTATTTCAAGAATTATGATGGGAAGATCAACTTTATTAAGATGGATATTGAGGGGGCAGAAATAAAAGCGATTCAAGGGGCACCCTTGCTTTTACAGAAAAATAAAAATCTAAAAATAATCACCGAATTTTGGCCCATGGGGCTTATAAAATTTGGTATCGAGCCAAAAGAGTATATAAATTTACTCATAGACCACGGTTTCAAGCTTTATGAAATAAATGCACAAGAAAAGAAAATAGAACCAGTTGAAATCGCCAAGTTAGTAGAAACATATACTCCTGAAAAAGTATATTCTACAAATTTATTATGCATAAGAGACTGATTTTACTTTTCATCGTAAATCTTAGTCAATTTATTCACAACTTCATCCCAATCCATTAAATTTTTGACTTTATTTGCACGTCGGCTGCACACAGATTCTATTGTGCTGGCAAGGAGAGCACTTTCTATCGGATGACTCATGCCTATGCATGTTTCATCGTCCACGAATTCTTCAAGAGCGCTTCCCGTAGCCACGATGCAAGGAACCCCACTTGCAAGCGCCTCTGCCACCGTAATCCCGTATGCCTCAAACTGTGATGGCATGACGAAAACATCAGCGGATTTGTAATGTCGCAATAATTCGGCTCTTGAAAGCTCCTTTATCCAGTCAATCCTCTCGCTTACACCAAGTTTACTTGCCAATTTTTTCAATTCTTGCCCATATAGTCCTGTTCCTACAATCTCCAATCGATATTCTTCCAGTAACGGCAACGCTTGGATGATGTGCTGCACACCTTTATATTTTTCGAGACGCCCTACGAACAAGATCGTTTTATGCTTCCTTTCGAGTGGTTTAACATCCCTGAACTCATCTAAATTTATGCCGTTAGGAATGTGGATTAACTTAGATGCAGGAACGTTGAAATGCTTTTTTATCAAATTCAACTCAAACTGCGATACGCATACTACTTTGTCTGCTTTTTTAAATATCCTTGCTCCAAGCGGGCGATATGACTTGAGGAGTATATTTCGGATGAATGAATGCCCTGCTCCATGATAATAGGGTGTGAAAACTAATTTTCGACCCTTTTTGGCAAAGGCGGCAAATAACGCTGGAAACGCATGATAGCTGTGCGCATGAATTACGTAGTAGTCTCGATTTTTAAGATAATTATAAATCCCCGGTGCAAAGAAAAAGGCATCGTTAGGTGCGATTGACCTGAATCGTGTTACCTTTACTTCATTGATTGTTTCTTCCCTGTGGGGCGTTTTTCCGTAAACGCTTTTTCTAAAAGGGTTTGTGCATATAACTTCAATATCCAATCCATATTTTACCAACCGCTCACTGATCGCCTTTACATGCGTTTCCACGCCACCGATATCTGGATGGTATCTGGGGCAAACTTGGGCTATTTTCATCTTATTCTTTGCTCTCTACTGACAATTCCGTCAAAGCAATCGAACTCGTATCTTGGTTAATATGCCTCATTCCAACTCGAACGTTATTTTATATTCATCCTCCATGAATCCAATAATCGCATCGAAAGCGGATTCGGCTTTTTCAAAAGCTTCTACTGCGTCTGACTTTGTATATTCCTTGGATGGTATCCATATGGGTCTTGTCGCATCTCTGAACATCGGATATCTCGTTTTCGTCCCTTGACGTTCCAGATATTTTGCATCTTTCGCGATTTTCAAAGCATTGGGCATGTTTGAGAACGTGTGTGTAAATCTATCTGATACAAAATGATTATCTGTGATCATTTTTCCCGCCAGTGCAAGACATGACTTCATGGCTTTTTCAACCGCTTGCTGAGAGTGATAGATAGATCTGCTGTACTCTCCCCCTTCAAACAAAATTTGTGCAGAGTTTAGATCTGACTTTGCTTCTATCATCAAGGCTTCTGCAATAGCTCTGGTGTCAGGTCCCACTGCTAATCACCGCCAGTCCAGGAACGTCCCATTCTCCATAAGCAGTCTTTTTTGCTTTCCATTTTTTCATGTTTTTTTCGAATTTGGCCATGGACTTCTCAAAAAAATTATTTTTGTCAAAGATAACTTCATTTGCATCATAAATTTCAAACATTAGCGGGGATCCGAAGTTTATCGAAAGATCCATGTCTTTCTCCCCAACCAACGTTAGGTGGATCGTTTTTTCGTACCTAAAACCCAGTTCCTCTAATTCCAGAGTAATTTTGTCTCTGGCCCTCCAATCTTTCTCCAATCCTTTTACTATCACCAATCCATCTATGTCAGAACCTTCCGTAGCTCCTCCCCGAACAATAGAACCAAATAATACCAGAGATAACAGATTCTCTCCGAATCTGTCTTGGCACTTTTTCTTTAGATCGGATATTATGGTCATCGAGATTCCTTCTATGAAGTTTATACCTAAACCTTGTTCAAGCTTTTGGTTAGTTAACATTTATATTAGGGGGTCTCCACCGCCCATTTTCTTTACACCATTTTACCCTCTACTGACGATTCCGTCAAAGTGATCAAGGCACATCCCTTAGAGACAGATTTTGTCTTCATGGTATTTGAACACGGGCTCAAAGCATTACGCCCTCCGGGAAGTTCCTGAAATGCCGGTCTCCTGTCAACACTTTTATCTCCCTTTCTCTGGCAGTTGCAAGTATAAATGCATCTGCAAGTCCAAAGTTTTTTATATCCTTTTTCGCCTCTGCATGAATCTTGGCTGCCTGAACGGCAATTCTCTCGTCGATTGAAACAACCACACATCTTTTTACCATAAAATCCCTTCTTTCATCCTGTTTTCCATCTGTTCGAATCGATTTCGAATATATTTCCGCCAATACCACCGGAGAGATGTATACTTGCTCATCATCATCGATAATTTTTCGTACCTTTTCACCCTTTTCAGTCCCCATAAAGTACTCAATCCACGCAGAAGAATCGATCAACATCATATCCTGTCCTTGTGATCTCTTAGATCACCTATCCCTATTTTTGGCATCGTTCCAAAGAGGGTTTTCTTCTTTTTGAAAAGTGCTTCAGTAAGGATTTTATTTATCTTTTCTGACATTCTCCTCGAACCCGCGTCTTTTTTGAGCATCTGATACACATCCTCCCTTAATTGTATCGTGGTTCTTACATACATGCTATCACCTACATCAACATTAACCTAAATGTATATATACCTAATCGTTTATCAAAACTTTTCCAGTGTACCAATTGGCAAGAGCCGTAGCCAGTCACTCTGAAAATATTATCGATCTCTTTTGCATTTACTAAGCTTGTGGACGGGGGGCTTGAAAGTTTAATATAGTGATGCAACTTTGAAAAATATTACGCAAAGTCTTAAAAAGAGGTAATATGAATACATAACATAGGGGTGAAAAGATAAAAGATGACGCTGTACGTAGAAATCACGGAAGATGGATATTTATCAATCCCAAAGCGAAGCCTTGAGAAGATGCGGTTAAGGGCAGGCATGCGGTTCAAATTGTTGGCTGACGAGGATGATATTCTGGTTTTAAGGCTTGTGCATGAAGAAGAAACCGATACCTATATCGATGAGAGCTCTTTGTTGCTACAACAACAGGCGCTAAAGAATATTTGGGATAGTGAAGAGGAAGACGTCTATGAACTATGATCGTGCCACGCAGACTCGTTACGAGAAGGTTGGGACGTTTACCTGATGAAACAATGAAGGAAATCGATAAAAGATTGAAGTTGAGTTTAGGAATAAAGAGTTTAGGAGGTTAAAATACAAATAGAAAAGTTAGAGATGTTAACGAACCTTATCTAGATTCAAGGGCACAAGTGACCTTGTGGACGAGGGGCTTGAATAGTGATGCAACTAAAGTAGGGATAGGCATATTCATGGAAAAGAAAGCAATCATAAAGAGAATTGAACAAGTACTTTCCGGATTGGAAGTCGACCTCGGCTACGTTTTCGGTTCTTTTTTGGTCAGTGACGACTTCAGGGACGTGGATGTTGCCGTTTTAACCCCGGAAAAGCTTGGCCCATACGAACGTTTCAGATTTCCCATACAGGTTGCGAGGAAATTGGAAGACGAAATTAAGCCAAAGCATGAGTTCGATGTCAAAATTCTGGACTCGTCCCCTATCGATTTCCAGTATAATGTTATAAGCAGCAGTGAACTGGTCTTTTGCAAGGATGAATATGGGCGTATCGGATATGAGGAGGCGGCTATGAGAGAGTATCTTGACTATATGGAGACAAGCATGTGGCTGGATGAGCGATTTCTCGCGGAGGCGTAGGTAATGCTGGGTAGAAAAGGAGCAATGTGGCACCTCAGGGAGCTTGATGCTACTTTAAAAGATTGGGGCAGGTACAGGTCGATAAGCCTTGGTGATTTGAAATGGGACGGGGACAAGAGGGACGGGGTGCTCCATGCCATGCTGGTATCGATCCAGTCCATCATCGATATAGCTAATCACTTGATAGTCAAGAAAAAATTGAGAAAGCCGGCGACTTAACTTTTGAAATACTCCGCGAGTCAGACATCTTACCCGCCAACTATGTGAGTCCGTGTCCGACCTGGCAGGTCTCAGAAACGTGCTGGTCCATATCTACTGGAGATTAGACCTTGATGAGATATACAATGTACTCCAAAACGACTTGGGAGCATTAAAGGAGTTCGAAAAAACGATAAAAGAACTATTATTAAATTCTGAGTGATATTATGTTTATTTTTAATCGACTAACTCCTAAGAGCTACTTATAAATCCTCACCGCTTCATTAGTGTTAAAGTTACGATGAGAAACATATGCATCGTTGGTCCATCTAAGCAGTTCCTCAGCGGGTTGAGCTATTATACAATCCGCCTCGCTAATGCACTATCAACATCAAATAACGTGTCAGTGGTCTGTTTAAGAAAATTATTGCCCCAATTTTTGTTTCCGGGGCGAGAGCACGTTGGAAAAAAGATATCAGACCTTGAATTCTTGCCTAACGTCACGGTTTATGATGGCATGGATTACAATTCGCCATTGAGCTGGATTAGGGCATTTCACTTTATCAAAAAGCAGAATCCTGATGTGATTATACTACAATGGTGGACGTCTTCTGTGGCACACATGCACCTTGTCTTGAAGATGTTAAATATTCTATCTCTGAAATCAAAACTCATCATCGAGTTTCACGAGGTTGTCGATCCGTTAGAGGAGGCAATCTTGCCGATCAGGTTATATTCACGTATAGCTGGCCGCCTATTGACCCATAAGGCAGATGCATACGTCACACACTCCAACTTTGATAAGGAATTGATCGCATCGAAATATCGCCTCGATGAAGAAAAAATACACACCATTCCACTCGGGCTCTACGACCATTACAAACAAATCGACAGGAAAAAAGCCAGGTCTGCGCTGAAAATTAAGGAAAAGTTCGTCATTTTGAGTTTTGGGTTGATCAGGAGATATAAAGGAATTCCATATCTCATTGACGCATTCGAACGATTGCCAGAAGAAGTAGCGAAGAATGCAAGACTGCTCATCGTCGGAGAGCTCTGGGAAGGTGGAGATGAAGTGGTTGAGCGAGTTGCGGCATCAAAACGCAGGGACCAGATAACATTGATGCCAAAATATGTTTCCGATAAAGATATTCCGCTATATTTTTCAGCCGCCGACGTAATCGTCTTTCCATACACAAGGGCGTCACAGAGCGGCGCAGCCCACATAGCAATGTGCTACAAAAAACCCATCATCGTTTCCAATGTTGGCGGACTGGAGGAGTCCATGTCCAAATACGAGGGGACTCTCTTCATCCCACCCGGGGATGCAGATGCGATTGCAAGGGCACTCATTAAATGTTATGAACGCCCAATAGAGGTCAAATGTAATTTAGCAGACCTCGGCTGGGATACGGTTGCATCTAAGTACTGCGATGTAATAAACAGAATCGGCAACAAATAGCATCTTCAAAACAGTTGGTGATATCATTTAGCAACAAGCCTTTAATAGATTAAAGGATATAAAAAGAAGATGATGGGCTTTTTAAGATCTGTAGCAGGTTTCGTTCTTATAGTGGGAGTCCCCTTAGTTCCAACCATCTATATATTACTATGGCTGGGCCCAACTACATTCTGGCAGAACTTGGCAACATTGATACTTATAATACCATTGTACTTAATATTCCTGGTGATGTGGTTGATCATAATGACAATTATCAAATCTGTATGATAAGGATATGATATGGGCAGGAAAAGAAAAAAGAAGTTCAAGGCGCGACATAAGCCAAAGCAACCGGAACTGAAATTATCGGGCAAAGAAGCCAGCCAGAGTGGCAATCTTTTTAGAACTACCCCCATTGCTAGGCTCCGCTCATCGATAGAAAACTTGGAAAGAGAATATAAGCAGGGCAAAATTACCGAGGCGATATATGAGCGATTGAAGGCAGAATACGAGGAAAAAATCGAGAAAACAGAGCAACCAACTGTTTTGAGTCGCATATCGATTTACAATGTGCTGCTGGTCGCCATAGTTGCGCTCGCATTCTACATCAGGGTAGTCTTACCATGGGACAGCATATTCGTCGGCGACCTGATACGAGTAGCTGCTGACGATGCAGTATATCATATGCGCCTTGTGGAAAACACTGTTCATAACTTTCCGCACAGAATCTTCTTTGACCCTTTCACGCACTTTCCCTATGGCGCCCCCCTCCACTTTGGGCCGTTGTTCACCTGGATAGTTGCAATCATTGCATTTGTCGTTGAGGCAATTATAGGGGGCGGAGGGATACCGACCAGACGCACGATAGAACTTGTGGGCGCCTTCCTTCCAGCAGTTGGCGGAACGCTGGTCGTTCTCGCGACGTATTTCGTTGCCAAAGAGATATTTGACGACAGGCGAATTGGTTTGTTGTCGGCACTTATATTGGCAGTCATGCCTGGTCAATTCCTATCACGAACGATATTGGGGTTCGCAGACCATCACGTTCTCGAAATACTTTTCGGCACCACAACGATTCTTTTCTTCATAATGGCCATCAAAAGGGCAGAGGAATTGAGATTTGAGCATGTGTTGAATAGAGACTGGAATGTCTTGAAAACTCCACTGATGTATTCTGCACTGGCTGGACTTATGCTGGGTTTTTTCCTGTTATCCTGGCCAGGGGCTCCGATGTTCGCGTTTATCATCGTCGTATATGCCGTGGCTCAATTCGCTGCCAATCATATGAAAAACATATCATCCGATGGACTCTGCATTGTTGGCATGACCACGTTCGTGTTTCCGCCAGTGATGGCTGCACATATCATTCTGGAGGGCGTTGGCCAATACGGTAGGATGCACATATTGTCGTTTATTCTGGGAATCCTGGTGTTTTTAGTGCTGAGTATCGTCCCAAGGATAATGGAGCGCCAAAACATCAGTCGAAGCCATTATCCCTTTGTGTTGATGGGAATCGGCACCGTGGGCCTGGGAAGCATGTACTTGTTCAGCCCTGCTCTGTTCGGCTCGCTGTTCGGGGCATTTGGAATATTCATGCCAGTGGGCGGTGCGCTGACCATAGCAGAGGTTCAGCCGATGTTTTTCAGGGGCGGGGAGTTTACACTTATGCTTGCATGGTTCAATTTCACGACTACCCTATACATCGGACTCATCGCCATGGTGATGCTCGGCTATAGAGTCATGAGGGAGTGGAGAGCACCAGAAACCCTTCTCCTTGTATGGAGTATAGCCACGCTTCTTGCCACGTTCTCCCAGAACCGATTCGGATACTACTTAGCGGTGAACCTCGCGATTCTCTCTGGATACTTTGGCATAAAACTCCTGGAATTTGGCGGATTGGGTGCACTATATGAGAACTTTAAGAAAAGAGTAAGTGATTCGAGCGACCTGAGCAGATTCATCTCGAGATATGTCAAGCTCGGTCATGTGCTCGTCGTGGTATTGGTCGCGTTGCTCTTGATATATCCGAATCTTGGTATTACCGTGCAGGCAGCAAGACATGGCCCTGGGGTGGACTGGGACTGGTACTCTGCCCTGGTGTGGATGAGATATAATACGCCTGACCCTGGCGTTGATTACTATGGCATCTATGAGGCGCCGCTGCCTGGAGAGCGATTTTCATATCCTGAAGGAGCATACAGCGTGATGAGCTGGTGGGACTATGGGCACATCATCACATATTATGCCCGCCGCATCCCGAATGCAAATCCATTTCAGGCAGGCATAGGCGGTCCTGGACCGAATGGGACTATCATTCCAGGTGCATCCACGTTCTTCACCGCCACGAACGAGTCCACTGCTAATTGGATACTTGATGAACTTGGCACAAGATACGTGATCACAGATATCTCGATGGCGACCGGTAAGTTCTGGGCGATGGCTACGTTTGCAGAAGGAGACACATCGCGATTCTTTGGAGAGTATTTTATCGAGGAGATTACCCCGGAAGGTGTGGTGCTGCGACCAGTAAAGCCAGGCGATCCATTCTTATACTACCCTGATTTCTATCGTTCAATGGTAACGAGATTACATATTTTCAGAGGAGAGGAAGTTATTCCTGATAATTCAACTTGGGTTATCTCATACGAGGAGAGGACAGATGGAAGGGTGACATTTAGAGTGGTTACATCAAGCCAGTTGTTCCCCACATATACTGCGGCAAGAGAATTTATAGCTGCACAAGACCTTCCGAACTATAGGATAGTTGGGGCATCTCCGTTCATCAGTCCTGTGCCGTTGGAGGGGCTTGAGCATTATCGACTTGTTTATGAATCGCCCACGATGGTTGGCATGATAGAAGGCAGAGAGATCAGACAGGTGAAGATATTTGAATATGTTCCTTAACGCAATGTCTCCTATTCTATGGCAAAATGGGAATCCTCGTAAGCAAATGTAACAGTTATGATTATATCTGCTGTACTTTTATTGGCATGATCCTTTTACTCATGAGTGATTGCTCTGCATAGTAGTTGGATATTGCATCATCCAAATCCATCAGCTTCTTTATGATTGGATTTGACGTGTTCAATTTATACATCTCGGCCCTTCCAATCTCTCTGGTCTTGGTCACGATGTGGTTTCCCTTTAGGATGCCCCATATGTTGAAAAGAGTCGCTCTGCTAATGCCTGCACCCTTCGTTATGTCTGTTTTCGAGTGATCGAATGCCTCATTGTCCATCAAGAAGTCTATGACCTTCAATATCGGGGTTTCAGTTCCGAAAAATTCTAAGAATAATGTTTTATCTTCCATGCATACTCAATAAGGAAGAGTATGTTTATATAACTTATTATCAATGTATAAAAATATGGACACTAAGTCACTGTTGAAGGCAACTATATTAAAGAAATTGAAAAGGCGTGGTAAATGGGGCAAAGCTCATACAAGTTTTGATAAACTATCTACAGGAATACCCAGAACATTTGAGGGGAGAGGCAAAAGAAGTGGGGCATGATTTGATTAAATCTGGATTATTGCTTTCAAAGCCGACATCATATGGCTTAGAAGTCTCTCTTAATCCAAAACGAAAAGATGAAATCTTTAAGACTATTGAAAAATATCTCCCAAGAGAACGTTGAATGAATGGCAGTATGGCGGAAAAGGTATAAGACAAAAATCTTATATACACATACATACACATACACAGTGTGATGAACATGGCGACCAAAACGATTTCTATAACAGAAGAGGCATACAATCGACTGGTAAGTGAAAAAGAGAGAGATGAGAGTTTTACCAACACCATACTCAAACTGACGGGAAAGAAGGATCTTCTAAGGTATATCAGATCACTTAAGCCAGATGAGGAGCTGGCAAATAGCATTGAAGAAGCGATGACGGAGACAAGAAAACAGAAATTAGGGGATGTGCGTCTTTAATGGCCTGCCTTGACACCAATTTTTTGGTGGAATTGTTAAGGAGAAACAGCAGGGCAGAAAAGAAACTTGAGGAGCTGACCTTGAGGGGAGAAACACTGACCACAACGCCGTTAAATGCATGTGAGTTGTTCAAAGGAGCCTACAGGACAGGCAAACAAATTGAAGAGACGAAAAAAGTGAGAGAACTACTATCGCACTTAGACATACTGGATTTTTCGATCCCATCCTGTGAGGTGTTTGGGAAAATAATAAACAGCCTGCGAGACAAAGGGGATGATGTAGGCGAAGTGGATGTTCTGATCGCTTGCATTGTCATAACTCATGGAGAGATTTTAGTGACCAATAACGTAAAACATTTCTCGCGAATATCTGGGCTAAGACTGGAGACATTTTAGGTGAACATCAAATGAAAGAAGACGTCTGCATTCTGATTCCAACGCTCAATGAAGCGCACACAATAGGCGAGATAGTTCACAAGTTCAAATCCATGGGATTTTCGAACATCCTGGTCATCGATGGGCACAGCACCGACGGTACGGTCAAAATAGCGGAGGATGCTGGTGCCAAAGTCGTAACTCAAAAGGGGAAAGGCAAGGGACGGGCGCTTCAGCAAGCATTTGACATGATCGACGAAGAGGTCACCGTGATGATCGATGGCGATGGGACGTATCTTCCAGAAGAAGTGGACAGGTTGCTGGAGGCGATAAGGGACGGCGGCGCAGATCAGGTCATCGGCAACAGGTTTGCATCACCGCAAAAAGGAGCATTCACAAGGTTGAATCTCTTTGGCAATCGAATTCTAAACAAATTATTTAGCCTTGCATACGGCGCATGGATCACTGATATTCTGTCCGGGTACAGGGCATTTAACAAAAAATCCATAAAAGAATTGGAGCTGAACAAGACTGGATTTGAGATAGAAGTTGAGACCACCATAGAGGCAGTAAAAAAGAATCAGAAAATAATAGAGGTGCCGATAACATATTGCTCCAGACACAAAGGAGCTGTCACCAAGCTCAACCCCCTTAGAGATGGTATCAAGATCGGATATACGATATATCAACTTACTAAAACACACAATCCCTTGCTATATTTCGGCATATTTGGAGCTATTTTCATAATAGCGGGTATCGGTCTTGGAATCTACGTGACACTGGAGTGGCTTAGAGGAATAACCCGCATTCCAATGACGATTTTTGCCACTCTGCTGATCATGATGGGCGTTCAGATATTCGTCTTCGGCCTTCTGAGTGACCTTCTGGCGTTATTCCATAAAGAAGTGATGCGAGAGGTAAAGAAGCGATGATGATGGAGGACCAGAGAGTTACAAACATTTTTAATGCTTTAGTCATAATTAGAGGAATGATGCTCCAGAGGTTTAACTTCAAGAATGGCATGATTCACGCGATCGCACAGCATCGTCAGACCGGCGAAGTGCTGATGCTCGCCCATATGAACGAGGATGCGCTGAGGAGGACCATTGAGACCAAGCGGGCGCATTACTGGAGCAGAAGCAGAAACCGGATTTGGAGAAAGGGCGAGGAATCGGGCAACGAGCAGATCGTGCATGAAATTCGTGTTGATTGTGATGGCGATGCCGTTCTCCTGAAGGTGGACCAGGTCGGGGGAGCATGCCATATGGGATACATGTCTTGTTTTTACAGGGATGTGGACGGAAATGTCCTCGCTGAAAAGGTATTCGAGCCGGAAAAGGTTCGAGATGAGAATGGCCCTTGACCACAATAACATTTAAGTATGTCTCTCGATCACCTGTAAATATGATGCAAACAACTATTCCTAAAGAAATCGTAGAAGAACTAAAAACAATTACATTAAAAAGCATATGGTAGATGTGGAATTACTATTTTAACCACAGAAGAAGAAAAAGACTTGAAGAAAGTCTAAAAGAATATAAGGAAGGGGAAACAACTCGTTTAGATGATTCTGAAAAAGAGTTTGGCAGGTAAAATGTTCCAAGTTCAACTAGGTTCGCCTGCTAAACGTTTTCTTAAGTTGGGCTCAATTTCGTCTAATGGTTCTAACATATACGACGTTTTGCGATAGTAAAATGTCCCAAAGGGCGAGGACGAAGTCCGAAGTGTATATGCTGTGTTATATGACCGAGGGGCAAGGCGATGTAAGGAGACCAAAAGTTTCCGCAGAGTTGCGTTTTGGTGTTATTAATGCCTGTAAATGTTGTCATGGTGATCAAAATCCTCTAGTGTTACTGTTTTTGTATCTTCCTCGATAGAGAACGTTAGTACAAAATGTTTACCGACATGTGTTCTTTTCCAATTTTGCAAAGGACGTCTCAAATTTTTATATCGGTGAGGGTTTCTAATGATTTCCTCGGCTTTTTTCATAACGATTTCGTACTGTTTTCTGTTTTTCTTCACCAACTTCTTTAGTACCTTGTCCAACTCTGGTTTTATTGCCAAGGAATACATTTACTCATACCTCTTTCTAAGTTCCTCAATGCCTCCTACCCCAATGGGTTTTTGTTTTTGGATTTTTAACGCTTTTTCTATGTACTCAGGCCCCAACTCGGGGTCTAGTATTTCCTCCTCATAGTGTTGGGCCATCACATCGATGGCCTCAGATTTATCCCTCAGACTATACTTCGCTTTGATAATGTTTAATATTCTGTTAGTATGGTCAGATATATTAATTAGTGCTTGCACCATTGATATCACCCCAATACCATATTAATACGACATTTATATATATCCTTTCCTACACAAAAACGCGATTTCATCTAACTACTTACCAACGACCACCATATAAAATCGTGGCTACAAATACCAACACAGATATTAACTGTTTTGAAATCATCATTTCTGCTTAGAACCCCACAGATATATACCATATCATGACAATAAACAGCAAACATGAAACTCGTTCCAGATACAAGCGTAATCATCGATGGCAGAATCACCGCCAAAATAGAGAGCGGAGAGTTTGAGGGTGCCGAAGTAATCATACCGGAGGCGGTGGTCTCAGAACTTGAGGCGCATGCAAACCAGGGCAAGAACATAGGTTTTAACGGTCTGCAGGAACTCAAAAAGTTGAATGAACTGGCGAAAAAGAAAAAAATCGTATTAAAATATGTGGGTGAGCGCCCTACGCTAGATCAGATTAAACTATCCTCAGGAGGGGAGATCGACTCTATAATCAGGGCTGTGGCAATTCAAAATGATGCGGTATTTATATCAAGCGATATAGTTCAATCGGATGTTGCAAGGGCAAAGGGACTGGAAGTCATTTATCTTTATCCTGAAAAGAGAGAGATGGGTCCGCTGCAAATCGAATCTTTTTTCACGGATGACACAATGTCAGTGCATTTAAAGGATCGCGTCCTCCCCATGGCAAAGAGGGGCACTGTCGGCAAAATGCGCCTGGTGAAAATAGGAAACGAGCCATGCACTGAAAAGGGATTGCGTGATATGGTGCGTGAGCTCATCGAGAGGGCAAAGATGGACCCGGATGGCTTTATCGAGTTTGATAGAAAAGGAGCGACTGTGATTCAGCTCGGTTCGATGAGGATTGCGATAGCGCGCCCGCCATTTTCCGACGGAATCGAAATCACGGCAGTGCGCCCTATTGCGAAGGTCGGGCTGGACGACTATAGGCTAAGTGACGAACTTAAAGCAAAATTGATTGAAAAGCACAGGGGAGTATTGATTGCGGGTCCACCTGGTGCAGGAAAGTCCACCTTTGCCGCCAGCATGGCAGAGTTCCTGCAAACGCATGAGCACATAGTAAAAACCATGGAATCCCCGCGCGACCTGCCCGTATCGGACGAGATCACCCAGTATGCTCCCCTCGATGGCAACATGGCGAATACCGCGAATATTCTTCTGCTGGTCAGACCTGATTATACGATTTACGATGAGATGCGCAAGACATCCGATTTCGAGGTATTCACAGATATGCGATTGGCTGGCGTTGGAATGGTCGGCGTGGTTCATTCCGCCGGGGCCATAGATGCCATCCAGCGGCTCATAGGAAGGGTTGAACTGGGCATCATTCCACAAATCGTCGATATGATAGTGTTCATCGACAAGGGAGTGGTCTCCAAAGTATATGAGATAAAATTTACCGTTAAAGTCCCTGCTGGGATGCTCGAAGAGGATTTGGCGCGCCCTGTCATCGAGGTGCTGGATTTTGAGACGGAAGAAGTGGAATACGAAATTTACACGTATGGTGACCAGGTCGTGGTAATGCCCGTCGAGGCGCAGGTTAAGCCTGCATGGCGGCTTGCAGAAAAGGAGGTTTACAGGGAGATTGGCAAATACGTGCGTGGACATGTGGATGTGTCAATGGGGTCGGATTCGGGGGTTATCGTTTATCTTGAGCAGCGAGACATCCCCAGAGTTATCGGACGGGGCGGCAAAATCATCGATAAGATTGAAAGGGAACTTGGCATCAATATCGATGTTCGTTCGCATGAGGAAAAATGATGACTGCAGTATTAAATTAGAAAGAGATAGTTTTATCCGGATATACGACTATGCCCTTAGACATCATATCGAATGGATGGACTTTCTCACTGTGTTTGGTCCCTCTCATTTTATATATCTCTATGCCGCGAACTCGCACATCATTCGGTTTCCTATAATACAGTATGATAGTCCCATCAGTAACAAAGTTTTCCACTCCGAATCTATTTGTTTTCGTGTCATCAATGACCTCGCAGGTCAGCAGTGACGTTAGACCCAGGGTGTTCAGTATATTGCTTAATCTAAGCAACTCTATCCGTAGTTTAATTGGATCCATTTGAAGATAAAAACCTATTGAAGTCGAGGAGTCAACTACTGCCCTTTTTGCACCGATTTCTTCTTGTATCTTGATGACCTGGTCCAGCATAGAACGCATGTCGAGTGGTCTAACGTCCACGTATTTTTCGGTGGAAGGGAGTCCGACCTTGGCAGCACATGCATCCACTATTGCCAGTTTATTTTCAGCTTCAAGTGCATCCAAGTCCCAGCTAAAATTTGACGCATTTTGCCGAATTTGTTCTGGCTGCTCCTCTGTAGCTATAAAAATGCCAGCTTCATCGTATTTGGTAATTCCACCATAGAGATACTGCAGGCTAAAGATGGTTTTGCCGCTGCCGTATGTGCCAACGAGTAGATATGTTCTACCTCCAATAGGGCCCCCTTCGCATAATTCATCGAATCCTTTTATTCCGGTTGGCACCCGTTGAAGCACGCGTTTTTTGGTCGACATGTTTTTTTATTCTATTCTCTCCAACTATTTATAAGTATACCCCATAATTCGTTACAAACAGATATTGACTTATCATTATAAGCCTATCTATTTAATCCGAGAAATAGAAAATGAAAACAAATATAAAATTTGAGGGTGTTCGTATGCTAAGGGCGTGTGGCCTAGTTTGGATAGGGCGGCAAGCACTTGAGACGTTTTCAATTGTCCGCATGCCTCCTAAGCTGTAGGTCGCGGGTTCAAATCCCGCCACGTCCGTCAAACTTTAAAAAGTATCTCAACCCAATAGCTTCACCAACAGCGCCTTCTGAGCGTGCAACCTGTTTTCAGCCTGCTCAAAGATTACAGAATGCGGACCATCGATGATGTCTGCCGTTATTTCCTCGCCCCTGTTGGCTGGCAGGCAGTGCATGACGATGACGTCATCTTTTGCCATCTCTACTACCTTCTCATCAATCCGGAATCCCTGAAAATCGCGCATTTTTATCTTCTTCTTGCTCTCGTCCCCCATCGAGACCCACACATCCGTGTAGAGCACGTCTGCATCCCTGGCCGCACCTTCTGGGTCGTGCGTGATTTTTATATCGCCTCCAATCTCTTCCGCCTTTTTCACGACCGCCTCGTTAGGTTCGTATCCCTTTGGACATGCCACAACGACATCCATCCCTGTGAGCGCACCGGCCAGTATCGATGAGTTACATACATTGTTGCCATCTCCAATCCAGCCAAATTTAATATCGGCGAACTTTCCCTTTGATTCGTAGATGGTCAATAAGTCCGCGAGGGATTGGCATGGGTGCTCGATATCGGTCAATCCATTGATTACAGGCACCTTCGAGTGCTTTGCGAATTGTACTACCGTTTTATGAGCGTTCGCCCTGACCATCACTCCGTGCACATAGCGAGATATCGCCTGAGCACTGTCTTCTATCGTCTCCCCCCTTCCGAGTTGAATGTCCTGCCAGTTGAGATACAGTGCATGTCCGCCCAGGTCTGCCATGGCAGTTTCGAATGAAACGCGCGTTCTGGTGGATGGCTTTTCAAATATCATCGCAAGGCTCTTGTTTTTTAGATGGTCAGATATCTCCCCACGCGCTCGTTTTTCCTTTAGCTCCTCTGCCATGTCGAGTATATCGGTGATATCATCATATGTCAGGTCCGCCATCGAAATGAAATTCATCACAACCCTCTCAACGATTTTATATGGTCAATTCGTTTCTGGATTAAAAACTTTTTTCCAATATCGTGCCTGCACTGTATGTGTCCTTTTATTCTGGACAGTGCATTTTCTGCTTTTTTCTCTGCTTCGGAAATTGTATCGGCAATTCCCACGACGGCAAGCGAACGCGACGAAGTAGTGTAAATCTCTCCGTCGACCTCGTTCACGCTTGCATAAAACAGGAGAGCGTCCTCAATCGGCTCTATCGATAATTTCGCTCCGATGATGGGCTTGGCGGGATAGCCTTTTGGCACGGCGTACTTACATACGGTAGCCTTGCGCATGAATTCAACGTCTGAAAGCGACCCATTCAATATATCGTATGCTATCTCCACCAGATCGGTATTTAGAAGAGGGAGCACATTCATCGCCTCTGGGTCTCCAAATCTGCAGTTGAACTCGATAACTTTTAGACCGTCGGCGGTCAGCATAAATTGTCCGTACAGAATCCCCTTATACTCCACTCCAGTCTCCTTTTTCAGTGCAGCGACCGTTTGCTTCATTATCTTTATCCCATCCACATAGTCCTGTTCAGCCATGAACGGCAAAATGTCTCCGGCATCGCTATATGACCCCATGCCACCAGTGTTTGGCCCCCTATCTCCTTCATATGCTCTTTTATGGTCTTGCACTGCTGGACTTGACGCCAGCGCCTTTCCGTCCACAAATGCCTGGACCGTGAATTCCTCCCCCACAAGACGTTCTTCTATCACCACCTGTCCTTTTTCCAGAAGACCTTTGACGTATTCTTTGGCACCATCCTTGTCTACCTGGTCCCCGACCACCTTTACGCCCTTTCCGCCCGTGAGACCTGCGGGTTTGACGACCGCGCCTTTTTCAAATCCGTCTATAAATTCGCATGCATCGTCTGCATCGCCGAACACCCTGAAAACAGGACAGCCCTTGATGCCATGTTTCCTCATCAGCTGACGTGCCCATACCTTATCCGATTCGATTCTCGCAACTGTTTTTTTTGGACCGACTGCAGGAACGTCAATTTCTTCAAGCGCGTCCACGATGCCTGCGGCAAGCGGTGCCTCGGGTCCGATTATCGCTAAGTCGGTTTTAATCTTGTCCGCATAACCTGTAACTTTTGAAATGTCGGTCTCTTCGGCGATCAATATGCCTTCGCATAAGCGCGCTATACCAGGATTGTGATTTTTCATCACGGCGTACATGGCTGGGTGGCGTCTGCTTCGTGCCAGAGTCTCGGCGATGGCATGTTCCCTGCCGCCAGAACCGACAATTAAGAGTTTCATTTCAACAATTCCTTTGCTTTAATAAGCGGTATGAGTGAAACTCCAATTTTATCTAAATTCTCTTTTGCGCCCTCTTCTCGGTCAACTGCTACGATGGCGCAATCGACGACCAATCCAAGCTCGCGCAGCGTCTTGGCCGCCATGACTGCACCTGAACCGGTCGTGGTGACATCCTCTATCAGAAGGATGCGCTCGCCTGCTGCAAATTCGCCCTCGACTTTCTTGCCCGTTCCGTATTCTTTCTTTTCTTTTCTGACTATAACATATGGCAAACGACTGCAGATGCTTATCACCGCCGCCAGCGGAACCGACCCGAGCTCGATTCCTGCAAGTCTTTGCGTGCCTGGTGGTATCAGTTTTGACATTTGTTTGCCCAATGTCATCAAACACTCCGGGTTTGTCTCGAAAACATATTTGTCAATGTAATAATTGCTCTTCTTGCCCGAAGACAGTGTAAAATCACCAAATTTGACCGCTTTTTTAAGCGCTTTTATCAACTCTTTCATCAACACATCCTCCCTTTCATATTACTGGTCACCACGGCACATCTTTTTTTCCTATTTTATACCCGATGATGTTAAAAAGTATATGTAAAACCGGAGTCAACACGAGTATCGTTATGATGGTCCACGGCGTGAAATTTGCGATGACCCAGTCATAGCTGAAAATTGCTGTGAATATCAGTGCGCCAAAGACGAAATCCAGTTGGTCTATCAATGGAAGCGGCGCCCCACTATCAAGTCCTATACGCCTTTTAAAAAAACTCTTTGTGATATCTCCTGTCATCGCACCCATGGGCAGGCAGATGAGCGCAGGAATGGTAAACAAGGGCAAACCCTCAGGAGCGATGGTGTTTTGTCCCACTCCCATAACAATTCCTCCGAATACTCCTCCAATAAATCCCCTGTAGGTCTTTCCATCCCCCAATATCCTTTTTCCGTCTCTAAATTTTCGCTCCAAATCGATTGGGGTTCCGCCCCCACATAATACCGCACATATATTAGATATATATGCAGGCATCATCAACCAGACCGCAGTTATTATGGTTTCCAGCACATATATCAACACCGAAAATGTTTTTTAAGTAGGATTGATAGATGTCATGCAATTTAAATCCTCGTAATATAAATATACAAGAAGTGTAGGAGATTTGATGAGATTAGTTGAGGCGGACCCAGAGGTAGCAAGGGTTATTGAACAGGAAATCGAGAGAGAACGATCCGGGCTTGAACTGATTGCCTCTGAAAATTGCGTCGACGAGGCGATTTTAGAGGCACAAGGCTCGGTCATGACGAACAAGTACGCTGAAGGATATCCTGGCAGACGATACTACGGTGGATGCGAGTACATGGACGTGGTGGAGAACTTGGCGATCGAGCGGGCCAAGAAGCTTTTTGGCGCCGAACATGTCAACGTCCAGCCACATTCGGGATCGCAGGCAAATATGGCAGTTTATTTCGCGATGTTGAACGTCGGTGACACCATCATGGGCATGATGCTCTCCCATGGTGGACATCTGACGCACGGTAGCCCTGTCAATTTTTCAGGAAAATTTTTTAAGAGCGTTTTCTATGGGGTGGAGAGGGAGACGCAGAGGATAAACTACGACATGGTAGAGGAGTTGGCTAAAAAACACAAGCCAGCCATGATCGTGGCAGGGGCGAGCGCCTATCCGAGAGAGATAGATTTTGCCAGGTTCAGGGAAATTGCCGATGAAGTTGGAGCATATTTGATGGTCGATATGGCGCACATCGCCGGCTTGATTGCGGCAGGTCTGCACCAAAATCCAGTACCGCATGCGCATTTCGTGACGAGTACCACTCATAAAACGTTGCGCGGTGCAAGGGGGGGTTTCATCATCTGTAAGGGCGAGTTTGCCACAGCTATCGACAAAATAGTATTCCCGGGGATACAGGGCGGTCCCCTTATGCACGTCATCGCCGCCAAAGCGGTGACATTTAAACTGGCGATGACAAAGGAATTCGTGGATTATCAGAAGCAGACCGTCAAGAATGCAAAGGCGATAGCAGATACACTATCAAACAATGGATTTGCCATAGTATCTGGCGGGACCGACAGCCACCTGGTGCTGGTGGACCTTACTAATAAGGGTATCACCGGAAAGGATGCGGAGGCGGCGCTGGGTGAAGCGGGCATCACCGTGAACAAGAACACCGTCCCATTCGACACCCAGAGTCCTTTTGTCACCAGCGGAATTCGGATCGGTACACCGACTATAACCACAAGGGGCATGAAGGAATCGGAGATGAGAAAGATAGCAAATATGGTCAGCAGAGTTCTTTCAGATATTGGAGACAAAACAAAGAAGGATGCGGTTAAAAGAGAGGTCAAGGGGTTGTGCAATCGGTTTCCACTGTATTGAATGGATATCTGAATCATAGATTGAGAGACCACTGAGAGGATACATCTTGAATCTGATTGACGGACGCAAAGTCGCAACAGAATTGCAAGCCGAGATGAAACGTGAGATTGAGCAATTAAAGAGCGAGCAGAACATAATTCCTGGGCTTGCAACGATATTGGCAGGAAACGAACTGGCGTCTCGGATTTACGTCTCTATGAAGAAAAAGGCGTGCGAGAGCATAGGAATCTATCACGAGGAGCATGCGTTTCCAGAAGATGTCGGAGAGGATGAAGTCATTCAACTTATCCGTCAATTGAATGATGCCTCAAAGATTCATGGCATTCTGGTGCAACTCCCCCTCCCGTCACACCTAAACGAACGGAAAATTTTGAAGACGATATTCCCAAAAAAAGATGTGGACGGCTTCCATCCAACCAACATGGGCAACCTGATGATCGGTGTCGATATGGGAACGCTTGTTCCATGCACCCCTGCAGGAATTATGACATTATTGGAAGAGGCAGGAGTATCTATTGAGGGGAAACATGCCGTGATCGTGGGGCGGAGCGACATCGTCGGCAAGCCAGTAGCTTTGATGCTGCTTGCCAAACATGCAACCGTCACCATATGTCATTCGAAGACGAGGAATCTCAGCGAGTACACCAGACAGGCGGACATACTGGTGGCGGCGACTGGTAAGGCGAAGCTTATCACCGAGGATATGGTGAAGGAGGGCGCGGTGGTCATCGATGTTGGCATCAACCGAATCGATGGCAAACTCTGTGGAGATGTCGATTTTGAGGCTGTCAAGAGAAAGGTATCGGCGATCACGCCAGTCCCAGGGGGAGTGGGCCCGATGACCATTGCGATGCTCATGCGCAACACCATAACTGCAGCAAAGAGTGCGTTGTCATGAAGAAATTAAGCGTAGCAGTACTGGCCTCTAACAGGGGAGGGAACCTGAAATGCCTTTGGGAACTGGTCAAAAAGGGTGCGCTGGACGCCCGTATCTCGATACTGGTCACTGAAAATCCAGATGCGCCAGTCTTAAAATGGGCGAGAGAGCATGGGCTTGAGAACGTGTGCATTCCAGTGGACTCCAGGACCAGAGAGGAGCACGAGAAGGAGATCATGCAGCATCTCAAGAAGCATGACGTGGACCTGATCGTGCTCGACGGCTACAGGCGAATACTCAGCCCAGCCATCGTGAATGCGTACAGGGTCATGAACGTCCACCCATCGCTCTTGCCCGCTTTTCCTGGCAAGAATGCGTGGAAGCAGGTGCTTGACCACGGCGCCAAGGTTTCTGGATGCACCATACATTTCGTGGACGAGAGTGTGGATAACGGACCGATAATCCTGCAGAGCGCGGTTCCAGTCATGGGGGATGACACCGTCGAGACGCTGAAGGAGCGGATTCTCGTTGAGGAGAGAAGACTCTATCCAGAAGCGGTCCAGCTCTTTGCAGAAGGGCGATTAACGATAGAGGGGCGGCGGGTTATAATAAAGGAATCTGCGTGAGCCATGTGAGCAAACTGAAGAGATTATGTGCTTGCCCAAACTATCTCTTATAAGCTCTATCGTGGTGTTCAGCAACAAGAAATTCCACAACATCTCCTGTTATCTGGAAAATGATTACAATGCTCCCTATATGAACCCTTCTCAATCCTTTAAGTTTGTATCTCAATGGCTTGTAACCTTCTGGACTTTCTAAAATTTCCTCGATCTTCTTACAAATTCTCTCAAACAAAACCTTGTCTTTCTTCTTGATCTTCTGGAGGTCTTTTTCGAATTCGGGAGAAAATCTGCAGTTATATGTCATCCAAATCAGAGAGATTCAAAATATCTGCTTCTTTCTACCTTACTTTTGCACAGAATTCCTTTGCCTTTTTCGAGTTGCATCTGCGCTTTGCTTACCTTTTTTATAAACTCCTCGTTAAACTCCTCATAGAGTACCTTCTCGCATTTCTTCAAAAACTCATATTCCGCCCTGGGAATGGTCACAACTTCAGGCATGTTTATCACTAAATATAGTTCGTTCTGTGACTTTAAGGTTTCCTAACGATGTGCTGGAGATATGAGTTTTGAACAATTTACCACTCATATCTGTGCATTTGTACCTCGCCATACCTGATCTTTCGCTTGAGCCACCCCTTCAGTATCTTCTTTATCCACTTGCGCGTCAATGGAATGAGCAGGGCAAAGCCCAGTAAATCCGTGAGCACTCCCGGCGTGATGAGCAGAACCCCGCCTATCAGCACGAGTGCGCCATCGAACAATCTGTCTGTTGGCAGGATGCCGCGCATCAGGTCCATCTGCATGTCTCTGAGAACGGACAGGCCCTGGGATTTTGCGAGCATGGCGCCCAAAACCCCTGTGACCACGACGATGATGATTATATTCCACGTACCAATCAGCTTGCCAAGTTCGATTAATAAAAATAGCTCTATGATGGGCGTCAGGATAAAGATTAGTATTAGTGTGGGCAGCATTTTGGTTTCCTCTGCCGTAGTTTGTTTCTAGCACATGTAAACGTTTTGTGTCTAAAAGTGATGGTTAGCCAGAGAATTGGCGTGATGGATACCGTCAAATCGAATCCTTCTTATTTCTCTTTTAGGGTCTCATTAAGATTTTTTATGGCCCCAATCAATTCCTTATAAACATCAACACCTTTGTAAATTTGATCAAAAGTCAGAGAATGACTGAACAGACCGACATCCAAAACCAACAAATCTTCTTTAAATTCTAAATCAGTGACAGTAAGACTTGGATGAGGATTGCCCATTCGTCTTTTGAACTCTTCCTTATCCATAGCTCTTTGCTTTAGCCACTCGATTAAGTTTTCTCGGATTTCTTTATGTATGTACTTAATCTTATTTTCATCTCCTTCCAACACAACTTCTACCCTACCATCTGGTAAATTAAATGCGCCTCCTTTGGTGAACCCAGCACAGATTAATTCTCTCGTGACTGTAAGCCTACAACCAACATGTTGGACTTCTTTGCCCTCTATGTAAAAAAGTGCTTTTCTCTCCATTGTAACTTAGCTCACCCCCACTTCCTAAGTATGTTGCCAGGCTGCCTATATGAACAGGTGGCGCCACATATACATAAAAGTTGTTACCAATTTGTTGATAATGCCGCCGTAATCCCACCATGGTAGAAGTTAAGAGCATTTTGATTTTATCGATTTAAAGCAATCTGCGCGGCGATTTTTGAGAAAAGAGCGCTCTTTCGGATCAAAATGCTTAAATAAGCCCGCAGAGGATCAATCAAAGGGATGAAGTTTAAAAATCGGAGGTTAATTCTTGCCAAATTATAATCAAGGAAGAACACAAATAACAAGAGATGGAAATCCAATAATTTCCATCCTTGAAATTGATTTTGAAAATGGTTTACAAATTTACGTTTTTCCTGGTCAATTAAGCCCAAATGATATATGGATAAAATTTAGGAATTTTAACACTCCACGTTCACAAATAAGAACGCCAAAACATATTCATTGGACGGTTGATATTCTAATTAAAAAATTTGGTGATTCAAACCTTACTAATGAATTTTTGAATAATATGATAGCTCGATGGGAACAAATAACTCCTCTACCAGATAGAACAATGCAAACTATACGTAATAATCTGGTAAAATCACGAGATAATCAGTTTATTACACATTATCAAGACCTTAATAATCACGGATTTTTTGATATTGAATTTCTTACACACTTAATGGAGTTACTTATGTTACAAGAAAAGACTAATAATCCTAATGCTTTTATGTTTATAGGAGTAGTAGATAAACTTTTAAACTCAAATGATTTGTACTCAATATTATCTAAAGCTGGTTTTGGTGGGAGACGATAGGTTTCCAATTTCTGATAATTAATTCTCTTATTTTTCCCCGCCCATCTGCTTTACAACTTATCGCCCTTCCAGCAAATACTATTTCTAGATCAAATTCTTGATATAATTTTTGTGTATATGGGTGATATGAGTTACTTAGCATTACGAAACGTCCACCAGAATCGAGGTGCTTATAAACTTCGTATAGTCTATCTTGGTCTTCTTTGGTAAATCCTTCCGAGGTGTAACTCGTAAAATTAGATGTTTCTGACAACGGGAAATAGGGGGGATCGAAATAAACCAAATCTACCTTTTGGGCGTGTTTCAGAACCATTGAAAAATCCTCACTAACTAATTCAACTTTTTGAAGAGCTTGGCTTACGAGCTTCAAATTTTTTTCATCGCAAATTGTAGGATTCACATATCCCCCAAATGGGACATTGAATTTTCCTTTTTTATTTACCCGATAAAGCCCATTATAGGCTGTTTTGTTTAAGTAGATAAACCTAGCAACTCTCTTTACTTTATCTTTGAGTTCTTCAGCTCTGATTTTGTAATAAATTTCTTTTGTATTTTGATAGTTTCCAGATTGGAGTTCATTTATTAAGCTATCCACATCACTTTTGATTACCTGATATGCATTCATCAATTCTTCGTTTAAATCGTTAAGATATGCTTTTCTTATTTTGCCCATGCTGTATAATCGAAAAAATAAAGCCCCACCTCCAACGAATGGTTCGTGATAATTTTTAAACTCGGGGAGGTTCTTTGTAAGCTCATTTAAAAGACTTCCTTTACCACCCGCCCATTTTACAAAGGGTCTTGCTTCTTTGTTCATTTTGTATACCTCAGAACTTTTCTGGCTGAATCGAGGCAGTTTAAAACATTCTCCTCAAGTTCTTTACTATCCTCATCTAATTCAGGATACTTTAAATGAACTAGTTCATGACAGATGATTTCTTCGATTTCCTCTGTTGTAGCATCGGGGGCAAAAACTTCTAAAACCACTTTCTTCTCCGGTGGGAATGCTTCCCCGTACACATTATACCCTACAACTGGTGTATTTTCTAGAAAACTCAATTCAAGCTCGGCTTCGACTCCGAGTTTTCTCTTCTTCTCCTCAAATAATTTTTCTATCTCTTTTCTAACTTTCATACTTATCAACATATACACATATACACCCACCATATATAAATTTTACGCATATAGCGAAAAGTAGTTATATGCATACGTGCATGTCTGTCTTATATGAAAAGGCTTAACATAGTCTTGCCTGATGATTTGGAACAGGACTTTAAAGAAGAGGTCTTTAAACGTATGGGCATGAAGAAAGGTAACATGAGCAAGGCGATTGAGGAGGCGATTATGCTCTGGATCAGCAAAAAGTCATAGGAAATGCTTATAATTTCGCACAAACTTCATCTTGAGAAGACATCATCAAACTCCAATGGAAGACGAAATCCACGCGCGAAAGATGGCGCGGTAGGAACTACGATTTCCTTTTGATTGCCCACGAACATCTCTACGTCTTCAGGAAGCCTGCTCAGGACGAAAAAATCACAAAATTCAAGGAGAGTATGAGGTGGTGGTGAAAGGTTTATATTTATTAACACTAACATTGAGAGTGGGCAATACAAGGTGAAAAAATGAAGTTCAAGGTCATCGTCTGGGAAGATGAGGAAGATGAAGGATACGTTATAGAATGTCCTGCTCTCCCTGGGTGTGTTTCTCAGGGCGATACAATAGAGGAGGTCTTGGAAAATATAAAAGATGCGATTCAAGGCTGGTTAGAGGTTGCAGCTGAAAGAGGGAAAACCGAAACGAAAATCTCATCTGCAAGAGAGATCGAAGTAGAAGCGTGATTAAAGTAATTCTACGAATTCTTCTATCGTCAATCCTGCTTTTTTTATTAAGGTTCTCAACACGCCCCTTTTTAATGGTTTTTTGTGACAAGGTATTGTGAGAATCGCCTTCTCTCCAGGCTTTATCAAGTGGATATGACTTCCTTTTTGTCTTGCAACATGCCATCCTACTTTAGAGAACACCTTTACCGCCTTTTTCGGCATAACTACAGGTAGTTTTGATGGCATGATGTTTACTCAATATAGTATTTATATAAATCATTTCGCACAAACTTCATCTTGAGAAGACATCATCAAACTCCAATGGAAGACGAAATCCACGCGCGAAAGATGGCGCGGTAGGAACTACGATTTTCTTTTGATTGTGCACGAGCATCTCTACGTCTTCAGAAAGCCGGAAAAGGATGAGAGAATGACGAAGTTCAAGGAAAGTGTAAAGTGGTGGTAATTATGCCGTTACAAATCTAGCAGTTACAGGCACTTCTCTGCTAACACCCAATTTTTTGAATCTTTTTATGAAATTGAGTATCGTAAAGCCAACAATTTCGCCTTGGTCGTTTTTGTGAATTATGACGTCATCGCCTATCTCTTCGCTTATCGCTGGCTGAGGTTCACCTATCGTAACATCTAATACGTCACCTTCTTCATCCAAGAAGAATTTCAGCTTTTCTTCCATATCACATTCCCCTTCTTAATTCTGTCAGTGACATAAATAATAGGCATAATCACGCCTTCAAGCATTCTTTGGCGCATTCTATAAACTTCTGGGCTTTTCTAATCCATCTCTCGGCTTCTGCCTTGCTGACCTCTATCCCTTTATAGTCTGCCTTTGATTTTGTCTGCACTGCAGGGATTATGACCGTACTTCCCAAATCGGCAAATTTAGATGGAATTTTATTAAGACCGATAAGATCCCGAAACAGCCTTACAGCATCGTCATGTCTCATAGCCCGCCTTTTCAAGAACTTGAGCGTTAGGGCATCATTTGCTCTAATTATCGAGTGAATGGCTTGAGCGACTGCAACCGTGTACCTCTCCCTGTCCGGGCTTGCAGATTCCATCAGATTTTTAGCACTCTCCAGCCAAAATTCAGCCTCTTTTAGCTCCCTCATACAATACCACTCCTTCCGCTAATTCTGAGGCAAATTGCTCGTTTTCTTTCAATTCTCTCTGGGTCAATACTATGGGTATGATTTTCATTTTTGTTTCCCCCAAGATCTCATCGGCTACCTCTACGATCTTCTTTTCCAGTCGGTACTTCTCGCCTACGAGTAGAGCTACATCAACATCACTCGTAAGCTTTTCCTTGCCTTTTGCTACACTTCCAAATAGAATGACTTTTTTCACATGCTTCAGTTTTTTAACTCGGTCGACAAACTTGGATATAGCCAACCCGTGAGGTGATAGCTCCAACTCCACAAAGTCCCTCAATTCATCTATGATAGGCGATTTCTGATTTAATCTACACACATTGTACCCGCCTATTTTTTCTATGGTAATCATGCCCGCCCTTTCTAAGTCGTGAATAAACCTCCAAGTGGTAGTGTAAGATATCTTCGTTATCCTGGAAATCTCCAGGGGCGTGAAATTCCTGTTAGGGTATCCAAGGAACAATCTTAGCACGGCTGGATATTTGGTCAGCTTTTGAATAGTAGTTTTCACATTTGAATAGTAGTTTTCAAAATATTTAAAGACTTGCATCAATACTCCAATGGAAGACGAAATCTACCCGTGAATCGTGGTTCGGCAAGAACTACAACTTCCTCCTGATTGCCCAAGAGTAAGAATATTACAACATAGGTTATTGACTATGGGACCATCTGCAAATCCTTATGACCTGCAATACCTTATAGCAGAGCCACAATCCCGAGGATGATCAGGATAATCCCAAACACCCTGACTATCCATTTGGTTATGTTTGCCCCTATCGTGATAAGTATAACGCCAATTATTATCTGGATTATCGGGTGAATATGTTGTGGCATTATTCCAAAAGTGAATTCTAATTCTGGCAGCATAATAAATCAACCTACATTTACCTATTTTAATCTTATTGCTAAAAACGTTTGTGGTATCCCAAATTTATATGAGATATAGCATACCATAAGAAGGAATAATACGATGATGACGCAGATCGAAAGCGCTACACAGGGCAGAATTACAGAAGAGATGAAAAGGGTCGCTCTCGCAGAGGGTATCGATGAGGAGGTTGTACGGGAGCGCGTGGCGAATGGCGAGATTGTGATCATGCGCTCCGTTGGGATCGGTAAGGGATTGCGCACCAAGATCAATGCGAATATCGGTACATCCTCTGTGGCAGTTGATCCAGCACTTGAGGTTGAGAAGGCGAAGGTCGCAGTGAAATGCGGGGCAGACACCGTATCTGATCTTTCGATGGGCGGCGACATAGATGGCATTCGTCGAGAAATCTTACAAGCAGTCTCCGTCCCCATTACGACGGTACCAATCTACCAGGCCGTTGTTAGGTGCTCTTTCCAGAAGATGGCACAGAAGGATATCATCGAAACGATCCGAAAACAAGTTATGGATGGAGTCAGCTCGATTGTCATACATGCAGGATTTGTACTGGAGACATTGCCGCTGCTAAAAGAGCGCACGATGGGCATGGTCTCCAAAGGGGGGGCGTTCACAGCAGCCTGGATGCTCGAGCATAATAGTGAAAACCCCTTTCAAGAGGGATTTGACGACATACTTGACATCGTACATGATAATGACGTGGTCCTATCGCTTGGAAATGCGATGCGAAGCGGATGCGTTCACGATATGCAGGATGGTCCGCAACTACAGGAAATAAAGGCAAATACAGAACTTGCAGATCGCGCCAACGACGCGGGCATCCAGGTCATCATCGAAGGAATGGGAGGACATATTTGGGCAAGGGATATAGAGAAATATGTGAAATACCATAAAGAGGTTACCAGAAATCGACCGCTTTTCGTGGCAGGGCCGTTGCCCATCGATGTCGCGGTGGGCTATGACCATATCGCCGCATGCGTTGGAGCGAGCCTCGCCAGTGGAGCGGGTGCAGACTATCTATGCGCCGTGACACCATCCGAACATTTGGCCTTGCCAGACCTGGAACACGTCAGAGAGGGCGTGATCGCCTTTCGCATAGCCGCCCATATCGGTGACACGATAAAATATGGCCTCTCTGACAGGGACTTGAAATTAGCCATGATGCGGCGAGGTCGCAATTGGGAAGGGCAGTTCAAGTTCGCATTGGATGAGGAGAGGGCGCGAGAGATACATTCTCAGGAAGGATGCACGATGTGCGGAGAATATTGTGCGCTGGAAATAATGGATAAGTACCTCGGGAGTTGATTGTATGAGAGAGAAAGAACGTTTAAATCTGAGTTTCGAGAAGGTTCAGGACCTGAGATATGGAGAGAATCCACATCAAAAGGCGACATTCTACAGAGACTTGGGATTCAAGGGGGCCTGCGTAGCCAATGCAACACAGTTACATGGAAAAGAGTTGTCGTTCAACAATATCGTTGATCTGGATGCTGCACTTGAAATGGTGAAAGAATTCGAGAAACCGGCGGCCGTGATAGTCAAGCACACCAATCCATGTGGCGTCGCATGTGGCGAAACGATTTTAGAGGCATATCAAAAGGCGCATGCGTGCGATCCGATGTCGGCGTTTGGCGGCATAGTTGCGTTGAACAGAGAATGCGATGCTGAGACCGCGAAAGAAATTGCATCGGTCTTCAAGGAAGCAGTTATCGTCTCAGATTACGATGAAAAATCGCTAAAAATACTGAAGCAGAAGAAGGACCTGAGACTGTTGAGGGTGGGGGCGCTTACCAAGACCGCGGGAAAAGATATGAAAAAGGTTGTAGGCGGACTGCTTGTGCAGGATATGGACGTGGCGGACGTCGACGTGTTGAAAGTCGTGACCGAGCGGTCGCCCACTGATGAGGAGATGGTGTCTTTGTCGTTTGCATGGAGGGTTGCCAAACACGTAAAATCCAATGCAATAGTACTCATCAAGGACGAGCGGACTGCTGGCATCGGCGCAGGGCAGATGAGCAGGGTGGACTCCGTCGAGATGGCGGTGAAAAAGGCAGGAGAAAAGGGATGTGTTCTGGCTTCAGACGCATTTTTCCCATTTAGAGATGGAATAGACGCAGCGGCAAAGGCAGGTGTTACGGCGATCATACAGCCCGGTGGCTCCATCAGAGATGAGGAGGTCATCGCGGCGGCAAATGAGCACGACATGGCGATGGTATTTACTGGAATAAGGCACTTTAAGCACTGAGGCGATATGACGTTAATTGATGCTGAAATAGTAGGCATGAAGGTTGGCGACCTTCATCCGACGAGGGTCATGGGTGTGATAAACCTCAGCGAGGAGTCGTTTTACAAGGGCTCCATAGTCAGTGGAAATCAAGTTGCAGAGAGGGCATCCATGATGGTCGAAGAGGGTGCTGACATACTTGACATCGGGGCGAGGTCCACCGCCCCTGGCGTGAAACCGATTTCTGTGCAAGAAGAGGTGGGGCGCCTGTTGCCAGCGCTAAAAAGCGTTTTAGACGTAGTCGATGTGCCCATCTCGATCGATACGCAGTATGCAAGCATCGCAAAAAAATCCCTGAGTATGGGCGCCAATGTCATCAACGACATCAGTGGACTAAAAAACGACCAGGATATGGTGAAGACGGCGTCAGACTTCGATGCGCCGGTAATACTAATGGCGACCAAAAAGGTGCCAGGTGACTGTCTCACGTTCTCAGAAACCAAGGCCGCGTTGGTCGAGAGCATCTGTATGGCAGAGAACGGCGGAATAACTGATATCGTCATCGACCCGGGCATAGGCAGGTGGGTCCCCGAGAAGACGCATGAATGTGACCTGGCGCTGTTAGATAATTTTGAACGATTTAAAGTCCTTGGCAGACCCGTTTTGGTAGCAGTGTCGCGTAAATCCTTTATCGGTGGTGTTTTAGGTAAGCCAAGCCCATCTGATCGGTTGGCGGGTACCCTAACATGCACTGCCATTGCCGTATATAAAGGTGCACATATAGTTCGGACGCACGACGTAAAAGAAACGATAGATACTATTAAGATGGCAGAGACGGTGCGGAGCAGACCTATCACAGTGGAAAAAGATGGTCGCCAAGTTATCATAATCGATTGCATAAAGAAGCCAGAAGATTCGATAGATTTGATGAAGTCCATCAACGTGACCGATACTGGTATAAAAATAATGAAGGACAAGACGGTCTCCATGTCCATGTTCATCAAAAACGTGACAGCGCCGGAGGCTCTTGTTATTAAACAGGAAATGCTCGCAAGAGGGGGGGACGCTGCCATTCACAGGGGGGCGATATCTGGCGAGATAGAAGTGGCAGACGTGTTGCTTCTCGGCACGGTGGCGCAGATCAAAAGTTTGGTCCACAAGCTGAGAATGCAGTCGCTTAATTTACCCATGATCGGAGAGTTGATTCAAGATGCTTTGGCATTGCAAAAGAACGATAATAGGTGATAGCTCCTGGGACAGAAAATGATTTTATATCCCATTAAAACGCCTTTGATTGAACCTGGACACGATCTCGTCGAGATATTGATGAGCGTGCTGACAAGGGAAAAGCTGGACATCGAGGACGGAGATGTCCTGGTCATTGCGGAGTCGGTGGTCGCCACTGCCCAGGGCAGGCTGCAGAGGTTGGACCAGATTTCCCCCTCCAATGCTGCGATGGGGATGGCAGAGATTTATAAGATGGACCCGGCCGTCGTCGAGGTCATTCTTCAGGAAGCAGATGAGATATGTGGAGGCATGGAAAAGATATTGCTGACGGTCAAGGATGGGTGGTTTACCGTCAATGCGGGCGTGGATGTCTCCAACGCCCCAGAGGGTCATGTCGTCCTGCTGCCTGTGCATCCTTTCAGAGAGGCGGAACGTATCAGGAGGAGTATCAAGAAAAGGACCGGTAAGAGAGTTGGCACGATAATTGCCGACAGCAGAACTATTCCACTTAAAAAAGGTGTTATTGGAGTTGCACTGGCAACCGCTGGGATGGAGGCGGTAGAGGACCTCAGGGGAAAGAAAGACATATTCGGGAGGAGATTGCAGATGACGTTCAGGGCGATAGCTGATGATTTGGCTTCTGCGGCGCAGCTCTTGATGGGGGAAGCTGACGAACAGGTTCCCATGGTGCTAATACGGGGTGCTCCGATCAAATTGACCGAGAAGCCATCACAAAAGATGGATTTATCGCCAGAAGAATGTATATATATGAGTACCTTTCGGTATAGATGATATTAGCCCGGTGGTGTAGCGGTCAATCATACAAGGCTCTGGACCAAACTTTTACATAAAAGTTTGATCAAAAATGTGCTACATTCGCTCGCTTTGCGAGCTCAGTAGCACCATCAAATTACATAAAAAGACCATGACCTATCGAATGCAATGAAATAGAAAGGTAGGTCGTCAAAATGAGCAACCCTTTGCAGTTGGAACATATCGACCCGTTGAAGCGAAAGCGGAAACGGGTCAAATGATCAACCTGTTTACAGGTTGTGGGAGACACCTTGTGACCACGGTTCGAATCCGTGCTGGGCTATCTGAAGCAATGTTCGAAATATGATATAATATGGAGAAGAAGTTAGATTATCAAGATGGCAAATTATAGATACAGAGGGCGCATAAAAGAAGAGGGAGTTTTACTTTGTTTCCAAATAAGAAGGTTCAAGAGTTGGTCGGTTCCAAAATTCGGATCGAGATGAAGGGCAAAAAATACGTTCTCGAGGGCATGCTGAAGAGCGCGGACGATTATTTGAACCTTCACGTGGTGAATACAGTCGAATTACTCGATGGCGAAAAATCAAGGGCGCTGGGTTCGGTGATTATACGTGGAAATAATATAATTTTCATAAACCCTATCAACGAGTGAGATGATATGAAATGCTGGACTGATGATGAAATCAACCTGCTTAGAAAGCATATTTCATCATCAAAAGACGAATTACTAAAATTGTTCCAAAATAGGTCGTGGGCAAGCATCAGGAAAAAAATATCGAGGGTCATGAAAGCCAGAAAAATCCCGAAGTGGTTTTCTTTTGATTTGCTTAAGGACAGGTCAATAGAAGAGTTGGCGGAGGAGAGGGGACTTAGCCCGATAACTATTGAGAGAATCGTCCAGGCAGGTGGCAGGTCGGTAAAGGATTTCAGGAGACCTCAAGATGCAAAATTCGAGTTGCTGATGGCAGGAGGCATGATTACACCGTGCTGTGGCTGTACCGAGGAATGTCGACCTGAATACTGTGCCCTGCTTAACGAATGGATTCAAGCATTGGTGTGAACGTTATTTTAAAGGGGACGCACTTATACTTTTATGTATCAAGAAATCCTTTAATTATAACAAATATGAATGATATGAGCGACCGTGATTTGGCGTTATTTGCAGCGAAATGCTACTTTGGTATCGACGAGGAAAATGAAGACGATTGTCATTTCTACGTTGTTGATGACTTTAAAAGAAAATTGCCCCCTGGGGGGTTTATCGACGCCATGGAAAAGGAATTGCCTGGGTGGTGGAACGATAATATCGGGCACAAATCAAGAGTTGCACGCATGTCCATGGTCGATTTAATGCACCACATCAACAAACTGAGGGTTCAAAGAGGGTCGGACCATCTACCTGAACATAACGCGCTTTTTAATGTCTGGATGGAGCATATCGTGTCCAAATATCCTGACATATATCTAGTTGAAGTATGGAATAAAAAAAGCAATACAAGGAAGCGCATCCTCATCAATACCGGCGTCAGACAACAAGGCTAAACGGGTTGGGCCAAAGATGGTGGATGTACATGGGCATTGAAGATGACATCAAAGCCATAGAGGACGAGATTCGGAGAACCCCTTACAATAAGGCGACCCAGGTCCATATCGGCAGACTGAAGGCGAAATTGGCCAGGTTGAAAGAAGACGTTCAATCCACCAGGAAACGGAGGGGTGGAGGGGGATATTCGGTTAAGAAATCTGGCGATGCAACCGTCATCCTGGTCGGTTTTCCTTCTGTCGGAAAATCCACACTGCTCAATAAACTCACCAGTGCGCAGTCTCAAGTTGCCGACTATGATTTTACCACTATAGGTGTCATCCCAGGCTCTCTCGTTCATAGGGGAGCACATATACAATTGCTCGACGTCCCTGGTTTAATAGAGGGTGCTGCTGCGGGTAAAGGGCACGGAAAAGAGGTGCTGTCTGTCATACGAAGTGCAGACCTCCTATTGCTGATGACCGATATATTCCACCTGGAGCACCTAAACGTGCTTAAAAAAGAATTATTTGGCGCTGGGGTGCGCATCAACGAATTGCCCCCCAATGTTACGATTCGTAGAAAAGCCACAGGCGGCATTATCATTAATAGAACGACCGAATGCGAAATCGATGAGATGGCGATGCGCTCGATCTTGAATGATTTTAAAATTCATAATGCAGATGTGCTTATCCGTGAAAACATAACGATAGATCAATTCATCGATATAATTCTTGGCACCAGAAAATATGTGCCTGCTCTGCAGGTGTTGAACAAGCTGGACTTGATTTCATTTGGGGATAATGCCCTTGAAGACTTGCCGATACCAAATGATGCGATTTTGATCTCTGCAGAACATGGGTCGGGTCTTGATGACCTCAAGGATGCTATTTTTGAGAAGTTAGGGTTTATCCGCATCTATATGAAGCCACGGGGCGAGGGCGTGAATCAAGCGCCCATGATACTCATGAAGGGGTCAAGTGTCAGTGATGTCTGCGATCGCGTTCACAGAGATTTTAAGAGAAAGTTTAGATATGCGCAAGTATGGGGCAGATCCGTGAAACACAGGGGGCAGAGGGTTGGCCTTGAGCATACCCTGAGAGACGAAGATGTTCTGACGCTTGTGATGGAGAGAAAAGTTAAACCCCCAAAAAAATAAATAGGGGGGCTTGTGGGGTTATTTGTAATCCAGGCTAAACTCTGGACCGACCTCTAGTTCCTCTAAAACATGGATGCCAAAACCGTCGTCGGCAGCCAAGATATTTCCACAGCACAAAACGACGACCCTCAAAAAAACACCTCAACACACCCTCGGAACTGGGTCCCCTAAAGGCGTTTCAATATACCTCTTTCCCCCAAGTGCGGTTTCTAAAACGACTTTTCCCTTGTGCCCTTCGATTGCTTCTCCAATTATCTGCGCATCCTTCCCATATGCCGTCCCACGTATGGCAACAAGAACTGCTTTGGCACTCTCTGGCCGCACGCAAATGATCGCCTTGCCCTCATTTGCCACCTCCAGCGGGTCGATCCCGAGCATCTCTGACGCTGCTTTGACCCCTTCCTTCAGAGGGACTTGCTCTTCTTCGATAGATATTCCAACGCCGCTTTTTCTTGCCATTTCGTTTAGCGCGGATGTCAGCCCGCCCCTGGTGGGGTCCTTCATCGCGGTAATTCCGCCCACATCCAGTGCCGCCTTGATCACATCCCACAATGGCGCGGTATCGGATTCGAGCTCGGTCTCAAAACTGAATCCCTCCCTGAACGATAAAAGCGATGTGCCATGGTCTCCTATCGTTCCTGTGACGATGATTTTGTCACCGACATTCAAACCAGAGTCGCGTATCAACTCGTTTGCAACGCCGATACCTGCTGTGTTGATTACCAGGCCGTCCAACGCCCCCCTTTCCATCACCTTGGTGTCACCAGTGATTATTGCTGCTCCGACCTCTCCGACCACTTCATCCATGGACTTAACTATCTTTTCCAGGTCGTCAAGCGGAAACCCCTCTTCCATGATGATGCTGCTTGACAATGCGATGGGGCGGGCGCCCATGACCGCTAAATCGTTTATGGTCCCTGCGGCAGCAACTTTTCCGATGTTTCCGCCAGGAAAAAACAGCGGCTTGATAACATAACTATCGGTAGTAAATACGATCTCGGAGCCTCCAATCGATATCGTCGCGCCGTCATCAAGGTCGAGCAGGCCGACGCTGCCGGCGCGGTTGTTGGACACGTTCTTGACGATAATTTCGCTAATTAACTTTTGCATGAGTTCTCCGCCGGCACCGTGCGCGAGAGTTACGTTTTTTTCGGTTGCTTTACCTGCGGGCATTCACGTTCACCTCAATGAATTTGATCCAATCGTCAATGCCTTCGCCCGTGGTCTTGCTCGTCTTCAGTGCCTTAATCCGCGGATTGTTCCTGAGTGCATCATCGATCATCTTACCTGCATCGGCATCCACTGCCTCTGCGATGTCCACTTTGTTTACAATCGCCAGGCCACATGTCCTGAATATCATCGGATGTTTCTCCACTATGTCATCGCCCTCGCTGACGCTGACGACGACGACACGGTGATGTTCTCCAAGCGAATAATCCGTTGGGCACACCAGATTTCCGACGTTTTCGATGAACAAAATATCCATGTCATCCAATGGCAGCTGTCCAATGGCATGTTCGACCAGATTGGCATCCAGATGACATTCCTTCCCCGTGTTCAGGGAGACTGTGGGAGTGCCATGCGACTTAAAGCGGTCGGCGTCGATGTCTGCGACGATGTCCCCTGCTATCGCCCCTATTCCATATTTATCGCCAAGACTCTCAATCGCCAATTCTATCAGCGTCGTCTTGCCAGAGCCAATCGCACCCATGATGTTAAAGCCAGTGACGCCGAAACCATCCAATAATCTGCGATTTTTCTCCGCAAGCGCCTCATTTGCCTGCAAGACATCATATCCAACTTCTACGCGAATGTCATGCATTTTCCCCCACCTCTATTTTGATGTCTCTAACGTTTATCTCTCTGCCAGATATCAACCCCGGCAGGGAGTTCTCGCATTCTGGACAGACTATGCTTAGCGCTAAGTCAGATAGCGCGCGGTATTGTTTTGTATCGTCACAGTTCGAAGAATTGTGAGAATCTAAAACGCCTTCATATCCGCACTTGCATTTTATCGTTGGGGGGATTTGCATGATATTTAAGTCCGCACCCTCTGCCAGACTCTCCTTGGCGATAATTTCAAAACAAAAACTCAACTGCTCTGAATTTATGTGGGTCAGTTCACCCAACTCCAAGTATATTGATATCACTCTGATGGCATCGTTCTTCGATGCCGCATCCATCACGGCTTTGTATACTTCCATTGCCACACCATATTCGTGCATTCTTACTCCACACCGTAACGTCCGTATTTCCACCAATTATGACAGGTTCCCTCTATCCCCACCATGCATGGCCCATATGGCTTCTCTGGGGTGCACGCCTTTCCGAATAACTCGCATTCCTCTGGTGTGGCCTTGGCAGTCAATATAAGTCCGCAACTACAGCCAGGAGGCAAATCCTGCACCTCGCCAACGTCGATGTCGTATTTCTCCCTCGCATCAAACTGGCAGAACTCCGATTTTATTGCCAGCCCAGAATTTGCGATTTCCCCTATGCCACGCCAGTATGCATCCGTCACGTCAAACACCCTGTTCATGAGCTTCTGAGCCCTTAGATTTCCTTGCTCGGTCACCACCCGCGCATATTCGTTTTCCACCTTTGACTGCCCTTTTCTCATCTGTTTCAACGTCATCAAAATGGCAAAAAGGATGTCCAATGGTTCGAATCCCGTAACTATGACAGGCATTCCCATTTCGGCAAATCGCTCATATGGTCTGGTTCCGATGATCGTCGAGACATGCCCCGGAGCTATGACTCCATCAAAATTCACATCGCCATCGCCTACAAGCGCATCCATGGCAGGCGGGACCAGTTTGTGAGAGCTCAAGATGCTAAAGTTTTCCGGCGGCTTATTAAAGATGGTAGCGGCATTCGACGGCGCAGTGGTCTCAAATCCGATCCCAAAAAAGACGACGTCGTTCTTCGTGTTGGATGCCATCCGCACCGCATCGTTTACGCTGTATGCAACCTTTACATCTGCGCCATCGGCTTTTGCCTCTGCCAGACTCATGTCGGAGCCTGGGACGCGCATCATGTCGCCATAGGTGACCAATGTTGCACCGCTTTTTGCGAGAAAAATCGCCTCATCGATGTCCTTTGCAGAGGTGACGCAGACAGGACATCCCGGTCCGCTCAATAATTCCAAGTTGGGGGGGAGAAGTGCCCGCAGCCCGTGCTTTGTGATCGTTTGCTCGTGCGTCCCGCAAACATGCATTATTCTTACGGCTTCATCTAACATCAACGAATGAATCAACCTGACGACCTTTTTTCCAAGAGCCCTATCCCTAAATTCCAGGCTCATGTTGACTTCCCCCGAAGCTCTTTTTCCATCGCATCTGCATATTCGTAGAATACCTTCAGGGTTTCCTCCGCTTCCTGTTGAGTCATGAGTTGAATGGCATATCCGACGTGCACCAGCACATAGTTACCGATATGGTCGCCGTCCAGCTCACCAAGAAGGTCCAATCGCACCTCTTGCTTAACTCCGCCGAAGTCGACGGTAGCTACTTTTTTGTCGGCACCTATCTCTATTATTTTACCAGGTATTGCAATACACATCGCATAACCTCACCCAGCAGGTTTATTTCCTGCCAATTTATCAACATATTGGCTTATTACTTATAAAATAATATGGTCGATGGATATGGGATGTAAAAGGCTCCACATTTATGGAATCGTCCAGGGCGTCGGATTTCGTCCATTTGTATACCGACTCGCTCACGAATGCGGATTGAAAGGATATGTTCTCAATTTCGGAAATGGTGTCGAGGTCCTTATAGAGGGAGATGAGGAGCAAATGGAGATATTCCTACACGACCTGAAAACGAAAAAGCCGCCACTTTCCAGAATAGATAGGATTGAGATTAAAACTGCGCCCAAAATAAATTTTAGCGATTTTACGATAAGAGAGAGTGAAAAGAGCAATAGAATCGAGTCCTCGATAATTCCTCCAGATGTCCACATCTGCGATGAGTGTCTCGGTGAGATGTTAGATTTGAATGACCGCAGATACCACCATCCATTCACGGTCTGTACCAACTGTGGCCCCAGGTACACGATGGTCTCCCATCTGCCCTATGACAGGCAGAATACGACTATGGTGGACTTTCCGCTTTGTAAATTGTGCAGCGAAGAATATGCCTCGCCGATGGATAGAAGGTATCATGCGCAACCGACTTGCTGTAGCGATTGCGGACCGAAAACGATGTTGTACGATGATGCAGGGGCGTTGGTCATAGAAAGCGACAGGAGTGATGCGATCGTCAGAACGGCAGAGCTTCTCGATGAAGGGGGGGTCATCGCTATCAAAGGAGTTGGCGGAATCCACATAGCAGTAAAGGTCACCGATGATGCCCCCCTGTTAAGATTGCGAAAGAGATTGGGAAGAGATGAACAACCATTCGCAGTGATGGCGAGGGATTTGCACACGGCAAAGGGGTTTGCCCTGGTCAACCAGACCGAAGAGCAGGTTCTGACCAGTTACAGACGGCCGATGGTCGTATTGGATAAGAGCGGTGAATATTATTTTTCAGAACTCGTCGCGCCTGGACTGCACAACATCGGCGTGATGTTGCCTTATACTGGCTTACATCATCTGTTGTTCAGAGCACTCAAAGAGCCGACGTGTGTGATGACCAGCGCAAACCTGCCAAGAAGACCGATGGTAAAGGACAATGCAGTGGCTTTTGAGAAGCTGAACGGAATCGTGGATTATTATCTGCTCCACAACAGAAGGATAGCGAATCGGGCCGATGACACTGTCGCGAGGGTCGTCTGTGGCAGAACAAAATTCATCAGAAGGTCACGCGGCTATGTCCCGGAACCAATCGTTCTGCCCTTCGTCCTGGAGAAGGATGCGCTTGGCGTTGGCGCAGAGTGGGATGTCACCATAAGCATCGTACATGACGATTGGGCATACCTGTCCCAGTACGTCGGAAACACGAGAGAGATAGAGACGCTTCAATACCACAACGAGGTGGTGGAGCACCTAAAACGATTGACTCGCATATCGCCAGACATATATGGTTGCGACCTTCATCCCCTGTTCAATACGACCCGTTATGCCATGGAGAATGCAAAGAGCGTAAAAGTGCAGCATCATCACGCACATCTCGTCTCACTTATGATAGATAATGGATTGTCCATAGACTCCGAAATCGTGGGCATCGCCGTCGACGGTGTTGGCTATGGTCCAGATGGCACCATCTGGGGAGGGGAGATAATAGTGGCAGGCTACGGTGATTTTACGCGATGTGCGAGCCTTGAAACCCAGCCAATGCCTGGCGGCGACCTCGCCGCACATTATCCATCACGCATGGCTCTGGGAATACTCAACAAGGTCCTGAGCGACGATGAGCTCGCAAAGGTAAAACTGCGATTCAAACATGAAAAAGAAAAACAGATCATCATCGAGCAGTTGAGGCAGGATGTCAACGTCATGCGCACGACGAGCACGGGGCGTGTCTTAGATGCGGTCTCCGCGCTCCTGGGCATAACATATTACAGGAGTTACGAAGGTGAGCCGGCGATGAAACTGGAGAGTGCTGCCAGAGGTGGAAAGGACGTGCTCGATATCCCGATAAGGTTCAAAACAGAAGATAGCAGAAGGGTGTTAGATACAACGCAGGTCCTATTGAGTGTATATGATGGCCTGGGCACTTACTCAAAATCAGACCTCGCATTTTCCACAGAAGACGCCATTGCAACCGGTCTTGCCGAGCTCGCCATAGACGTCGCCAAAAAGCAAAACATAGAGACGGTCGGAATCAGCGGCGGCGTTTCATATAATGCACATATTACCAGAAGGATATGGGAGCTGGTAGAAGAACGTGGTTTCGGATTTATCATGCACGACAGGATACCGAATGGTGATGGGGGGATTTCCCTCGGACAGGCGATCGTCGCGAGTTTGCGGAAGCATGTGCAAAGCCATTTCCTATGGAAAATATTTATATAGTTAAGACATATAGGTTATTTGCGTATAAACTCCCTATTCTTATCTAATAAGGATAGGTATATTAACACCGGAGGGTTAAAAATTATTAACCCTCCGTACTCTTAATTTATATTGTCGGATGTGTGAGTATTGGATGAAGCGGGTATATGTTTTCGTAGATGGTAACAATTTCTATCATGGATTGAAACATAATGTGGGTTTTACTGATATTGATTTTTACAAATTCGGTTTAAAACTTGCAAAATTAAAACCAAAACGTGAGTTAATAAGAGTTTACTATTATAACGCCCCACATAAACAAGATAGTAGCAAGCGTTACAAAGATCAACAAAGATTTTTTAATGCAGTGAAAAGGACACCATACACTGAATTGAAATTGGGTCGATTAGTACCACGTGGAAACACCTTTATCGAAAAAGGTGTTGACATCCAAATCGCCGTTGATATGGCAAGATTCGCTGTTAACAATGTATATGATGTTGGCATTTTAGTGTCTGGAGATGGTGATTTTGCCCCGGCAGTTGAGTTTGCAAAATCAACTTTTGGTAAACATATTGAGCATGCGTACTTTGCAACTGGAAAATCTCGTCACCTTCAAGATGTCTGTGACGATTTTATTCTATTGGACAAGGATTTGATGGAGAGGGTACGTACATAATATGTTGCACAAAAAGTCCAACATCTGCACAATAAGTCCTTCGAAAAAGGGACTTTATGTACAAAGCCGATAAATAAGAAAAAGACATATAACAGAACAATCAGATAATCTTTTAGGTGGTCTAATGAAAATCATGGGATTTGATATCGAAGATGAGCTAAAACTCTACTATCTGGCGCTGGCGCTTGGGTCGGTCGGAGTGTTGTGTGGCATTGTGTTCTTTGTGAGCCAGTCGATGGTCACGATGATGATAATGGGCGTTGGACTGTTCCTGATTGTACTTGGAGCATTGTCCCTCCTATACGCGATCCGCCTTGATTACAAGAAGACGGGGTCGATAAAAGAGGCGATCGGCCTAAGCAAATGATTACATAAAATCCACTATGCCCATTTGCTTTGACTTGTCGCTTTTGAAGAGGGATTGGATTTCGAGATCGATTAACTTCAATCGTTGCTTTGTATAATCTGAGACGTCATACTCCATCGCGATTTTATGCGAGACGTCCAGATATTTTTTAACCGCCCCTTCGTGCACCGTCAGAATTATCCGTCCACCGCATTTCGAGCAGGTACCACTGAGCGGGGGGCGCCTGAATTTTTTATTGCATTTGACGCATCGCACTTTTTGTTTCGAGAATGCGCGTAGGTTACCTATCAAATCCGGTAGAAAGTGCGAGCTGATGACGCGTTCTGCCACATCTCTGGCATCCACCGCCCTGATTTTTTTTGCCAGGATTAGTTGTGCCTCCAGTTTATCCCCCATCGTGTCAAGGGTCTTGTAGGCACTGTTGGCTGGACCGGCCGCTATGTTGGACGTATCGTGTGTGAAGTCGAATCCCTCATACTGTGCTGGTGTGCCGAGTCTTGCGCCGATTAAATCCATCTTGGATGCCATGTCCTTTGGGTCTGCGTATTTGCGGGTCGCTTCGTAAAATTCCAATGGATATTGGCCAACCACATCGATGTTATGTGCCTCGCTATCGATCTCGTTGGGGTCTATCCTCGTCGTGAGCACGAGCGGCGCGTCCATCTTGCCGCCGCGCTTGTCAGGCAAGTATGAACGGGAAAAGTTGAGCAACCCGTCCATGAGCAGCATAACGCAGTCCTCGTCGCCATCGCAGTTACGGCGCTTCGCTGCATGGAAGAATGGGTGCGCATACCCGGCAGATGCATCGCTAAATCCGAGCATTCTGCCAAGCACTCCTGCACTGGTATGTGGGGCAAGCCCTATGACGAGGTGTCCGACCAGGTCCTCTGTTGAGCTGGCGCGATAATATGGCCCCGCCCCATAATATTTTACCAGTAGGTCGTCCACGAAGTTGGCGGCGCGCAGTAAATACCTGGCAGCATCCTTGGAGAGTATTAGGTCTTGTGGTTTGAGTTCTATCATCTGGTTTTCATCGATGAGGGGGCTACCATGGCGGTCGACGTCATATCCAAGCTCTTTGAGCTTTTCTATGGGCACGCCAATCTCCCTTGGTTTAAAGTGGGTGAGGGGGAGGTCTGTCAGGTCATATCTAACGGTCCCATCCTTGAATACGGATACGTCGTGTTTTGCCCTGAGTATGCCCTTTTCCAATGGCTCTGGCGTCTTATTCTTGGATATCAACCCGAGCACGCCTTTGAATACGTTGGGATTGTCACGTTCGCCCAATCGTTTCAATGATTGAGAATAAAGTGTTTTGAGGTCGATTGTCTGCAATCGAATGCTGGTAGTGTCTTTATTGCAGCGCGGGCATGTTTCTCCGTCTCCAGTAGATATGTTGCAACGTGGACAAAACATAGTTGGTTGTGTAAATTCCCCACACTCACATCTGGTCTTGAACGTGGTTTTGTTACAATTGTGGCATTTTCTGACCCCTAATTCTACCTCAATCTCGCCGATTTTGTCGTTAAGTGATTTTGAATGGTTTGCCGCATCCTGGAGCGACCGAATTCTGCCCCCAGCATGGCCTATTGGGAATAAGACGTGTACCGAGGGGCGCATTTCCCGTCTTTTTGACTTCTCCGGACGGCCCATTCTACCGCCGATTCTGAACGGTGCGCGCTCCATAATCTGCACGCCGCTCAGTATTGAAACTGCATTTACAGTCGTTTTTGCGTCCAGTGGCGATGGGTGCAACCTGTTCAGCTCGGGCGTCAGACCGAGACATTTGATGAGTGGATATGGCTGCTCGATTATTATATTACCTTCACGAACTTTGTGCGGAATTAACAGCGTTTCCAGAAGTTCCTTTATCTTCGCATCCTGGGGGATTGTGAGAGCCCCGTCGTGTCTTCCTTTCTCTGAGATATAGCTCACCAGCAATTCCAGTTCTTGGATGGAGACGTCGTGCCAGAGATATGTGTATTTGGGATGCAGTGGTATGCCAAATTTTTCCGATAACTCGAACGCTGTTTCCGGGGACATGTCCCTCAAATCTTCCGGCGTGGTGGTTTTTGCCCCGAGTTCTTGTATCCACCACTCATAACAATATGATGCCGGAACGAGGGGGCGGCCGTTCTCCAAAAAATCTCCATAATTGATCAATATCTCCCCCACATCTATTATCTTTGAAACGTTTGGGCGGAGTTCATGTGCCTGCTCCACTGAATTGATTTGCAGAACGTCCCCGTTGATCAATCGAACCGTCGGCCCCTCTATAGAGTCTACTGGCAACATGCCTGCTGCCTTTCCAGGTCCCTCAATCTTCATCTGTGTGCCGGTGGCGATGAAGTCATCAAATAATATCATCGTGGCTGGATGTATGCCTGCTGTGGCAAAACCGGAATTACGCGATCGTCCGTATCGTAATCGAAATCCACCTGGCCGAGAGGGGTGTGAAAACACGGGCCTCCCTGCTATGATATCGTCCAGAAACCGCCCCTTCGGCTTCATTGTTTCGTCTTTCCGTTCCCCGGTCTCAGTACTTTTTATGCTTTTTGTAAGATCATCCAACCATTCCCAGCCATCAAGACCCAATTGGGACACGTACTTCTTGATCTTTGGCGCCTTTAATGCGAGACCTTCGGCGAGCACCAGTGCCATTCCGCCCCTGACCCTGTTGGTCTCAATTCGGTCCAGGTCTCTATATCCTGAGACTTCCGCTTCCTCCGTGGGTTCGCCGTCTATACAAATGGGACAGTTTTCGACGATTAGCCGAATCTCCTTCTCGGCGGGGGTGTACTGAAGATTTGCCACTTTTTCGTAAAGCAAAACCTCTTCAACATAGCGCTCGACCTCGTCCTTTCGTGGTTTGTAGGCGCCGATACCCATTTTTCGTCTCACGTAATCGGCGACAAGAACCGATATCGTTTGAGCGGTCCCTCCTGCGCTCCTAATCGGTCCTGCATAGTATATCCTCACATAATCCGTGCCATCATCATTTTTGCCCAGCCCCACTCGAGCGATTCCCTCGATGGGCGCTGCTACCACTCCCTCAGTAAGTATTGCAACCGCAGTTCTGATTGCGCCCTCCGCCACATCAATTTTTGATTTGAACGTGCCGATGCGCCCGTTCACAAAGTCCAGACCAATCTGAAATGCGGCCTCTTCTCTGGACATTTTTGGCTCCAGTTCCCTGATCCTCTGCGCTACGCCCGATATCTCAACCAGGGCCTCAACCCGGTCCGCCAGGTCTTTGGCTGGAGGAATCTCTGGATGCGGCGCTGGGTCTGCGCCCGCCTCTCTGGCCCTCTGAGCTATCCACATCGCCTGCTCCAGCCCGCTTTCCAGTGAGCTAAAATAAGATGCGATGCGCTCACTTGTGCTTACGTTCATGCTCTTTAGTATTGGTTGGCTGATTTGAAATATGTTGTGATTGGGTTGCGATGCTAAAATAGTGTAAACAGATGGTTGGTATACTTTCTTAAGGTGAGGTTACTGATTTACTCAAAATCCAAAAACCCAGTATAAAATCTACTGCAAAAACTAAGTTGCTCTTGTCTCCATAGTGATTAAGATAATTCTATCAATCAAGTTGGTGATTGTTAGAGTGAGATGTTTCCTATACGCTCTCTCTTTCAAACTTCTCCCTAATTTTAGGCAAGAATCTTTCCAAAAACACCAATGCCTCTCTACATTTAGATATAGAAATGAAGAAGGCACCGTATACACATCTGTTCCTTAGCTTCCTATATCTATCAAAAGAGGATGTGTCTGCTTCAGGAAAGTTATAGAACTTTTTCAGAAAAGCTATCAGTGCCTCATGGGAGTATGGTTTGTAGCCTCTCAGGGACATCAGAGCTTGGGATGCCTCTCTTAGGGACTCGTAGATATCCTCAAAGATAAATGATGGCATTGAGCTCGGTAATTTCCTGTTCTTTCACATATCTCAAGCGTTGTATCGCTTTATTCATCAGTGACTTGGCTTCTTCTTTATTAGGATGCTTTTTGGCTACTAGATTTTCGTTTAGGTAATATTGAAACTCTTGCAGCATCAGAACACCTTCAAGCACCCGTAGAGGACTATTCCGTTTACGATGTTATTCAAAAATTCCTTCTCGCATTTTTTCAGTTGAATCTCATGGACGTTTATTTTTCTTCTCAGAATGCGTTCAAACTTTTGGAGATCGAGCTCCTTGGCTTCATCTGTCACGATTCCTATATCGATATCACTTTTGCTCGTATCCTCTCCCATAGAGTAGCTACCGAAAAGTATGATCGTCTCTGGCTCTTGGTATTCTTTTCTCAGGAAATCGACCAGGCCACTTTCATAGAGGGAGTGAAGATTGTAAGTTCTCTTAAGCCAGACAAAGTTCTCCGTCTTAGAAGCCGACACGTCTTCAACCATTTTTTCCTTTTTTGATTCCAGCAGTCCATCTTTCTTTAGCTCTGCAACTATTTTCGATACCGAGGGTGGTGACAGGGGCACCAACCTGGCAATTTCTCTGATGTGGAATCTCTTCTCAGGATTTTGGAGGAACAACTCCAGGATCTTCCAAGTGTTATTTTTTCTTAACACGTGTTAATTTTAATTAACGCTTGTTATTTAAATTTAACGACTCAATCATGCCAGATAAGATTTGCTGTGATTGGTAGCCGATCTCATAAAGATCTGCGCGTGACTAAACGGCCTATTCGATGATGCTGTGGTCTACGTATAAAACTTCAAAACAGACGTCTCCAGCGTATTCAAATTGACAATGGGTGCGCATCCTGGAACTGGCTCTAAATTCATGCGCTTCTGGAACTCGGTCTGTGCTTGCCATGTGCCAGAGTTTACCAACGTGACGCCCCGATATTTCGACAGTCCCATGGTGTGCACATGTCCGCAGTGCAGCACGTCTGGTACGATGTCGATCACAAAATGGTCTCGCTTCTCAGGGGCTATGGAGACGCGACCACCATATATCGGAGATAGATGTCTCCTTTTGAGCATTTCAACCATGGCCACCTCTGGCGCCTTGTATGATAGCCCTGGCAGCGTTGCAACAAAATCGTCCAGGGCGCGTCCGTGATAGACGAGGATGCGGGTGCCATTCAATTCGATTAGCGAGGGGTTGCCCACGAAGGTCGTATTGGAGGATTTAAACATAGACGTTATTTGTTTAGGAAGTGCTGGCTGCGGCTCTGCCTGGCGGACCGCATCGTGATTTCCTGGAGCGATGATGACCCTGATACGCGATGGCACGCCCGCTAGATGTTCGGCGGCGAGTCGGTACTGCTCATAAATATCCAGGATGGCGAGCTCCCTCTCTTGATTTGGATAGATGCCAATGCCGTCCACCAGATCACCGGCAATCACCAGGTATTTAACGCGCTCTGCAAGCGTTTGTTGTTGGTCATTGCCGACATCGCCGTTTATCCAGCTTATGAACCTGGACCACGTCTCCTCTAAAAACATATTGCTGCCTATGTGCACATCTGAAATCAGGACGGCGTAAGTCGGTTCTCCTGTTTTCTGGTGCTTGTTGTTCTTTGCAGGTGCTTCGGGCCATATGATATTGTTTGCGATCAACAGCCCGCCATCATTTGTAAGCGAGCCTGTGATGCCGATGACCTCATCCAAAATAATCTGTTGAGATTTCTCAAATGCGTCCTTGTCTTTAAGAAAAAGTACGGACATCGTCCCAGTTGGGTCCTCTATTTCCACCAATCTGTGCCCGTTTGGGGTGACCCTGGTGCTGGATATCATCCCTATTATGGTGATGTCCTCTCGTCCGTTTATCTGCGTGCCCTTGTTAACGATCTCGATAGGTCTGGCGCTAACCCGTTTTCGGATTATTTCTCCCGACCTGGCATAACGGTCACGAAAATATTTGACGAACTCATCATAATTACCAATGCATGTTGAATCGTCCGTGACGTCGCTTAAAATCCTGACCTCTGGTGCAGTTGTTATGATTTGTTGTTTATCTGGCGCGATAATGCCTAGTTGCAATCCTTGTTGCACGTTTCTGATGTGCTCTGGGGCGATTACCAGCACCGATTCGTCTAATGATGCGAGTATGTCCTGTACCATACTTTTTGAGAACCCATTGTACTGCTCGATCATCTTAACCGCATCTGGATGTATTTGATATCCAGTTTCGGCGAATTTTTGGATAATTTCGTCCGTTGTGCCCATAGGACCAGTAGATATATTATACTAAGTGTGTATAAATTATGCGATAGAGGTAAAAAGATGGGTCGATCTTTTTTGAGCGGAGTGATAAAAGATTTGGTTTCTGCCGTGGCGATCGTGGGCATGGTAGCGCTGGTGGCGTATGCTTTGGCCGGAACGTGGCCCGCAATGGTCGCGGTCGAGTCCGGCAGTATGGTGCCAAACATACACATCGGCGATATCGTATTCATACAATGTCCAAGTCGCGTTGAAATCATGACATATCAAAGCGGCAGAGAGATAGGGCATAGAATATTTGGGGACTATGGTGACGTGATCGTGTTCAGGCCAAATGGGGACCGATATGAGACGCCAATCATCCATAGAGTAATGTATTGGGTGTATGCTGGTGGCCGAATGCCCAACGGAGAGGTTGCCCAGCACGCTGGCTATATCACGAGGGGAGATAATAACCCAGGTTACGACCAACCCCATCTAAGCCCAGTAAAACCAGAGTGGATAGTCGGCGTTGCGTGGGGGAGATTGCCATATCTGGGACATATTAGATTGGCTTTCGACGTGAATGTTACAACATAGTCTGCCCGACCGATGCGATACCGCCAAGTGGTTTTAATCTATAATCTTCAAGGATTATGGTTTTTGTCTGCTCCAGCTGAACGTTGACTGATATTTCTTTTGTCCGCCCATATCGGCCCCTGCTGACCACTGCTGTGTTTATTATACCCAGCATATCAAGTTCTGATATGATATCAGTAACCCTCCGTTGTGTCAAAATATCCATATCGATCTGGCGACATAGGCGTTTATAGTGGTTGTAGACTTCCCCGGTGCATAATTTCTTGGAGTTGTTTTTGTAGAGTGTGGCCATCCCATAGAGAATTAATTTAGATTGTGTTGGCAGTGTGCGCACAACTTCCACGACGCGGTCCCCTTCAATTTTGTCCCTAGCTTTTCTCACGTGTTCTTCCTCGACCTTATCCACATTCACGCGCTCTGCCAGTTCGCCGGAGGTGCGCAGGAGGTCGAGTGCGCGTCTGGCATCGCCGTGCTCCTGCGCTGCAAAGGCAGCACAAAGGGGGATTACCGACGGCTTGAGTGCGTCGTGCTTGAAAGCCATTCTCGACCTCTGCTCGAGGATATCTCTGAGTTGGTTGGCATCATATGGTGGAAATATTATCTCCTCCTCTCCCAGAGAAGATCTGACCCGCGGGTCCAGGAATTCTATGAAGTTAAGGTCGTTTGATATGCCGATTATGCTAACTTTAGCATTATTTAATTCAGAATTGACCCTTGTGAGATTGTATAATATCTCGTCGCCTTTTTTAACCAGTTTATCTACCTCATCCAGTATTATTATGAGGCTTCTGTTCTCGGTATCGATGCCGTTTTTAAATTCATCATACACCTGGTCAGTCGGCCATCCAGTTGGCGGAACGTCCTTTCCAAAAAGCCTTGCCAGATGGTAGAGCACACGATATTGGGTGTCGACCACCTCGCAGTTGATATATAGTGTCGAGCATGGCATCCCCTTCGTCTCACTCGTTTCCTCAAGCTCCTTTCCCACGTGTTTTACCACCGCCGTCTTGCCCGTCCCGGTCTTCCCATAGATGAGGATGTTTGACGGCGTTTCTCCTCTAAGCGCTGCAACGAGGACTCGTGCGATGTCGTCTATCTGGGCTTTTCGATGCGGCAGGTGGTCAGGAACGTACGTAGGACGTAGGACGTCTTTGTTTGTAAAAATTGCCCTGGCATCTAACAACTCCTCAAAAAAACCATTAAGCGCTTTGTTTTTTAGACAATTTTCCTGCAAGACCGTTCCACCAGAAATGTTCATTATGCTTCCAATGGAAGAATACCATATAATAATTTTTGGTCTACGCCCCACCATTTCCACTGGAGCGTGCGTCCCGATGTGATGGTTTTGTTTCTACAAATAATCAGTTGGTGTTGGTTGGTGGACATGTTGGTGTGCACCATCATCGAGATTTAATTGATATTTTCTGTTTCTATTGGAGAGTTGCACCTACCCCACTACTTCCACTGGAGTTGTCAAAATATATAATGGCTTAAATTATCGAATATCAAAATATATTGTTGTATCTTTATGCACCTTTTAATATATAAATGTTGTTATCATAAACCACAAGTTGTGTTAGTAGGTTGAGATAATATTGAGATAAAATCTTCCCCTGAGACCGCTTCCGTGTTTCTGCACCCATTTCCAGACAGAGATATGAGTTGTCTCCCCCTAATCTAAGACAAAGCATGTGCGGCCCTCCTGAAAGATAGACCGCTCGTATAGAGAAGTATTCCTAGGTCTATCATGCCCACAGGCGCTCTCTCCCTTCGATGAAGTCGAGGGAAAAACTATTAATAATCTCTCAATAATCTCTCTTAGTTCATTAATTTGCAAATACCACTCCCTCCGAGGGACATTCTTCCCATCATAAAAACTTTAAGTTAACAGTACCTTAATCTCAAACCGAGAGGTTGAAGTAAGACCCTACACGCCCTATATAACAGCACTCAAATCCATAACATACTCTATAACATACCCTACATAACATGACACATAGCATACATAACACTCAAGTGAACACATAAGCGGAGGGATAGTATATAATATAGGGTGGATGAAATTCATACTTCTTCATCTTCCTACCACCTCTTCTATAACATAAAAACCAAACACAAAAGGACAACTCTGATTAAAAGCGACCCCCAATTAAGACACTCCAATCGAAACAATGGGGTAGGGAGATAATACAAACGAGTCATATAAACAAAACATATAAATAAATCATACAAATAAATATATAAATTATACGGACTATAAACTAGTGCTGTTAACTTAAGCAGAAATGACGATTTCAAAACGCATAGCACCTACTTGTTTTACGTTTCAGGTAGTCCTTAAGTTAACACTACCTATAAAATAATAAATCATACAGATTGTAAGATAATTAACGAATAATTAATGAATCAATTACATCATCTATCGACAGAAATGGCCTCTAACTGACTGACGACGCCCCAGACCAATGTCCGCGTGTATAATGGAATATTGGGATCAGCACACATTTCATCCAACATCGCTATGGCAGATGCAACCCGGATCGGGGGCGACTCATCTACACCCAACAAACGAGCCTTAACACCCTCTGCAGCACGCCGTATGTTTCTGGGAACAGAACGGTCTTCCACAATGTGCTCCAGACTACCAATACATTGTTTTATTATTTTTTCTGAGTCAACCGACATAATACCACCACAACCACATATACCACATACCATATATTACATTATTCTGCTCCTTAGTATACACATATACTATGCACATATACTATGCACATATACTATGCACATATACTATGCACATATACTATGCACATATACTATGCACACAATATATCATAACATTACACATACCACATCCTAATTACTAATGTTGTTTTATCAATTTCCAAATTTAAATTCCATTAGATAACCACAATATGAACAGAAAGGTACCCCGTCCTCTTTTACGGTTACGTCTTTCAGATAACAATCACACCACATATATTTATTTTCTATTTCTTCCATTTTTATCCATCTCGACAAATTTATTTTAACATCGTTTTGGCAGGGTTACCCCCTTATAGACAACCCCCACAAGTAGAATCACTCCTTATATTCAGACTCTACGACCTCCCGTATTCTGGCAGCCGTTTTGGGACCTATGCCAAAAACCGCCATCAAGTCATCGTGGGATGCACTCATTACATTCTGGACGGAGCCAAAGTGGAGCAATAGGCGCCTGGCAATGACCGGTCCGATGTTAGATATGGACGATACCAAATATTCTTGTTGCTCTTTTAACGTCTGGGGCGTCCTTCCACCATGCAGGGTTGGCACCCGACCACCCCCTTCCTGCTCCTGTTTTGCGACGACATACAAAAACGCAGCAGTATCCCCCGCATCCTCTGTTGTGATGGTGGGGACACCAAAACCAACCACCACCGCTCCAAGCGCCCCCCGTATCGCATTTGGATGAATTCTGCGCCTTGTGTAGAGCTCGCCCCCCTCTATGACCAATATCGGGCGGTCAAAACACCTCCGCAAATCAGATAATTGACCGAAAAGATCACGCCCCCCATCTACAAGCGATGACAGAAAGTCCTCAGCGGTCTTCCTCTCAACACAAACACGATCGCTCAACACATAATCTCCAACCTCCAGCGTCTTTATCCCAATACTAGCGCCCAATCGTTCCAGTTCTTTTACGACGGCGGAGCGCATCTCGCGTTGGTCGACGAATACGCGAACACCACCAACCCTACCAGTACCAACAGCACCACCAGTACCAATAGCACCAGTACCATTAGCACTACCTGAAGCACCAATAGCACCAGTACCAGTACCATTAGCACTACCTGAAGCACCACCATCAACACCAAAACTACTCAACCGTCTCTGTGCCACCACCTCTGATGCACCTGCATCCAACGTACCCACAACATCCACATCTGTAGCACCTTGACCGACCCCATTCTTAACGCCCCCAAAGGTCCCACCCCAATCATCCTCAAAACCAACACCACCATTAACACCCTCAAAACGACTCTTCAACCCACGTATTTTTTTATACATATTCTTCTCCCCCCTCCTACTCATCCAGTAATATGCCTCGTCCCTCGTTCCCTTGGTTATGAGCACTACCACGCGCCCCCTTCCGCGCCTGCCAGTCCTCCCCCGTCGCTGAATACTCCTAATTTCAGATGGCACTGGCTCGTAGAACACCACAAGGTTTGTGGAGGGTATATCCAACCCCTCTTCTGCTACCGACGTCCCGACCAACACGTTATACACACCATCTTTAAAGTTCCGCAGGATCTCGACCTGTTTCCGTTGGCTCAGGCCACAATCTTTATATTTATTTGCCTGCCCGACAAATTTGATAGGTCGAACGCCCTTCAAACCGCCCAGCGATTCGGTGACCAATTCAGCGGTATCCCTGAAGTTCGTAAACACGATTATCCTGCTATCTTGATTTCTGCGCATCTGCTCTTCGACTATCTGCCTCACTATATCCAGCTTCGGGTGTTTTTCCTCATCACAGCCATTGGCCAAACCCATTGCCATTTTGATATCGGCGCACTCCACCAGCCGCCTTGCTGCCTTGCTGCCCCCCCTCGATTGCGCCTCATTTTGGAGCCTCTCAAAATACCTCTTGAGCGCAGAAATGCCTTGCGTCTCGATCATGTCCATGGCATGTTTAATTTTAAAAACCTCTGCCAGCAATGATATTGACCTATATGCTTGTGGCCGTGGCGCTCTTTTCAATTGATATTGAAGGTTACTCTGCAACTGAAGCAACTCACTCTTTGAGGGGTCTGCACGCTTTGAGCTGACGACGCCCAACCGCCTCAACTCATTCAACCTGTCGCGCAGTACGTGGTCGACCAACTCCCTTATGTCCCGAATCTCATCTGGAAGGTCGACATATATCCATTCGACATCTTTTTTATACGTATATGGTACCACATCCAGGTCAGATTCGGTTCTAACTTCGACGCCCCCGATGTTTAGATTTCGGCAAACCTCCTCAATCTGTGTATCTCCTCCCCCAGGCGATGCAGTTATACCGAGGACAAGCGGGCTCCGAGATTGTCCCATATGCTTCTCAGCAATATAGACGTATGAATAATTACCAACCGCCCTGTGAGCCTCGTCAAATACGATGAGAACGACGTCATCCAAACACACCCGCCCACACATCAAATCGTTCTCGATCACCTGCGGGGTTGAAATGACCACGGACCCGCCCGCCCACAACTCCGCCCTCTCCGCTGGAGACGTCTCACCAGTGAACATCAGGATGTTGTGGCTTGGTACGTTGAGCATAGATTTTAAAAAGGCAGCATGTTGCTCTACTAAGGGTTTCGTAGGAGCCAGCACAAGGACCCTGCCCCCATACTTCTCAAGTCTGGCGACCATCACTAACAGCGCAACGATCGTTTTACCCAGGCCAGTGGGCAGCACCACCAGTGAAGATCGGTTCAGCGCGGCGTTGGCGAGCGAGGACTGATACAACCGTTTTTCAACTACGTTTGGTTTTATCAGCGGATGCGATATATATTTGGTCATCTACTAAGAAATAGTGTGTAACCATAAATAAGTGCTATCGCTGTAGAAACACGTATGGGTATAACAAAAACGTTATGAATGATGGCATTGAACCTTAACTAGTAATTATGGACTTATCTAGCATTGGATTGGAAGCGACTCTACAAAAGGGCGTATTATTGATTGAAGAGGAGTTAGGTAGTATAAAGAGCATATTCATCCAAAGGATTGGATTTGAATCGATAAAACTTGGAAAAACAGTGTTGTACATCTCAACAAAGCGGTCGAGAGAGGATGTTCTCGCTCAGATGTCGGCGTTTGGAATGGATGGGAATTCGGAGATGTTCACGATACTTGGAGACTTTAAGGACCGAACAACTCTGCTCGATATGTGCTACGAAGATACTCCGAAACGCCGGAAATTGTACCCTTTGGTCGCCCCATCGCCGCAGAACATCTCTGGTGTGGACCTCTGTATAGTGGACACCCTCACATCACTCTTCATAGATGTAGAGACGCATATGGTGGTGGATATGCTCAATTCTTTTATCGATGTAAGTCGACACAGCGATACAATGTTTTTGCTGGCAGCGGATATGGGCGTATTTCCTGAGAGGACTGAAAGGATTATGAGGTCGATGGTGGACGGCATAATTCAATTCAGAACCATATACGCCGGAGATAAAATAAATAAGGTCATCAACATCCCAAAACTGGAAGGCGTTCTGCCCCCGGAAAGGATGATACCCTACCATATGACAAGTGAAGGCATATCCATCGATACGAGAGAGCGGGTTGGATAGCTGCAATTAATAATTGCGGTCATTTTATTGAACTTAGTACCAAACTCAATATCGAATGTCTATGCTGAACGACATCGTATTGTTCACATTCTTCGCCTTATCTGTAGCGATGATGATGGCCTCTCTTATTCTATAGGGGGCTACCGTATTGACCATTATATCTGCTGTGAATAGGTCTGTTTCAGCAACCCGTGTTAAGGATAGGTACCTGATCGTATCGTTGATGCTTGAGACGTTAACTATCACATCCCTGACGCCAGAATGTTCATCTATAACGGTTACATTTAATCTGATTATATCCCCGTTCTTAGCCCACATACCTATTCCCGGGTAACCTATTGGATTGGAAATTACCTTTGGCGGTGTAACATCTATGATTGTTATCATCACTTCATCACCCGTCGTATTGCCCGTTGTATCGCTCGCGATGATTGTGTAGTTCCAGACCCCGGGTGTTGTGATAGTTATTGGAACGCTTATATTCACACTACTAAGGTGGGCGACTCCCATAATGGAGCGGAGTTGATAGTACAGTCCCTCCAACAAGGGCCGATCTATTAGCTGGGCGGGGCCCATGACCGTTTCCCCATCTCTCAATACCCGGAACTGATCAGGATTATCATCAGTTATATTCCATACAATCACTCCAAAGGCACCTGCTTCGAGTGTCTGGTCTAAGGGGGGCACTATAATCGGTCTTTCCGGGAATCTGACGTGGGCGGTCGCCGTCTCTTCCACGATGCCAGATATGGCTTTGATTTCATAGACGCCCTCTGTTAAACCAGGCACAATATTTACAGTGGCCCTGCCATCCGGCCCGGTCTTCACGATATCCGGATCTACACTGCCGCCCGGCAATATGTTAATACTAACCTGGACATCCTGGGCTGGGTCTCCATCCCGGTCCCGGACCATGAAGACGATAGGATATTCGAGTGGTACTCCGGTTATCCCTTCCTGCCCATCGCCCGAGAGCACTTCAATCGTAATATCGCCCTCTGCCGGCGGTACCGGGAGAATTAAAGCAGTGGATGCAACATAGCACACAATCATAAGGACTGCGGAATGCTTTAATCCGTGTTTTATATGCCCCTCTGTGATCTGGCCTATGATCAGGCCGCCAAAGAATGCGTTCATGATGATCATATGGAAGAATCCGAGTCTAAAATCTATATCAGCCACTCCCGCATCTCCTAACAATACCTCCATCCCCGCCCCCTCAATCATTGGAAGAAGCGAGGTCGAGAGGACATACATCAGCATGACGATGATTCCCTGCGCAAAATAAAATATAATTGTGTATTGTTTCAGGTCCCCCTCTTTTTCTTGCTCTATCCTGATTACGGTCCGCATATCCTCTGACGTTCTGAACACAATATCTGCGACCGAACCACCAGCGTACGATGCCCGAACCACCAGGGCTGTGTACTTTTTGATTATCTCGCTCTTCTGTGCGGCTGCCATATTATTCATCGCATCCGCAAACGAGTGCCCGAGAATCATGGCAGATGCCGCCCCCTTAATGCTTCCCGTTATTGCGCCAAGCCCGGTCTTTGAGAGTTCAATCACCCCTCTGATCGGGTCTATGCCGCCCCTCATCAGTTCAGACAGCTTGAATAGAAATCCACTGTATGCAATTTCACGTTTTTTAAGAAGCCCCTTTTGGATGTACATATCGACCGAATACGGGATAATCGCAACCAAGACTGCAAATACAAGTATATGGTCCAGATTATTTTTTATCTCCTCGTCCTTCTGGGGCACTTCAATCTGCTCCACGTCCATACCATCTTCGACTTCACCCAACTCAGCCACAAGTTCCGCAAACGCGGCAAGCCGTGCATCATCGACCTCATCTCTCGTTTCTCCTATGGCGGGGAAAGTATGGCCAATGAGCACTGCCACACAGAGGAGTACGATCGCAGCGATTACGGGAATCGCCACAGTGAAATACTCTCGCCTTATGTCATATTTCAATCTTATTATCTGCACGTATCTGGCGGCGTGCATGCGAAACTTTTCTATTTTCATGTCGGGCTCCCCGAATACTTCATCCAGAGTATGGTAAGAAATAATATGTTAATAAACGGCAGCATGCCATAGGTGGTGATGTTAAAGAGGTCTCGCGGTGGGAAGATGCCAAAATCTATGCCAAGCGCACCCCCAACCACGATTCCGAGGATTGCAATTATAATACTCATCACAATGCCGCCGAGGTATATTTCGCCATAAATCGAGAGCGAATCGACGAACTCCTTCTGGACCTGTCTCCGCATCGTCATCAGGTCTTTTGATTTCCCCTCAAGGTAACTCATAAGTCCGCCGCCCACGTGCATGATGTTTGCAATATCGATGCAGACGCCTCGAAACATCTCGGACGGCGTATTCTGTATCAAATCGTTCATAGCCGTGATGGCATCCTCTCCAAGAATATCGACCCGGTAGATGACCTTTCCGAACTCCTTTGATATATGGCCGTAATCCTCGATGGCAATCCTTCTGATAATGTCGAGCGGTGACGACCCTGCACTTGCAAGTACTGACATATAACCAAGTGCATATGGAAGCTCCCGCTCGATGTCCATCTTCTTCTCAGACGATCTGTTGTATAGTGCGAACGGGAATGCGCTGAGTACGAGCCCGAAGGTGAGCAAAGTCAACCCCGCGATATAGATGAGTGGGTTAGGTGAGTTGCGGAAGAGAATTGTCGATAAAACGAGCATCGTGACCGTCGCAACAACCGTCGTGACAAATACAAGCGAGATGAACATGCCGGGCGCCATCTCGATGTCGGCTCGATACAATGACTTCGCCACATCCCCCTGCGGCGATATGTTGATATATCGCCCAAAACGGTAACATAACACTTTGTAACGTTCGAGGCGCTTCATCCCACTCCCTCCATCATCGCATCCCTGTCTCGTGAATACTTCCGTATGGCGTTTACAACGGTCTCGTAATCTGTAATGTTGTTTTGAGCCAACCTGTCCAGTAGTTCTGCCCGGTCATTCAATTCATTTAAAAGCTGCTCTTCTTTTACCCCGAACTCGTCCCGTATACCTGTAAATAGGGTGTAACTTCCCCCGTGTATGAATGCATCAGAAACCGGGTCCCATTTGAAGACAGGATTTGTGATTAAGTCTCCGCGGTCCTGGTCGACCTCAATGACCTCAACGATACGTGTACTCCTTCTTATGTAATGCTCTCCCTGCTTTATCAGCGAGTTGAAGATTACGAGGTCCACATTCGAAAACAAATTTCTGGAAACGTCCATCGGTTTCGACTCGACCCTCGAGAGAAGTTCTTTCATCGACCCCGCATGAATCGTGCCGAGACATGGGTGTCCCACCGAAATTGCATGGAAGAGCGTGAAAGCCTCTGACCCCCGCACCTCGCCGACCACAATATACTCCGGACGCTGTCTGAGCGCAGCCACGAGCAGGTCATAGAGGTCCACGTCGCCTGCCAATTTGTCCCTGCCCGTACCGCCTCCCTCTTTGGTCGCGCCTCCACCGAACCCCGTTCTTGTGACCGATTGCGTCCAGTTCGGATGCATCAGGTTCAACTCTGCCGTATCCTCGATTGACACGATTTTGTATTCCGGGCGTATGAAGGCGCAGAGGGCGTTGAGGGTTGTGGTTTTTCCGGACGCGGTCCCGCCAGCCGCCAGCACCGACCGTTTGTATTCAAGGACAATCCAGAGATATGCAAGTTGTCTTGAATCAAAGGTTCCGTATTGGATAAGGTCGATCGGAGAGACCGGGTTTGTCCTGAAACGCCTGACTGTGAAGGTAGACCCCTTTCTTGTAACCTCTTGCCCGAGGGTGATGTTAACACGGCTTCCATCCGGTAACGTCGCATCCCGTATCGGCTGAAGCACCGAGATGTGCCTGCCGGCGGTCTGAGCAATCCTCATCACGAAATTGCTCAGCTCCACCTCCCCAAACACAATATTGGTTCGTATCGAGCCATATATCCTGTGGTAGACATATATATTGGTGCCCGGTCCGTTGCAGTGAATCTCCTCGAGGTAGGGGTCCTTCATCGGGATATCTACCCTGCCAAATCCGATGTACGTCTTCAGGAGGTGGTAGAACAGTTTTTCCTTCTGAAAATGGTCTAAATTAAGCGCATATATATCGACAATCATCGAAAATCTGTCTCTTATGTATTCTTCACGGCCCTTATGCCCAACTATCACCAGTTTTGAGTGAATCATCTTTTCAAATGCGTTTTCGATGACCTTCAGACACTTCAATTCATCATCGCTCAGTAAAGGCTCTACTGTATGATAGACCAGCTCGTCTCCCTCAAAACGAACGTTCACATACTGGAACGGGGGGCTAACTGCATAGGTGACATTTACATCTCGCAGCGGAACCCCCGGCATCGGAGTCGACACCTCACCCACTCCAAAGTCAAGGGCTTCGATGGGTTTGCTCTCCGGCGTTAAATGCTGCTCGATTCGCTTCCGTATGTCATCCAGACAGAATCCACCGAGCTCAAATCTGCCCGCCCCCTTAAGATGCGGCATCAGATGCCGCTCGATACGGTCTTGTATAGGGAGTGATGACACCTTCCGGAGCATCGATTTGAGTCTATCCGCCGACTTTGCTGGTTTCACAGCGTCATCTTCAGTCCGATCGGCAGGCCCCCTCTTTGGTTTTAATCTGAAATTAGCCAACCTGCCCCCTCCATCGAATAAGTATCCGTATGGTTGCATTAAGCAGTATCATGATGAGTACCAGTGCAAAGGCCGCTCCGAATCCGTCTGATGCCGGGGTGAGGTGCGGCTGCGAGAACGAGCGGAACACCGTGATTGGAAGTGCTGCGACCAAATCCTGTAATGGGCGTATTTCAATGCCAAATATAAGCACCTCGGACGGAAGTATTTTGAACTCCGGCAGAAACTGGGTGTAGCCCGCAGTAAGCAATACTACTGCAGATTGTTCGACAGCTCTTCCGATGCCAAGTATTACGCCTGTTATCATTCCGACGGATGCATATGGAATCGTTATATGCCGCAGCGTTTCCCATTTTGTTGCGCCGAGTGCATAGCTCCCCTCCTCAATCTCTGCCGGAACCGAATCTATTGCCGTTTCCGTCGCGCGCTCGATTACAGGCAGCACCACAAGGACAAGTGCGATTGTTGCCGCAAACAGCGAGAACCCCCCGGTTATGTGCTTCATGTAAAAGACGAGGAAAAAAAGCCCGAAGACGCCGAGCACAATTGAGGGCGTGCCTGCGAGCACATCGAGCAAGAAATTCATGGCGTTCACAAAGGCTCCGCTTTTTGTATAGCGTTTGAGGTATATCGCAGTTCCCAACGCAAGCGGCGCTGCAAACGCAGTCGACAGGACCGCAAGCAGGAATGTGCCAGCAATCGCATTTGCAACTCCGCCGCCGAGGCCAGGCACATCGGACTCGGGCGTGACCATAAAGTAGATGCTCAAACTTGGCAGCGCCTCCCATGTAATCGTTCCGAGGATTATGGTGAGTGCGAGCAAGGCGACCGCTGCCGCAGCCCAGGATATCATTATACAGATTCGCTCTTCGAGTTTTCGATAGTTCATGGTAATCCTCTAAGAAATCTTAATTGGGGCGCGTGCTAAGGCGAATCCTGTCCCAGCCTCCAACCAATCTCATGGCGCATACGAAGAAGAACTGCATCGCAAAAAGAACCGCCGCAACCCCAAAGAGCGCGCTTCGCGGCTCATCCATCGCGACATAGTAGCAAATCTCGTTTAAAATCTTTGCAGTCATCGGATATGCCGTATCCGTAATCGAGGCCGGAACCTTCGCGGCATTCCCGACCAGCATCACCACTGCGGTCGCCTCCCCCATCGCACGCAGCATTCCGATGATGGTTGCCGTAAGGATGCCGCTTGATGATATGGGAAGCACCACCTTCTTCATGGTCTCCCATCTGGTGGCGCCGAGCGCAAACGATGCCTCTCTGTATTTTGATGGAACAGAGCGTATAACATCCTCGGATATCGAGGTAATCGTCGGAAGGACCATCACCGCAAGTACCGTGGCTGCGAGCAGGATGCCTGAGCCGCTGTTTGGATCGACATCACGGAAGAACGGGATGAATGAGCCAAGCGCGGCGCATAAAAACGGGTCGACATGGTGCCGAAATACGTTTTCGAGCACGAAGAACCCGAGGATGCCATATACCACCGATGGAATCCCTACCAAAAGTTCGATGAGGGGGCGCAGAGCCGATGCCACGCGGGGGGGCGCAAACTCCGCGAGGAGCATCGCGGTGAAGACGCTCACAGGGACGGCAAGCATCAGGGTGACGCAGGTCATTATGAGCGTTCCGATGATGAACAGCCTGATTCCATAGACTCCCTCGTAATAAGACCACCTTGTGCCAGTGATGAAGTTTATCAGCCCCTCGCTTTTGAAGACAGGGAGCGCTGTGTAGAGTATGAATGCGACGAAGAATAGGGTGATAATTGCCACCAAAAGCACGGATGCAAGAAAGAACAGGTGCGGAATCCCTGACTGGAAGTTGATATGCCTTATGCTCTCCGGCAATCTGATATGCCTTATCATATGCCCTATCTTCTCCGGCAATTTCCAAGAGAGTCCCTTCATCGCCTCATCATCCCCCTCTCCACGTCCTTCACAATCTTCTTCAGATTATCTCTCATAAATACCCTGCCATTGGATATGTGGTAATTAGTTATATATAACTTTATGGCAGATTACGCAATTGATGTGTTATCACCTATATATACTATTGAGACCTATATAGTCTATATATGCACATGGCTGACAATCAAAACAAGGTCAAAAAAATAAAAAAGGGGTAGATTTGTGCCCGAAGGCACAAATCAATTCAGTTTATGGTTTTTGTGTGTGGCTGTCTCTAGGCTATCTGCAAAACATTGATCTCATTCCGACATCACGGAAGTGCTGAATCGAACCTGGCAGTCTCGCAAAATCAATGAATGCCTGCTCAAGTGCGGATGGCGCACCATTCGTGAGGAGGTTCAGTGGGCGGTCCGCCCGTAGGGTTGCGTTTGTGGATATTGTGATGGTGCGTATTGGAGCGCCTTCAGCGAATCCTATGTCAACGAAGCCTATGGAAATTGGTGTGGCTTGTACTGCTGCAAGTACGCCCGCATTGCCTGTCCTGCCCGATATAGTCCCATTGATTTGGTCTGCCCTAATTCCGAGCATCGCAGCAAAGGAGTCTTCAGTACCTGATGTGTCTGCTCTCCTGAATGTTGTAGCTGCTGTTATGCCTGCAGGGACAGTACTATTGAGGCGGATGGTACCGTTCTGGTACAGATCTCTCAAGTCAGCTATAGTGATATTGTTCAAATCCGTCAGATTAATACCGCTACCCGCAATCACGACGACTATGCTTCGTCCAATCTGAACCGTTCTGAGGTTCGGGTGCCTCGCCAACTCCGCGGGAGTAACATTTCTTGATACCCCACCGATGTCTACGACATCCATTGCGGTTGAGGTTATGCCTGCACCGGAGCCTCCGCCCTGCACGGTTGCCCTAACGCCTGGGTTCTCTCTCATGAATGCCTCTGCGAGCCGCTCCGTCACCGGCTGCACTGTCGTGCTGCCTGCGATGATAAGTCTTCCTGCTGGTATCGCCGCATCGCCTGCATCTATTTGTCTTCCCACGTCATCGCTGAATGCCCCTGTCATTGTTCCAACTGCTGCAGCTCCTGTGATCGCTACGACAATGAGAACGAGCGTTGCCATGACGGGAGACACAGCTTGCGTGTCCTCTATCAATCCATTGAACAGGTTTTTAATTCCTGCTCCTATTTTTTCTATTGTGTTTCTCATTTTCTATTCACCTATTGTGTTTTTATGCCGTTAGCCAGAGTGAGCAAACCGTCTTCAAGATGTCCAGAATCGTGTAGGACATGCACACTCTGACATTCAGAGCAGCCTTATAGCATCTACTAAATCTAGACTACTCTGAATGATGATTGGGATTGCCCCTATATATAGGTTGTGCAAATAGTATATTGATACATCTATAGCACCTATATATACTATTGAGACCTATATAGCCTATATAGATGTGGCTTTTGGATAAAACCGTTTGAATAAACGGTTTGAATAAGCGGTTTGAATAAACGGTTTGGTCAAAACCGCTTGGATAAAACGGTTCGGATAAACCGTTCGGATAAAACGGTTCGGATAAACCGTTTGGATAAAACGGTTTGGATAAACCGTTTGGATAAAGCGGTTTGAATAAACCGCTTGGATACAAACATATACCATTGGGAAGAGCATGTCAAATATAATGGTGAATCCAATGCAGCGAATATCACATGGCTTGCAATCAATTTATCACAATTACAAGGTCGTCCCGCTCGTTCTTTGCGCCGCAGTCGCCATTGACTATGCCCTCACGTTCTACTTTGCCGGCAGCATCGAGATGATACTTAAGTACGAACATAGCCCACTCCTGACACACGCCATCCGACACGACATCGTGATTCCATATCTGGTATTTACGATGTTCTTTTACTATGCCGTCGGCTATATTGTACTGAAACTTCTTACGGCTTCTGAAATGTATTATATCGGCGTTGCCGTCATCCTGTTGACGAGTATTGTGCACGTTCTTGGCGGGATGTCGTGGTATGTCATGTCCCCATCCTACTCGAATATGGTGCTTGCACTCTCACTGATATCCGTCATGTTCACGATTGCAGTTTTTGGATATGAGATACTCAAACGGGCATGACCGCCTTGTTTCTATATATCTCTATATAGTCTATATGCGCAAGATTTATCAGGGGATAGGATAAAGTCATTATCATGAAAGCCATCGTCAGTATGCTGGTTGCAACGATACTATCGCTGTATACATTCTACGCTGCTTGCTGGTATGCGCCATCCCCGCTCTTCAATCTGGCCATCCCCCTCGTCTTCGCAGCTCTCTTTGCATATTTCCTGACCGTATATGTCCTATATAGAAGTCGATGCGAGACATTCTGACTCAATCAGCTCAGCAAATCTCTGCACATTTCCGGCACATGCCGCCATCTACACCGAACGAACCGCAGATTCTGCATTCCTCGACATCTCCATGACCGCCGCACGCCCCGCACTTTTCTGTTATCTTGGCGCAGTTATTTTCTTCGATTAGAACGAACCCCCTGCCACCACATGCTTTGCATAATGTCATGTTAATCCATTTTTAATTTGTTTTCAGGGTCGATTCAGAATGGTGATATTCCCGGATCGCTGGCTGAGTTTTGATGTCATGCCTGTGTTATCATCTATTTCAAGGTCTATTCTTATATTCTGGGCTGTTGTCAGGTTAAGGTTCATAGGTCTTACCATCCTCCCGGTCAGGTTGTAATCATATATCAGTTCATTAGTGTTATTCCACACCGCCCACCTATATGCCGTAATGAAGTCACCATGGTCAGGGTCAAACGACCTCGACGCATCCAGTATAAGGAAATCGCGGAGGGTGACGTTGCCATTGGCAGCCACTATGCGTTCGGTCTCGAATCTAACCTCTGCAAGCGGCACGGGCGGCGCGAAAGCCCGTCTGAATATATTTATGTGCGAGGTCATCACCTCAATCACAAAAGTCTCATTATTGGCGATTTTGGTTCCTGTTGTGAAGTTGTTCGGGCAAGTCAGATTTATATGCGCCGTCCTTGCCCCTCCACCGGGAATCGATAATCTATTTGTGAAATTGAATATCTCGTTAGCTCCCCCTGTAGTTATAAAAATGCCCGCCTCATCCTTGGCAGTGAAGTTTATGACCCGCCCATCGTTCAGGGCAATCCCGATTATACGCGAGGGGCTGATATCGAGATTATGAATGGTTATATTGATCAGGCCCAATCGGGGGCGTGTGGCAATATGTTGGACGTGGTCGATTGAGACGACCCGAAGGTTCTCACCTTCTACAGCGGCTATACGCTCTTTTCGCGCCATCTCATCTCCCTGTAACTCTGAGACTATAAGCGCAAGACCGGATGCTGCGGTTATTGTAATCAGAATTAATATCAGTGTGCCGACTATAACGGCAACACCACTCTCGTCATGGTATAGTGACATCAATGGATATTTGGGGCATAACAATATAAATGTTGTGCAAGTGCCATATTAATATATATATTAGCTATAGATACTACATAGTACTATATAGTCCTATATAATCATCTCCAGACAACAACCCACAGACGATTTCCACCACCTCATCCGTTCTCACCCGAACCTGCTTCATCGAATCCCTGTCCCGAATCGTGACCGTATTATCTTCCAACGTTTGGTGGTCGATGGTCACAGCCAGCGGCGTTCCTATCTCATCATGTCGCCTGTATCGACGTCCAATCGTACCGGACTCATCATAATCTACCAGCAATTTATTTTGCCTTAATAGGGATTCGACCCCCCTCGCACACACAATCAGGCCATCCTTTGAGACCAGCGGGAAAACTGCAACTTGTATTGGTGCGACGTTTGGTGGAAACCGAAGCACGACCCGCGCCTCACCTTCTACGCACTCCTCATCAAACGAATGTTCCAGTAGCGCGTAAACGATTCGATCGATGCCGTATGAAGGCTCGATGATATGCGGCACGACATACTCTCCCTGTGCCTCCTCTGTGACGTGCTCATATTCAATCCACTTTGGGTCAATGCGAACTATCTCGCTGTCTACCTGTATGGTGATTTCCTCTCCCCTTAGCTGGTCAATGCTCAACGCCTTTAATTCATCTGCAACTTTTGCTGCCATATCCTTGAATTTGGGCCCAAGTACGCCCATATTTGGTTTGATGACAAGCCGTTCAACGGTCTTCGGACAGTCATATGGGACAAAAACCCTCATGTCGGCATGGGCATGTTTGGAGTGGGACTTAAGGTCATAATCCGTTCTATCTGCGATTCCCACAATCTCTATCCACTCAAATCGATCTGTTAGCGTCTCGGCATCCCAACAATCGATTGCATAATGTGCTATTTCATCCACCCGATGTTGTCGGAATCTGAGTTTCTCCAAAGGGATGCCAACATCCGTTAAAAAAGACTGGACCAATGCGATATGGTATCCTAAAAACTGGTGTGCTATGATACCCTTTTCGACCGCCTCTCCCACAGTGATATCGACCGCACTCCCCCCATCCTGCTCCTCCTTAGGATATAATCGCACCACGGTATCTGCAACGCTCTCAAATCGTGGATGCCGCTTCTCCTTGGGATGCACGAATATCTCCGCCTCGGCCTGAGTAAACTCCCTAAGCCGAATCACGCCCTGTCTTGGCGAAATCTCGTTTCGATACACCTTTCCAATCTGTGCCACGCCAAACGGCAGCCTATTTCTATAAAACCATACCAACCGCCCAAAAGCAGTAAAGATGTTCTGGGCCGTCTCTGGCCTAAGATATCCGATTCGCTTGGAATCGGTCCCAATCGTGGTCTTAAACATGAGGTTAAAATCGCAAGGGTCGCCGAGCACACCGCCGCATTCCGGACAACCATTATCGTGTTTTTCAATCAAGTGGTCAGCTCTAAACGCCCCACCACACTTCCTGCACTCGACCATCAAGTCGACGAAGCCCCCAACATGCCCGGAGGCTATGAACACGTCCTCTATGCCAATTGTTGGTCCCTCTATCTCGTAGAACCCCTCACTTATCACATAGAACTCGCGCCAGAGATTTTCAATTCGTCTTTTCAGAACGGTGCCGAGCGGCCCAAAATCCCAAAAGCCGGCAGTGGCACCATAAATTTCGAAAGATTGCCAAAGAAATCCCCGTCGCTTTGCCATCTCGATAACGCGCTCGTACTTGTCCATCTCATCCTCCGACGAGGCTATTCGATCAATACTCTGAGCAGGTCCACGTCTCTAAGCAATCCAATCAGCTTATTGTCCGCGGTGATGACGGGCATCTGTTCAATTCTTGCCCGGTACATCTTTCGTGCGCAGTCGCTGATCTCCGAGTGATGGAAAGCGGTAATAACCTCTTTGGTCATCACCTCGTTTACCGGCACATCTGGTAATTTTACATGTGAGACGCCATAGTACAAACTCATCGTATCGCGTATGCTTTCCCAAGTCCAGGGATTATCATCAGACCCTGCAGACATATCTGACATCTCAACAGAGTCCTCGATATCGCTTATGACGATTAAATTAGTATGGCTTATTATGCCAACAAGGTCTCTTTTGGCGTCGAGCACAGATGCCGCATCCACATCACCCAGTCTCAATATCTCCAGGGCCACGGGCAGCGGCGTCTCATCCCACATAGCAAGCAGATTACGCTGGGCGTAATCTTCAATGGGTTCTGTAAGGTTCATATTGGCGATGGCGCCCATTAAATCGACAACGGTTATGATGCCGACAAGCGTGTGGCCAGTCACCACAGGCAACCGCCGTATGTTGTTGTTGAGGATTTGTTTTGCGGCATCGACGATGCTGGCTTCAGGGGAAATCGAAATGGGGTTTCTCGACATTAACAATGCGATCTGCTCTTCCTCCGGATGCTTGAAAATATCCTTACGCGTTACTATCCCTATTAGTTTCTTCCCCTTGACCACGGGAACGCCGGAAATGTTCTCCCTCTTCATCAGCGCCAGCACATCATCCCTTGATCCTGGTACTGTTGCGCATACAACGTCTTTTACCATTATGTCTTCGACTTTTACTGACATTATCTATTCCTCACGACCATCACCGGAACTGGTGACGTTCTTATGACCTTTTCTGACACACTTCCCAACAAGAATCGTTCGATGCCAGCTTTTCCAAGCGTGCCCATCACGATCAGGTCGATGTTGCCCTCCTCGGCAAAGTTAACGATTTCGATGGCAGGCTGTCCAACTAGGACCTCCGAACGAACATCTACATCATTCTCCTTAGCCATTTCTTCGACCGCTCCTGTTATCTTCTCCCCCTTTTCGCGGAGCAAATCATGCGCCTTCTCCACTGCTGTGTCAACAGAAAAGAAATCGAATGCAGAAGTGTCAATCACGAAGACCACATACAATTTCGCATCCAACAATTTTGCAAGCTCAATGCCTTGTTTCACTGCTTTTCCTGTCTGCAGAGACCCGTCAGTTGCGATCAAAATTTTTTTATACGGACTCATATATTTCCACTCCATTAAATGGTGCTGAACTTAAATACTTCTCCTCATCTCTTAAAAATGTTTTCGATGCGAGTCCCGTATCTGATGGCACAAAAGATAAATAGGAACGCCAACATAGATAGAATAGAGGAGTCACATGGCGAAAAAGAAAAAATCTAAAAGTGGCTTTATGTCATCCGCAGGTTTGATGAGGTATTATGACGCAGATAAGTCAGCCATTGCCATCGATCCAAAAACGATAATGGTCGTAGGCATCGTAGCAGCGGTCACGACATTAGCGCTGAATGCTTATTATGGCTTATGGCCCTGACCATGGGATATGAAATCGTATTTGTAGGACGCTCAAATGTGGGCAAATCCACTCTTCTTCGTCAACTGATCGGCAAGAACGTCAGGGTTGGCCGCCGTCCAGGAGTTACCCTCAAACCCAATCACTTCTATCTCGATGATTTACTCATCACAGATATGCCAGGATTTGGATTCATGAGCGGCATATCCAGACAGGGACAAGAGCAGATAAAGGACATGATAGTTCAATATCTGGATGAAAACGCAGACCGAATTCTGGCGGCAGTACAGGTCATCGATGCATCATCTTTCATCGAAATCACGGACCGATGGGAGCGCCGTGGCGAAATCCCAATTGATGTGGAACTGTTCCACTTTTTGCACGATCTGGACATTCCAGTCATCCTCGCTGTGAACAAAATCGACAAACTAAAGGACATCGATTCGGAGGTGGACCAGCTCATAGAACGTTTTGATATGCTCCCCCCTTGGAGACAATGGCGCGACCGGATCGCATTAATGTGCGCGAAGAAGGGGCAGGTCGGCGAGTTGAGATTTTTGATCAAGGAACGGCTGCATGCCGCAAAAAGGGACGATTTGCTGAAGCATTTTTCTTAATCTAAATCACCCTCATACGGCATCCTCATCCCCCACCTCAAAAAGTGCAAAAGTTTAGACTATCAGATAAATTTCTGGGAAAACTTTTATTTTACGCCAACCTCGATTTTTATCGAAATTCCTCTAAATCCCTTTTATATGGCAGCCCCTCTCTTGCTCCGTATTTTCCTATGCACATGGATGCGACAGCAGTTCCCAACTCGCCACATCGCCTCATGCGCTCTCCCTTTGATAATCCATACAAAAACCCTGCTGCAAAGGCATCTCCTGCGCCAGTTGTATCCACGGCACATGCCCCCGACGCCGCTATGTAGATGTCCTCGTTGGCGATATAGCAACCTTTTTTGCCAAGCGTCACCACCACCATTTCAGCACCAACATTCAACAAAATTTCGCCGCCCTTTTTATAACCTACGCTGGTCAGCGAATGAATCTCTCCCTCATTTAGGAATACGATATGGCAGCTCTCGATGATTGGTTTTAACACATCAAACTTAAACTTGAAGCACATCATTCCTGGTGCGAAACTGACCGCCGCCCTCGTCTCCTTCATGAACTTCTTCTGCATCTCCAGTTGTTCTGCGCTCACGAACGAATCCATATGAACGAACTGGGCATTGTTGGCATACTCCAGATCGCCCTTATCAATGTACAGCGCATCATTGACTCCTGGGCTTATGTATAATGCCCGTTCCCCTTGTGCATCGACAAACACAAGTGCCGCTCCACTGCACCCCACTTCTCTCCTGATTCTGCTGACATCGACACCTTCAACAGCAAACTCATCCATGATGACATCCCCCTCTGCATCATCGCCCACGATGCCGATGAATCCTGTGCTCAGCCCCAATCGCGCCAACCCCACTATAGTATTCGCGGCAGAGCCGCCTGGGCAACCTTTCGCGTTGATAATATCAGCTTCTTCGCCTGGTTTTGCGAACTTCTTTGAAGTGGTGCATTTATCGACTGCATACAGCCTATCATAGTTCAATGCGCCCAGACCAACGACATCCATTTTTATGACCTCTGACAGTTTTAAATCATCCGTTTTTTCATAATAAAAAGATATTTGAAACCCCGAAGATAAAAATTGAATTTTCTGGCTCTATCGTGCCAGATGGGAGTATTCGATGTTTGATGGCGTCTGGCGACGCAAATCATGTCAATGGGCTCGAAATAGTTACAAAGTCGGTGATACATACGGCGTCTTCATAAAACTACTTTCGAATAGTGCCTAATCCTCTCTTTAATCCAGTTCCAATCAGTTTCACCCTCAGATAGAGAGTGGAAAAAACTTTTGTAGTTATCTTTTAGCCACTCATAGAAGTCATCTTCAGTATATTTACAGAAAGCCTCTACTAAATTGTCAAATAATATATCCTCTGGGACTTCAGTTCCATCCAACTCTTCTTCCAGAAACTCTCTTACAACTTGTCTGTCAAGTATTTTATCATCACCTTATTCATTATTTGGTCTCTGAATGTGGCTATTTACCTCATGTTTATCATAGCAGTTGAAAATACATCTGCAAAAATTAATTATCCTCTCATCATTGTTCGCCACTGCTTTTTCATATATTTTGATGAAATATCGTTTTCCTGCCCCAGTTTGCGAATAATTCTTTTTCATTAAATTACACGGGGTACACAAGGTTTGAGCATTACTAACATCATTTGTACCGCCTTGGTCTCTTGGTATTATATGATCAACAGTCAATTCAACGCCTTCTTTTTCTCCTCTTTCACAAAACACACAGCGATAGCCATCTATTTTTAATGCTGCCTCTTTTGTTTTTTGTGAAAAATCCCGTAATTCAACATCATGAACATAATCTGGATCATATCTGTAGACTCCTTTTTTGACTTTGATCAGTTTTCCTTCTTGGTGTAGTTTTCTTATGGCTCTCCAGGGGTCTCTTGGTTTCTTTTTGTATAACTGTAAATAACGTTCTTCTACCCAATCTACAACAGGTGCATGTTCCAAGTCTTCCTTAGGATGCATTCGAAAATACTCCATAATCAAATCAGAAATAGTTGTGTTTGTTTTCCCCATTATCTCCCCGCCTCTTGAATCATCTCCAGTTTGAGTTGGTTTATCTTCGCCTCATTTGTCAATCTTTGTTTCGCAATTTCACAATAATTTTTATCGATTTCAACTCCAATTCCTTTTCTATTCGTTAAAACACAAGCAATTAAGGTGGAGCCACTGCCTAAGAATGGGTCAAGCACAGTATCACCTAAAAATGTGAATAATTTTATACATCTCCTTGGAAGTTCTAATGGAAATGGGGCGGGGTGTCCTACTCGTTTTTTACTTTCACCCGTAAAATTCCAGACGCCATTTGTCCATTCCATAAACTCTCCTTTAGTAATATCAGATTTCCGACTGCCACTCGTTTTTTTCCATCGTTTTTTGTACAGGACAGCAATCATTTCGACCGGAGCTATAACAAACGGTGCAGACGCACTTAACCAAGAGCCCCATGCAGTTCGCCTTGAAATATTCTGCTCATTCCAAACAATAGTAGAATGATACTTCCAACCAATATCTTTGGCAATTGTTACTATATCAGCATAAACGCTTTGTTGCCCTCCCTTGTTTTTATCCAGTGGGATGTTTAAACAAAGGCGACCATCATCTTTTATTAATTTATAAGCTTTCTCAAGCCATTTTCGAGTAAATTCGAGATAAACATCATGGGAAATCTGATCATCATAAGAGTTGTACCTAATGTCTAAATTATATGGGGGCGAAGTAACAATTAAATCCACCGACCCCTTATGGATGTGCTCAGTGGATAAAAAGTCATCATTATATATCTGGATATCTCTTGCCTTTAAATAAGGTGTTTCATCTGTTCCCATATCTCCTCTCTTTATTAAATTCATCTCTTGCTCTGCATATAAATTCTCTATTGTTGGCTCTTCCTTCTCCATCGCTTCCTTTATCCCTCACTTCGTCATTAGCATTTATAATTCTCGCCATTATTTGGGTGTGTTAGATGATAAGTTTTTACTAAGTCAAAACTGAAAGTAATAATCCTTTCGACATTGTAGTAACCATGTGTCCATTTGCTTGTATCTGAGGGCTTGTACTCTACAAACGACCAGTCATTATCTATCTTTTTCGTATCGAATAGATATAAGATTTCTTCAGGAGATTTCATTTCCATCGTTCTCATATCGTCATCGCTCGTTATAAACAAACCGCTGTTTCGCTCAACTTCGCTTGCTCCTACTTATTTGATAGGGGGCGCATAAATCTGCCTGTCGATAGCTTAACCATGTCTCAACACGATCCCCGCACATCTACGTGTTCCAACCGTGGGTTTGCTCCTTTAATCCGTTTGCTCCTAAAGTACCTCAAAAACTAGACTTTAGGAGCAAATCCCCAACCGACAAAAATAATAAATAGCGGTAGAAACGTAGTGAAGTTGATAAAACAATGTCTTACGATATATTTACACCAGTACTTCTTACGATCGTATTTATACTGGAACTCCTCGGAATCACAATAATATGCTATGGCGTCGGAGTCTGCACGCTGAAGATGGTTAAAGCAGGGCCTTTTTTCGAACGTTCACAGCTTAAATCGTTCAGCCACGAGTTGGCACATTATCTAAAATTATCGTTGGATTACTTGCTTGGAGCCGAAATCATAAAGACGATCGTCGTCAGGACATTAGAAGAACTGATGATAGTGGGCGTTATCATAGTTTTGAGAGGTGTTCTTGGCTACATCATCCGTCAAGAGACAAAAGACTAAATCATCTTCTTCTTAACGAGGAGCTCTGCGTTCAACACGGATGCGCCTGCTGCACCCCTAATCGTGTTGTGCCCCATCGCGATGTATTTGACGCCGCCAGCATGTTCTCTGACCCTCCCGACCGACACGCTCATCCCCCTTCCGGCATTTCTATCTACTCTCGGCTGTGGTCTGTCGTCTGCATCGTGCACGATGATCGGTTTTTCTGGAGCGGTCGGAAGTCCTTTTACTTCATCGCATCTGAATGTGCGAAATGCATTCCTGACCTCCTCTATTGTGGGGTTGTCCCTCATCATTACCCATATTGCCTCAGTATGTCCATCCATCACAGGAACCCTATGGCAACTTGCGCTAACCGAAAAGTCAGCATTTTTCACTTTAGAACCATCGAATTTGCCCAAGATCTTCTGCGCCTCAGTCTCTACCTTCTCTTCCTCATCTTTGATGTATGGAATGACGTTATCGAGGATTGTCATTGACGCCACTCCTTCATAACCCGCACCCGAGACGGCCTGCATCGTTGCTACGTATACTCTTTCTATGTCGAAGCGCATCAATGGTCTCAGCGTGAGTGCCATCACGATCGTAGTACAATTTGGATTGGTGATTATGCATCCATCCCAATTGCGAGCATCTCTCTGGATCTTGATTAGACCCAGATGATCTGGATTGACCTCGGGAATCATGAGGGGCACATCACTCTCCATTCTGTACGAGCTGGCGTTGCTGGCTACTACAAATCCCGCCTCCGCAAATCTGGGCTCGACTTCCCTTGCTATCGACGCGGGCAATGCTGAAAATACGACATCTACATCTACCTGTTTTGGGTCAGTCGGCAGAACTTCAAAATCCCTCACATTCTCTGGAATGGGGGTGCCCAGTCGCCAGTTTGCAACATCTCCATATCTCTTTCCAGCACTCCGCCCAGAAGCGGCTAACGCTACCAACTCGAACCACGGATGCTCCGCTAACAGCTGAACGAATCGCTGGCCTACTGCGCCAGTTGCTCCTATGACCCCTACTTTAACCATTGCTTCAACATCAAAATGAAATTGCATTGATCGGGCAGACATCGATGCACATGCCACAATCGGTGCACAAACCCTCATCGACCGAAGCCACATCATCGTTCAATGAAATCGCATCCACTGGACACTCGTCAACACACGCTCCACATCCAATACACGCATCTAAATCAATCTTTATCACCATATTACATCACCTTTTTGGAATATTTGCACTATGGAACTATAATATTTATCTTTTTTGGTTTAATGTTCGGTGCTGTTAACTTAAGCAGAAATGACGATTTCAAAACGCATAGCACCTACCTGTTTTACGTTTCAGGTAGTCCTTAAGTTAACACTGCCTAATGTTCTGTCGTAAATTCGGGGACAGAACATGGTTTAGCATATTCCAAGCACATCGTCCATCGAATGTATTCCTTTTTCCGCATTCACAACCCACCGTATGCCTATCATGACGCCGGATGCGAATGCCTGCCTGCTGTGTGCCTGATGTTTGATCTCCATTCGCTCTCCATCCCCGGCATATAATATGATATGGTCGCCAACGATATCCCCACTTCTTATGGAGTGAACGGGTATTTCCACCCCTCCCAACGCTTTACCGATTAATTTTGCCGCTTTTATCGCAGTACCGCTTGGCGCATCTTTCTTATGGCGATGATGCACCTCGACGATCTCGATATCGCAACCACTGAGGTGCCTTGCCGCATTTGTAATTATTTTCCAAAAGACGTTCACGCCAACCGAGAAATTGGGAGAGATGACTGCCGCCACTTTTTTATCGATTGCCCTCTCCATCTCTGCATGTTGTTCTTGTGTGAACCCCGTCGTGCCGACCACCAGATTCACGCCGCGCTCGGCAGCGGATTTTACATTTTCTACCGCTGCATGCGCAATCGTGAAGTCGACCAAGACATCCGGGTTGGTTTCCATCAGCACTCTGCGGACATCCTTTGCATCCGATATACGCACATCTCCAACATTCGTGCCAATTCCTTTGACATCGAATGCAGCTACAAGCTTCATGTCGTCCGCACTGGCGACATTCTGGATGATCAGTTTGCCCATCCGCCCAGATGCACCGGCAACTGCAACACCAATCATAATAATCCCAACGATTCCATAGTGTAACGCAACTTGGCTACATTTTCTTCGTCCATGGGGGTCAAAGGCAATCTAAGTCCGCCAGCTGCCAAGCCCATCAAGTTCATTGCAGTCTTTACTGGAATTGGATTGGTCTCCAGAAACAGGGCATGCATCAGAGGAGATGTGGCGTGGTGAATCCTTCTTGCTGCATCGATATTTCCCTCGAAGAATGCGGATGTCATGTCACTTATCTGCTTTGGGATTATGTTGGCCGCAACCGATATCACGCCCTTCCCGCCAAGCGTTAAAATTGGAAAGGTCATGCCATCGTCTCCAGAAAACACGGCGAAGTTCTGACCTTGTGTTAGCCTGATGATTTGGGAAATTTGATATATGTTCCCGCTGGCTTCTTTGATACCGACGATGTTTTCAATTTTCGCCAATTCAGCTGATATGTGCGCCCCCATGTTTATCCCGGTTCTGGATGGCACGTTGTACAACAGTATTGGAATGTCACACGAATTGGCGACGGTTTCATAATGTTTAATTAAACCCGAATCAGTCGGCTTGTTATAATATGGAGATATCAACATTGCGGCATCTGCGCCAGCGTCCTCTGCGTATTTTGTGAGTTCGACCGCCTCTTTTGTATTATTAGACCCTGTCCCAGCGATGACGGGAACCGTAGAAACGTCTACTGCCACCTCGATGACCCTTTTCTGCTCCTGAAAAGAGAGCGTAGCAGCCTCTCCAGTGCATCCTGCTGGAACGATTCCGGATACGCCATTTTTTATGACGAATTCGATATTCTCCCTGAGCCCCTCCTCATCCACCCTGTTATCCTTTGTAAATGGTGTGACGAGCGCTGGCGCTACACCTTTAAACACGTTTTTCTACTCCGCCTTCTTTATTTTTAATTTGCTGGTTACGTATCCTGCAACGCGGTTTCTAATTCGTTTACTTCTGATATCTGTGAGTTCGGACACCAGATTTTTGTTCTCTTCGAAGTCGGCCGCAAACACATCCCGATGTAGTTTTAATAGGGCGTTTCCTGTTTTTTTGATATATGTTGGCTTAATGCCCATCCTTGTATCTCCTTTACCAAATCACCAATGTAATTCTAATACAATCCTGATACAATCGCTATGCATCCTTTACACTTAATCTTTTCCGATATGCCAAGAAGAATATATCAACCTATCAACCCAAGGACACGTAACTTTATATATTTCCCTATTATTTTGTATGTGGGTAGTTATGTGTTATGCCATGGGGCAAATTTGAAAAGAGATGCGAAATGGCAACAATAAAAGAACTTCATCCTGCATTCCAGCACAGTCACTACATATTTCGCAGGAAGGTATTCAAATTATTTGGAGGGGCTTTTCATGTATATGATAAGTATGGAAAACCTCTTTTCTATTCAGAGCAGAAGGCATTTAAGTTAAGAGAGGACTTCCGAGTCTACTCAGATGAACGTCAGACGGAAGAACTTTTGACTATTAAAACCCCCGAGATTCTTGATATTGGGGCAACGTATAATGTGCAAGATGCAACCACAGGCGAGGCTATTGGCGCCATAAGACGAAAGGGCATTAAATCCATTATTAAGGATGAATGGATTTTCCTTTCTAACGAAGGTCAAGAGGTTGGAAAACTAACTGAAAGTAGTATGGCAGGAGCCCTTTTGAACAGGTTCATTGATTTATGGTTCTTTAATTTAGTTCCACAAACATATGTTATCACCTCAACAGGTGGTAGAAAAATTGCTGAAATCAAGCAACATTTTAATCCGTTCGTACTCAAGTACAGCATGACCATAGTAGAGCTGGAACCCTCAATTGATCGAAGGCTTTTGATATCAGCAGGGATTCTGTTAGCTGGTATTGAACATGGGCAATGATAGTCTCATTTTGAAAAAAGTACTTCGCAAATCCTAACTGCTTTTTCTGCAACCTCCCTCGCGCTCTTGCCAAGCAATCGAACCATCGGCTCTTTTCCAGTGGCGCCCACGTCATAGATGACATCTGGCATGCGCCCTGATTTTTGGATTGCCTCTTCGACTCCCCAATCCATCGTGCTGACGCCTGTTGGTTCATCGCCCCTGTCAAACGAGGCAATCGAGAATCCCAATTTTTTGCAGACCGATAATATGTCCTGCGAATATTTGACGTTCATGGCTCCCACCATCTTTTCATCAAATCGCATCGCTGTGAGTATCACTCGCGCAATATGATTGCTCGCGCCGAAGTCAACGTCTCCTACTGCCCTTGCACCATCTGCGCGCACGATTCTTCCACTGACGGCAGCGACATCATCTTTCATGCTGGCCCCATGGACCGCCATCCCGATGTTGGTACCAACTTCTGGAATCAACTCAGAAAATCCTCTGCAATTCTTTAGCATCGAAACAGCGCCCCTTACATCCATCAGCACATGATATCTTTCAGCATCTTTTGATAGGCTCGCCAATTGATTCACTGGGTTGCTTCCGTGCCCGACCCGCACACCGCCAGCGATAGCAGCGGTCACGAATTCTTTTGCCTTTATTGCAGCATTTTTCAGTGCAAGACCATTTGCCAGATATGCTGTGAGCGCAGCAGAATATGTGCATCCCGCACCATGCGTGCCGCCAGCAATCAATTTCCCCTCTATGAAGTGAAATTCGCCATCGTACAGCACATCGACGGCATCGAGGTGTCCTCCTGTGATTATAACTGCTCTTGCGCCACGGTTGTGTATTTCAACTGCCGCCTTTTTTGCGCTTTTTTTATCCGTTATTTTCATGTCCGTGAGAACACCTGCCTCAAAGACATTTGGCGTCACGACCGTTGACAGGGGAAACAACCGCTCCACGAGTACTGAAACTGCATCATCTTTGAGTAACGTCCCTCCTGCCTCCGCGACCATCACAGGGTCAACTACCAGTGGAATTTTGTGTTTTTTAACTTCTCTGGCGACGGTCTTGATTATCTCCAATGACGACAGCATGCCTGTTTTTGCATATGCGACATCAAAATCAGATAATATCGCCTCTATTTGGCTCGCTATTATCTCTGCCGGCAAATCATAGGAGTCCTGCACGCCGAGCGTGTTCTGCGCTGTGATGGCTGTGATGGCACATGTTCCATGCACACCTAGCGCCGAAAACGTCTTCAGATCGGCCTGGATACCAGCCCCGCCACCAGAGTCAGAGCCAGCAATAGTCATCACTACTTTGTCCAAGTTTATTTAACCCCTGTAAAAATATGGCTTATTATTTAAAGAATTATCTGCATAAGGAAAGGCTGCCCAAAAAACGATTGCCGCCATAAAAAAAGAGGCGGGCATGACAACCGCGACAGTCACCGATAGCTACTAACTGGCAGCGAATCAATTGGCGAAAAGACTTGACATCGATGAGATATTTGCAAACGAATTGGACGCCAAATAATCGTTTGACCTCTACTTAATAATGTAATATTCTATAATAAATACTCATCCTGTCTCCAGTGGAAATGTAGGGGTGTAACGGTCATCATCTCATCTCAACATGCGCCAGTGCGAACTCCTGCGGAGTTTCGTAAAAGATAAAAGAGAGGGATTTATTCGATCGGAATGCCCCTCTTCTTCTCTATCTCCAACTTCGGAAGCCTGACCTCCAGCACACCATTCTTGAACGATGCCTTCGCCCTTTTATCATCGACGCTTACTGGAAGTTGAATGGACCGATAGAATTGATTATATGATCGCTCTCTCCTCCAGTAGTCCTTCTTTTTCTCCTCTTTTTCTTCCCGCCTGGATGCCACGATCTCCATGATATCACCCCTAACGTTGATCGAAATATCCTCTTTTTGTGCGCCAGGAATGTCTGCGGTCACCACTATCTCTTTGTCGGCATCTACTATATCGACAAAAGGAGACATTTTATCCCCAAAGGTTGGTGCAAAGGTCGGTGGTTTAATCTCTCTGAACATCCCGTCGAGTTGTCTCTGCATCCGCCTAATTTCATCAAACGGTTCCAAATCCCACATTCAAATCACCTTTCAATAATAATATTGGAATGAACCAGCTTATATAATTTTTGTTGGCGCTGACCTTAAAAGGTTTGATTGATAAATATATCTCAATTCCATCTAAATCAACATATTCAGGAGGGGTTCTGGTGCATAAAGTTGATCTGCCTCTAACGTTTATATAGTTTGATGAATAATTTAATTTACGATTAAAATGAATGAGATTGAGGTAGAAGGTGAACATAAAGCGAGATGGATTACTATTTCTACTGATAAGTATGAAAGCATGAAAGCGACTATTGAAGTTCTTTCTGACTCCAAACTATTAAAACAAATACAAAAAAGTAGAGAAGATTTTAAAAAAGGCAAATTCAAGAAACTTTCCGACTTAATTAAGGAAACAGAGTAGATTACATCTCATCCTTGTGCTTAAAACCAACGATGAGCACAATTTTTTGCTCCTCATATATTTCAAATAGAATTCTCCATCTTTTCTCAAAATAAATCTCCCAGATTCCTGCGAGTGGTTTTCTTAGCGGTTTGCCATAAACGGTTGGTTTTTTCTCAAGCTTTTTGAGCTTTTTATAGACTCTGTTGATCAGTTCCTTATTTTTGAGTTTCTTACTCACTATTCTTTCAATTTCGTCAGGAACTATAACTGTGTATGTCATCGATATATACTCCTTGTATAAATATGTGTTGAAGGAGTATGTAAAAATAGTGATATTTTAAAGAAATAATATGTATTTTTGTCATTATTTTTGTTATTTATTAGTTATTTTATTAATCAGTGATTCAACAGCATCGGAAAAAGACGTCTTGTCATCTGTGCCTCTTTCTCCCTTTATTTCTTTTTTGGTTTTATCGAGATATTTATATGCTCAATTTTTTAAGAAATAGAATGCAAATACCACTTACTCCGTAAGAGCATAGTGTGAAAAATAGATATTAATATCGATGCCACCGTCCTAAAAATCAATTCTATTATGGTCTGATTTTACACCTCAATCCTCTTCGTTTCGGGATTATATATGCACGTTGGGTCTTCCTCGAAGAAGTCGCCCTCAAAGAACCATGCCTTCTGCCTGCAGCCCCCACAGACGTCCTTATAATCGCAGATGCCGCATTTACCCTTCAACAACTCTTTTTGTCTACGCAACTCGCACAGCAACTTGCATGGATTTTCGTTCCAGAGCTCGTTGAACGAGCGTTCCCGTATGTTTCCGGCGGTCTTATGCAGGACAAAATGACACGGATTGACGTTGCCCAGATAGTCGATGTTTGCGACCTTATTTCCAATCGAGCATCCTCCGGACATCCTCAGCAGTTCTCGCACATCATCCAGCCGCTCCGGGTCCTCCTTTTTAAGTCGCTCCAGGATGTAAACGCCATCCATCGGCGAATCCGTCGTGAGGATTTCGATATCCCTGTCCTTCAGCTCGATGGCTTTATCATATAGATGCTTTAGCACCTCGACCCTCTGCGCTTTCGTGACATCCAATTCCGCGATGTTCTCCCCCCTCCCAGTGGGGACCAGATGATACAAGCAGAATCGTGGAACTCCCATTTCTACTGCCAAATCAAGCAATGCAGGCACCTGATTCCAATTATTCTTGTCGATGGTGATCCTGATGCCTGTCCGCAAACCCGCGTCCATCGCATTCCTTATTCCATCCATCGCCATCTGCCATGCGCCCCTTACTCCTCTGAACTCATCATGTATTTCTGGATCTGCGGCATCGATGCTGACGCCCACATAGCGTATGTCCGCCTCCTTCATCATCCGTGCAACCTCTGGCGTGATCAGGGTTCCGTTCGTGGAGATGACGGTGCGCACTCCCTTCTTCTTCGCATGACGGGCGAATGAGAAGAAGTTCTTGCTGGCAAGCGGCTCGCCCCCTGTAAATATCAACATTGGGATACCCAGCTCTGCAAGTTCATCGATGAACTTTATGCCTTCTTTCAATGTCAGCTCATCTGGGTGTGGACCCGACGATGCGCTGGAATAGCAGTGCTTGCACCTCAAATTACACTCCTGTGTGATGTTCCACATCACAACGGGCTTGATTTCAGAAGAAAACCTAATCAGGTCATCTGGTGCATCTGCCGCTGCCATCTCCTTCGCTCGTATGGCGTCCCATACCGTGCCCCTATCTGCCAATATTTTTGAAAAGATGATCATATTTTTAATTCTCCATGTGTTTTTCTGATCAGTGCATCCAGCATGCATTTGAAGGTAAATCGCTCCGGAAGCACATCCACGCAAATGCCGTTTTCCCTTAAAGCCTCTGCAGTAGGGTTTCCTATGGCTGCCACAGTTCTGTGCTTCATGCCCTCTACGAGTTCGCCCTTCTTACCTAAGTCTTCCGCCGTCTTCAAGAAATTTTTCACGCTCATCGCGCTCGTGAAGGCATATACATCAATCTCATCATTCAACGCGGCCTCTATCAGCTTTCTCTGGCATTTACCAACGGGCCGAACGATATCATATACTTTGACCTCATGTATTATGGCGCCATGTTTCTTCAATCCATCGACCAGCAACGGCGCACCATGCGAACTTCGCACAATCTCGACTTTTTTACCTCTGATATACGGCGCCAAAGCGCTAATGATTCCTTCCGAGCTGTATGCCCCCGGCACCACGTCAACACGTATGCCGTGTTTCTCCATCCCTCGCTGCGTGCTGGGTCCGACCGCTACCGTTTTGCAGGCATTCAATGCATCGATGAATTCGGTGATGTCGCAGATGGAAGATAATCGGCCCACCTTTTTCAGCGTGAATCGAACGCCATTGACGCTGGTGAATATCACATAGTCCACTTCGCCACCCAAAACACGATGGGCGAACACGTCAAACTCAGGAGCATCTCTTTCTTTAATTTCCACCATTGGCGCGGCGATCACCTTATACTCATGGGATTTTGCCAGTTCGATGGACTTCTTTAAATGTTGTTCAGGGCGCATTATCGCGATCGTCTTCATTTCCTTCTCCCAAGCGTTTCGTGTAGCCTGACGACATCGCCGATGACCATGACTGCAGGCGGTTTTACACCTACTGCTTCTGCAAGCTGGACGATGTTGCGCAGCACCCCGATGGTGACCTTCTGCTCATCTGTCGTTCCACGTTCAACTAAAGCCACTGGCGTCTCTGGGTTTTTGCCACGTCTCAACAGCGCATTTACATTGCGCTCGATGCCCTTCACACCCATTAAAACGACCAGCGTCCCAGACATTTTCGCAAGCAAATTCCAATCGAGTGCCGATTTTTCCTTGGTCGGGTCTTCGTGTCCAGTGATGAACGTCACCATCGATGCACATTCCCTGTGCGTAACAGGTATCCCTGCACATGCAGGGGCGGCTATCGCTGATGTGACTCCTGGAACGACCTCTACTCCTATTCCTTCGGCAGCCAGTGCCTCTGCCTCTTCGCCGCCCCGTCCAAACAGGTATGGATCTCCTCCCTTGAGCCTTACGACTATTTTCCCCTCTCTGGCGTGTTCGATGAGCATCTGGGTAATCTCATCCTGCTCGAACTTGTGAAGACCTGCGTGCTTACCGACGTCGATCAGCTCCGCTCCAGCAGGAAACGACTTGATGATTTCGCTCCCAATCAGTTGATCATACAGTATCACATCGGCTTCTTTGATGATGCGCTCTGCTTTTTTCGTGAGCAATTCCGGATCGCCAGGTCCCGCGCCGACCAGAAAAACTCTACCCTCGAATCCTTTTGTTCGCTTCTTCAATTAATTCCGCCCCACCTTTATTTTTTAAATCATTTCCAATTTCCACTGCCGCGGATTTATAATTACTGACCTCTGTTGAACGCTCGACAGAGATGCATCGCTCGCCCCCCGGAGAGAGAACTTCCGCCCTGACCACAATTTCGTCGTCGAATCGTGCCAGGATACCGATGGGAGCGACACAGCCCCCACCCAGAATCCCCAGAATCGTCCGCTCTATTTCCGTTTCGATCCTGGATCGCCCGCAATCCAATAATTTAACCTGCCTCTCCACATCCGTGCCTTTTTTCACGACCACGGCGATGGTTCCCTGGTTGGCAGACGGAGTGATAATAAGCCTCTCGGCACCGATATCCAATTTCAGCCGCTCCAGCCCTGCCTCGGCAAGAACAATTCCATCATACTTTCCTTCCCGCAGCTTCCGCAGTCTGGTATCGATGTTCCCTCGCATACCCCTGATGTCCAGGTCGGGCCTTAATCTCAACAATTGTGCCCGCCGCCGCATGCTCGATGTCCCTATCACGGCGCCACATGGCAAATCGTCGAACCCGTAATCGCTAATCAACACATCATAGGGCGAATCCCTGTGCAGAACGGCCCCTATACTTAGCTCTGCCGGACGTTCTGTCGGTATGTCTTTCATGCTGTGCACCGCCGCATCAATCTCGCCCTTCAACATCAGCTCGTCGATCTCCCTGACGAAGATGCCAACGCCGATTTCGTGTAACGGCCGATTTGTAAATACATCTCCGCTGGTCTTGATGATTTTTAGCTCGGTTTCAATGCCATTTTTTCGTAACAGCGACCGCACCGTCTCTACCTGTGCCAGTGCGAGTGCACTGCCTCTGGAACCGATTATCATTTTAAGTTTTCCCTGTATGCTTCTATTGTTTTTTGAATATCGTCTGGTGTGTGGGCATAAGATACAAAGTTGGTTTCGAATTGAGATGGCGGCAAGAATATGCCACTTTTAAGCATTCGATGGAAAAAATCAAGATAGCCAACCTTATCGCACTTCATGGCATCCTGGTAATTGCGCACCTCTGTCCTGAAAAATACCTCGAACATAGAGCCGATGCCAGTAACGCTGTAGTCGAGATGCAGATCGGCTATAACATCCTCCAATTGCGCCCTGAGCGAATCTCCTGTGCGATTTATCTCCTTGTGGACGTTATCCTGCTTCAATATATCCATGGTCACCAGACCCACAGTAAGCGATAATGGATTGCCGTTGAACGTACCGGCCTGATATACTCCCCCGGCAGGCGATATGTTTTCCATGATGTCTTTTTTCCCGCCTATGACGCCTATGGGAAGCCCCCCTCCAAGAATCTTGCCAAGTGTGGTCATGTCAGGCGTGACGCCATAATATTCTTGAGCGCCACCCATCGATAATCTAAAACCAGTGATGACCTCGTCGAATATCAGCACGATGCCATTTTTTTCCGTCAGTGTCCGCACCTCTCGTAGATATCCCTTCTCCGGCAAAATCGGCCCTACATTGCCCATCACAGGTTCCATTATGACTGCGGCTATGTCGTCATACGCATCCATCACATCGGCCATCGCATCTATGTCGTTGAAGGGAACCTGTAAGGTGTGCTTCGTGAAGTCGGCTGGAATTCCAAGTGAATCCGGCACGCCCGTCGTAGCGGCACCAGATCCAGCCTTCACAAGAACCGCATCGTGTGCACCGTGAAATCCGCCCTCGATTTTTATGATTCCGCTCTTACCTGTGAAGCCACGCGCTGCACGTATGGCGCCCATGGTCGCTTCAGTGCCGGTGTTGACGAAGCGGACCATATCGATGCTCGGATAATATTCTGTAATTCGCTTCGCCAATGTTATTTCCTGCTCGATTGGAGTGCCGTAGAGCCAGCCATTATCCAACTGATTCACGATTGCCCTCTTGATGGCAGGATGTGCATGACCGAGGATCAAGGGACCATATGCCATGCAGTAATCGATGTACCCATTTCCATCCACGTCATATATTTTGGAGCCTTTCGCGAATTTCGTATAAAAAGGGTATGGCTTAATCGCTCTCACTGGAGAGCTCACGCCTCCTGGCAAAAGAGCTTTCGCCTTGTCGAAGAGTTTTTTCGATGTCTCCATATTCAACTCATTAGCCACCCCGCAACATCTTTGGCAAAATAGGTAATGATCATATCAGCGCCCGCCCTCTTGATCGACAATAAGGATTCCATGACAACTGCCTCTTCATCAAGCCATCCGTGTCGAGACGCTGCTTTGAGCATCGCATACTCTCCGCTGACGCTATACGCAGATGTCGGCACGCCGAACTCGGATTTGACCCTGTAGATCACGTCCAGATACGGCAGTGCTGGCTTTACCATGACGATGTCAGCACCCTCTGCCAGGTCGAGCTGTATCTCCTGCAACGCCTCATCAGAATTGGCAGGGTCCATTTGGTAGGTCGTTCTATCGCCAAATGCATAACCAGAGTCGGCAGCCTCCCTGAAAGGACCATAGAAGGCAGAGGCATATTTCACCGCATATGACATTATAATCGTATCCAGAAACTCCTCTTCGTCCAGCGCACTTCGTATGGCGCCGACCATTCCATCCATCATTCCAGATGGAGCGACGATGTCCGCCCCTGCATGGGCATGACTGACTGCGGTCTTGGCGAGAATCTCCAGCGTTGGATCGTTTAAAATGCGCCCGCCCTCGACGATGCCGCAGTGCCCATGAGTAATATATTCGCAGAGGCATACATCAGTGATAACGATCAGATCGTTCACCTCATCCTTGATGGAGCGTATCGCTTTCTGTACGACACCATCTGGAGCATATGCCTGGGTGCCTACATCATCCTTATGCGATGGTATTCCAAATAATATGATGGCGGGGATGCCAAGGTCTGCCACCGCTCTTGCCTCATCTGCAACCATATTCAGCGGGTATCGAAACTGTCCGGGCATGGACGCGATTTCAACAGGTTTTGTATCACTCTCGCTGATGAACATGGGATAAACCAAATCATTATTCGTAAGTTCGGTTTCTCGAACCATATCCCTTATCTTGGGCTGCCGTAGTCTTCGCATTCTCGATACAAGAGACATAATATTCAATCCCCGCCATCTATCTTAAATAATTTCATAATCGAGCGCAGGAAATCGTCATCCCCGTCCTCGCTCCCATCTCTCAGGGTTTTTGTTGGGTGGGCGAGTATCTTGTTGACGAGCGATTTGGTCAGGTCGTCTATGACCTCGAGCTGATATTCATCTACTCCCCCGATGGCCCTTAGCCTATTGATCGCCCTCTTCCGCTCTTGGACCCTGATATTCTCGACCTGGGCGTATAACGATGAGATGACCCCATCTGCTCTTTTCCGTTTGTATTGTCTTTCGAGTAACTCAAGCTCTTCCTCGATTATCTCTTCAACTTTTAAAGCCTCGACTTTCCGTTTTTCTATGTTTGCATCTCTTATTTTCTTCAAAGAGTCGATGTTGTGCAACTCGACGCCTGGAATCTCGGCTACGGACGTCTCTATGTCTCTTGGATTTGCTATGTCAATGAGGAGGAGTTTTCTATTATTTTGTTTATCCATTGCCTCCTCTATCATCTTTCTGTCGATTACTATATGTGGAGCGGCCGTAGCGCTTATCACTACGTCTGATTGGGGTATGTAGTCCATGATGTCCTCAAAATACACTGCTTTTCCATCCAACTCCTTTGCCAACTCCAGTGCATGCTCGTGCGTCCGGCTCGATATGATAATTGCACGAATCTTCCTCTGCGAGAGTGCCTTTGCAACCAGCGCCCCCATCTCGCCCGCACCAATTACCATGATCGTTTTGCCATCCAGTGTGCCAAGTATTTGCTCTGCCAGGTCCACGGCAGCAGAGCCAATCGATACCGAGCCCCTATTGATATCGGTCTCGGTCCTACTTCTCTTGCCGACGTTGATAGCCTTGCCAAACGTCGTGTTGAGTATGTTGCCTGTAATGCCAAGCGATCGCGCGATATCGAATGCATCCTTGATTTGCCCGAGAATCTGATCCTCGCCGATGACCATGGATTCAAGGCCGGAAGCAAGCCTGAACAGGTGCCTAAGTGATTGCTCGTTGTTATAATATCTAACGAGATTTGCTGGCACACCCTTATAGCGAACATACTCCTCAAGCACATGCTTGCCGTTGTCAGAGGAAACGATATATGTCTCGATTCGATTACAGGTCTGGATGATGATGCACTCATCTATCCCATCAAAAGAGTACAGTTCCTTGAGGGACGCCCCTATATCATCATACCTTGCTTTTTCAAGGTCTTCTACGCTTGCCCACTTGTGAGTGGCCTGCATACTTGTTATTTCAGCCATTAAATCACTCTGATTAAGATGCCATGCATACACTTTCTGGGAAACACAATATATATATGATAGGGTAGAAATAAACTATCTGGCGAGAATATGGAACTTATAACTATACATAATAACCTAACTGGTTTTATTTTTGCCGTGGTACTCGGAGTGGCTTTATGTGTCTGGGGCAGGAACTACGAGCGCAAGTATATGATGACCTCTTCTCTGGCAGTGCTGAGCATGATTGCGATATATATGGCGATGATCATCGGTGCTGGCGGAATAGGGCATATGGTTGCAGGTCTCTTCGCATTGGTCATGAATATAGTTAACACCATTGCATTGAGGGCAAAACAAAGGGATGTCTTCTACATATCGATGTTCGCCGTGGCGCTGATAGCGATAAATGCGATGCTGGGCTTTGCATTACCGAACACTATTTGACTTAACTCACTCTGAATATGAATCTATATGGGCGATTGACAGCGCATATGCTTTATCATAGGACGTCTCTAGCGCATCCCAGATAACTTCATCATTCAGTATTTCCCATATCACTTTTTCTCTGATTTTCTGGCTTGTAATCCGCTCTTTCAAAAGTTCCCTGATTTCGTCCTGAAGCCTGACCATATCCGCATATTTCTGTGTGACTATCTGCTCCAGTTTCTTCCGTATGAATTTCGACACCGCAGGGCTTTTTCCCTGCGTAGATATGCCGATTATGATGTCGCCTTTTTTGATCACCGAGGGAATGAGCACATCGCCAACCGCGTTAACCTGGTTCACCAGGATGTTGCGCTCTCCGGCCATCTTGAGGATCCTCGAGTTCAACGCCAGGTCGTCGGTAGCCGGGATGACCAAAAACGCGTCTTTGATGATGGATTTTATGTCGATGTCATTCAAATCGCTCTTGACCAATTTGATGAAGCCACCCTCTGCGAGCTTTTGTATCCCTGGGGCAAAGTCCCTGCTCGCCACATATGTGTCTGCATCCCTGAATAACTCTGCCTTCCGCTCGCCGACCGCACCACCCCCAAATATGACGACCTTTCTATTTTCAACATCGATGATTAAAGGGAGCATTTTACTCAATTCTAACACCTGTCTTTTTGAATTCCCGTTCACTAAATAGGACTTTATAGTCATATATGGCGATCGCCTTGGAGATTCGTTTCACCGTTTCCTCGCAGTCCTTCCTGGTGCGGCCGTGAATCATCGCAAAGACGTTGTACTCCCAGTCAGGATGGCATGAGCGCTCATAGCAGTGCGTAACCTCATCGAAGTTCGCTATGATTTTTCCAGCTACATCTGCCCGTTTATCAGGCACCTTCCAGGCGCACATGGCGTTTGCGGTGATGCCGATTGCCCTGTGACCAATGGAGGCGGCAAAGCGGCGGATTACGCCCCCATCTACTAATTTTTGAATCCTTTTTAGCACCTCATCCTCGGTGATGCCTAATGAACTGGCAATGGCGACAAATGGCTCTGGAACCAGCGGGATTCCGTCTTGCGTTAACTTCAGTAGCTTTCTATCTATAGTATCCATGCGTCTTACAACCCCGTCATATGTCAAATTGAACTCCGAGTTTGAACATCTTTACCACTGGCAGATTGAGGCACTCGCAGCCAGTTTTATCCTTTATCTCCCCGAGTATTTGGTCCAGCCGCTCTTTGCTGGATGCCGAAACCGTAAACCATATATTGTATTTGTTTGGGCGCAAATAATTATGCGATACTTCGGAATATTCGTTGATTATGGCTGCCACCTCGTCCACCCTCTCCGATGGCGTGTTCATCGCTATCAAGGTACTGGAGCCACCCAATTTTTTCATGTCGATGATTGGACCTATGTGCCTGATTGCTCCAGCCGTTTTCAGTCGTTTGACGCGTGAAATCGCCTCTTCTCCACTGATTCCCAGCCCTCTTCCCACTTCGTCGAAGGGCCGACGTGTAAGTGGAAATCTTACCTGAATGATATTCAGAATCGCTTTGTCGACCTCATCCACTTCTATCGCCTCCTTGGTTGATATATGCAGTACGGCTCCTCTACTAAATAATCGCCGGTCTTTGCATATGCCCTGGCACGGCAACCGCCACATACTCGTTTATACTCGCAGATGCCGCATTTGCCCTTTAATTTGTCAACATCTCTCAAATCGTTGAAGACCTTCGAATCGCGCCAGATTTCCTCGAACGGCCGCTCTCTGATATTTCCAGCAAGTGCGGGCAGATATCCGCACGGATATATTTCGCCAACCTTTGATACGAAACAAAAGCTCGTGCCACCGAGACATCCTCTCGTCATGGCGCCAAATCCCTCCCCCTTCATATCGATTGGAGCGCCCTCCTGCTTTGCCCTCTGGTACATGATTCTGAAGTAATGTGGGGCGCACGTGGCCTTCAGTTGGATTGGTACCTCTCTTTGCATATCATAGAACCAGTTCAGCGCACGCTCGTATTCTTCTGGCGGGATTTCTTCGCCCCTGAGTATTTCTCCCCTGCCCGTCGGCACGAGCATGAAGATGTGCAACGCGACTGCCCCCAATTCCAGCGCCAAATCCAGAATCTTTGGCGTTTCATCCAGGTTGCGCTTGGTAATGGTCGTATTGATCTGAACTCCCATGCCAACCGTCTTCAATGCTTCTATGCCTCTCAGTGCGCCGTCAAATGCACCTGGCATGCCCCTGAACTCGTCATGCGTTTTAGCACTCGCACCATCTATGCTGATGCTGACGCGCTGTATGCCAGCCTCCTTCAGCTTGCGCGCGACGCCAGAGGTTATCAATACTCCATTGGTTGCCAGCACCATCCGCAGACCCTTGCCCGAACCGTATTGTGCGATTTCATATATGTCGTCCCGTATCAGCGGTTCGCCGCCGGTGAGTATCATGACCGGCTTGGCAAAATTCGCGACGTCGTCGATAAATCGCTTTGCCTCTTCCGTAGATAACTCGTTCGGATCCTGCTCTTTTGTGGCTGATGCGCGACAGTGTACGCATTCGAGATTGCATGCGCTGGTAAGCTCCCATGCAATCAGCCTTGGTAGAATTTGCTTCACGATAATGCTCATCAATTCGCCACTAATTGTTTAGAACGTTTATTAAGTTTATGAATGTGAGGTTTTGCAAGGCCATAAGGGGGGAAAAGCTTTGCGAAATCTACAAAATACTACGGCATTTTGGCAGACGTAGCGAACCACAAACCCTGTGTTATGCGATTTGTTGGGCGTGGCATTTAAAGACAACATATTCGGAGGACGTTCTTGATTTGGGAATCGGAAGATCGTCTTCTAACAATCCTTTAATGTGCATTTCAATGGCCCCGTACATGTTTTGTTCTGTTTCCTCCTTTGTGGAACCGGTGGCTACACACCCCGGAAGATCTGGAGAATACGCTGAATACCCCCTCCCTGTTTGTTCCAGCACTATCATGAATTTATACATATATGCATTCACCTCTCTTTTAGTTGTGCTTGTTTCAGGATGCTGTTTAGGGTTCCTGCTGCAAGGTCATGGTTAGGATGTCCTGCTATGGTAACTCGACCTTTTTTCGTTGGATGTTTGAACTGTTTGTGGCTTCCTTTGCTCTTTATCAGATGCCACCCATCAGACACAATGAGCTTGATAGCATCCCTGACTTTCATCATAAAAAGATGTTTCTTTCTATATATTAACTTTGATGATGTTTTAGTCACATACACATAAACTTCTATGCCAAAATAGTTACCTCTGAAGAAGATATCATCGAACCAGCAAAACAGGGATATAACCGTCAACCAATGGGAAACAATAAATGGTTATTGAGAATATGATGATGTGTGATTAAAACTCCACAAAAATATGTTTTAGGAGATAAGGTTGGGCTGAGAACATGAAGACGCTATTGATTCATCCCTCGTGTGAAGGAGAGATATATCAGCGCTTTCTCGGATTGGTTGCGCCGCCGATTGGATTGGCGTATGTGGCAGCAGCGCTTGAAAACGACGGATATGCTGTCAAAATCATCGATATGCCTGCCGAGGAAAAGGACATTCTCGATGTCAAGGAGGATATTAGAAAGTTCAAACCGGGCGCTGTCGGCGTTTATTGCGCAACGTATCGCGTGCCATATGCAAATCAAGTTGTGAACGCCGCTAAAGAGGTGAACCCGGATATCAAAACCATGATGGGAGGCCCCCATGCATCGTTGTTGGGGGGCGATTGTTTGGAGGGAAACCCCAACCTGGATGCAGTGGTCTGTGGTGATGGAGAGCTCACCACATCCGAATTGATTCATGCGTGGGAATCTGGCGGCGACCTTGCTAAAGTCAGGGGTGCGGTCTTTCGGGAAGACGGACGAATCATTAGAAATCCTCCGCGAGAGCCCGCAGACATCGATTCCCTCCCCTATCCCGCAAGACATCTATTGCCGATGGACCGGTATCGGCTTTTTGGCGCATTCAAGCTGGGCACCATGATATCCAGCAGGGGGTGCACTCATGGTTGCTATTACTGTAGCGTCGCCGCGATATATGGCAGGAAGTGGAGGGCACGCAAGCCAGAGCTCATCGCGGATGAAATGAAGCATTTATGTGACGACTACGATGTTGACATGGTAATGTTCATGGATGATAGCTTCGATCTGGATAAAAAACGGGTCATGACACTCTGTGATGAAATAGCAAAACGCGGGCTGGAGCTCACATGGGGGTACCAGAGCGCAAGCGTGATCAATGATGGGGAAATGTTGAGGAAATTGCGAAATGCAGGATGTCGCATTCTGACATACAGTATTGAAACGTCATCGCGCAAGTCCATCGATGTGATGAAGAAGAAGATCGACGTGCAACAGATCAGGGACGTGTTCCAGATATCAGGGGAGCTGGGCATGGTGCGAATTGCTAACATCATTCTCGGCCTGCCAGGGGAAACCAAGAAAGACCTAGAAGAGAGCATAGAATTTGCTAAGGAACTTGACCCAGAATATGCACTGTTCTTCCTACCCACACCATATCCAGGAACGATGTTCTATGAAACTGCTGAAAAAATGGGCATGATTAAGGAGCTGGACTGGGGCAAATATGATGCGACAAATCCGATTATAGAGACCGAACAAATATCCATAGGTGAGGTCAGGGAATTGAACAGAAAGGCATACAAAGAGTTCTATCTCAGGCCAAATATGATAAAAAATAATCTCAGGATAGGCTATGATTTCATGAGATGCGGGATTATAAAGCCAAGGCACATTCCAGCCCTTATCCGCCACATACTTAAGACCAATATAGACCTTGCAAGGCTCTAAGACATCCTAATTAGATTTTCCTTTCCCTTTTTGACTTTTTGTATGGTGCCGTTATCCTTCATGGATTTCAGTATTGCGCTGACCTTCGACTTCGAGAAGCCAGTTTTTTTGACTATGGCTGATTGATACATACTCCCTCCCGCTTCTCGCAGCAGTTCAGTGACCCGGTCTTCATCAGATTTCATTATTTCGTCTTCGGTCATTCTGCGTTTGGTCTTTTTTCTTTTCAAGATGGATAAGGCAATCGCAACAACGAGAATTGCTATGATGCCAAATATCCATATGGGCGCCACTGGCATGTACGTCAGCACGACATTGGGCTCACCTGGGCCAAAGTCCCTGAGCCCGTACCATATTAACTCATCATCTCTTGTAACATCTGGTTTTGGCGTCACGGAATCGACTTTGTAATTATAGGGGGACCTTATGACCAACGCATCGTCCCTGGAGAGGAAAAATCCATCCACGAACACATCTCCCACTACGATGTTCCCATCTTTAACTTCAGCAAAACCAATCCAATCGAATTGATATTTGATCACGCCAAATCTACCGATTGCCGCGTCTGTCACCTCATAAGAGATGTCGAAATTTTTAGCCATCATACCCCGCCCGGTCGCTGCTTCGGCATCTCTGATAATCCGATTTATTCGATTTGAGAACTCCTTTATATAGGTGCCTTCTATTGCTTCAAATTCTTCCATGTATTTTCTAAAGGCATCCTCCTCTTCTCGTGTCGCCAACGCAATCCTGTGCCCTATCGTCCACGTCGCAGACCCGCCACCATGTACATCTATCAGCGTGTATGTGGCCCTATATTCAGTTTCCTGCGCAAGGGCAGGTGTTGCTGAGAAAAATACTGAGCCAAAAAGAAGCAGGAGAACAAATAGAAAAGATATCCACCTTCTTGTCATCCCTACTCCCATTGTCTAATCGGAGATGGATGAATTAATAGTTTTGGGTGTTCGCAGTTTTGAGATGCACCACTTCAAAGAAGTGGTGGACCTGCAATTCCTATGAAGTTTCAGGTGATGGAACACCGACTAACTCGGAAGAGTTAGACGGACTCACAGATGTTTCATCTGTGACCCTCTGGTGGAGTTGTATTTCCTTCGGAAATTCAACACCGACTAACTCGGAAACCGACTAAATCAAAAGATTTAGACGGGGTCCGCAAATCTTCGATTTGGGACAGTTAGACGAAGTGACTATTCTTTGAATCGCTACACTGTGAGAGTTCGGCAATCGAAAACACTCTCTTTGATGGATTGGCACACGTCGCAATGTCTCATCTACGAGAGTTGCAACATATTATAAAAAATATATAAAAATAAAAAGAGGGGGTAAGTGACTAAGTCACTTACCTGTTGGTGGTTTATGGTGCTATAGTTGGCGTTGCTGTCGGTGTTCCTCTATGGCTCTGGTGTCGGTACTGGTGTCGGTACGGGGATTGGAGTTACTGCTCCTCATCCTCGAGCTCCTCGTCCTCGACCTCATCCTCGAGCTCCTCGTCCTCGACCTCATCCTCGAGCTCCTCGAGCGTGATGCCTATGGTATAATGCATCTCCGTATATGCTGCAAATACTGTCACGCTAACCGTTATTGTCACGCTCGGCGTATATGAAACTCCTCTGACATCCACTATGTCCATATCCTTTTCCATGGTGAAGTCCAGGGAGTCCTCGGTGAGACTGACATCTCCTTCCCAGTTCACTGCTCTTCTCAGCAGTAGCGCATCCTTCAGTTTACTCAGCGTTACGGTTTCGTTCGTCGTGAGCGTTTTTGTTATAGATAGTGTGTCGTCTTCAATATCAATGTCTTTAGAGACCACCGTAAACCCTGTGGGTGGTAAAGAGAATTCACGGTTTACCGCCGTCAGTGCTGCGTTTAGTTGTCTGCCCATCTCTGCTTCTACAAGACCCATTCGCCTTTCGATCCCTCTGATCTCAGTATCGACTTCTTCTTCGCTCATGCCAGTCTGCTGTATGATCTCGATCCTCGTCTCGCCCTTCCTAATCTCTATTTCAATTTCCACTTCACCAGTCCGGACTCGCAGACTGTTTAGTATAGAGGTGATAAGGGCTATCTGCTCTGGCGTGACGCCGCCCTCGATTTCAATGCGAAGTTCCAGCCTGTTGCTGAATCCCTCGATATTTCCTCTGTGTCTTGTGACATCTCGTTCTAATTCGATTCGCATCTCGATCTCCCTGGTTGCATTGGCATGCTCTATATCCTTGATGCGTTCCTTTACAACAGCTAACATTTGGTCGTGTTCGTGCTCTGCACTTGCCATTGCCTCAAAGTTCCCTTGTTCCGCCATCACTTCTGATTCTGCAAGCCGCTCATCGGCTATCTCCAGGCCTTTTCGTGCATGGGCCTGTGCCCCTTCAAGGCTGGCTATTAGCAAGCTGATTCTGTCAAGAGCCACGTCCAGTCCATAGAGTAGACTGTCCGGAGTTGTGCCTGCTACCTCTACTGGTATCCTTACAGCTGGTCTTTCTTGAGCAAATGATGGCATAGCTGTAGCTAAGAGAAGCATTGCAGCCACCATCATACTCTGGATTTTTCTCATTTTCATTCACCTCCTTTGTTTTTTTACATGTTTTTATATATTTTCCATCAATTTAAGGCTTTTTATAGTCTTGTTTTTCCAAAAACGACGAGATTGTCCCATTTCGTTCAAAAAAGTTCAGAACGCTCCCTCTTTCGTTCAAAAGACGCTATATGCGATTGTAGCAAAAGGTTTTAGATTATGGAGAGAAGTAACTGTGAATATTAATGAATTTACAAAGCAAATGCCACATTACAACGGCTGCAGATATTCTTGATGCGCCATCTGTGATATGTGGCACCGTACATATTGGAGGGCGCAAAATATGCCGTGGTACTCAGACCTGCTAAATTCGAATCGGTCCACGACAGAATTCGTGAAGGGCAGGTTTAAAAAAGTTCAATTTGGGATTATTAGACAGCATGAGACCAGTGATGCGATAATCAGAAGGGCGCAGTTCGTTTTAGATGGAGAGCCGCTGATTATATCGACGGCCACAATCCCTAAGGACAACCCCCTCGCTTTTTTACGTCAGGTGCGCGAGCAGAAAACCCCGATTGGCGATATCATAAAAGACAACAAGTACTGTGTTGAACGCCATATCCTGTCAAATGACAGGGCATCGAAGCACTACAAGATAGAAGGCGACGTCTGGATGGAGGTCTACGAGGAATATTTTGAGTGATATATCCTTCAGTACGGATGTCCGTACCGTTCCAGATGTGCTATCTCGCTCAGCGCCCTTCTCGTCGACCTTGCCCTCTCCACAGAATAGCCAATGGCAATGACCGCCATCAACTTCAAAGAGTCAGGTACGTTCAGTATTTGATTTACCTTCTCTCTTTTATTGAGTATCTCGCCCAGCCAGACCGCGCCTAACCCCAATGAGTCAAAAGCATGTTCTGGATGCATGCACCTATTGCCATAATATCTTTTGTTTGGTCATACATCTTGCCCTCGTCCAGAAAAACGGCAATCAAAAGGTTCGCAGAGCGGACTATGTCGCCATAGGTGGTGCACTCCGCCACCTCCTCAATGGTTTTCTCGTCCTTCACGCTGATGAACTGCCATGGCTGGTTGTTCATGCCAGACGGTGCCCACCTTCCGGCATCGAGTATGATGTCTACCTTCTCGTCCTCGACGTTAGCATCCCCGAACTTCCGAATACTCCTCCTGTTCCGAATCATATCTATGATGTCCACAATATCCACAATCTCAGAGAACGTTTATCGACATCATATTCTTTTCCATCCTATGCTACCATCACTCAATGTACCAAAAGTTTAAAGTAAGGGAATCCAAATATATTGTGCTATGGAATATCTATTAAGTGCCTTTGGGATAACCTGGGCCGTATTGATCGCCTATATGGTTTCGCTTCACGTGAAAAAGGCAAAGTTGATACGAAAGATAGAGGGACAGAGAAGAGGGGATGGTACTTGAAAAAAAGAGATAAGGCAGTCATTGGAGTACTCTTGATTGTTGGATTGTTGATTGTGATGCTATGGGGCGTTGGTACGGGAGGATATCTATCGATCTCCGAGGTCACATCCGACCCACAATACATCGGAAGAGATGTAAGGCTCATAGGTACCGTAAAGGAGGGTACAATCCAAGTAAATCTGAGCGAGACCTCATTTGTGCTTACAGATGGGAGTGCAGACATAAACGTCATATACATCGGCGAAGCACAGGTTGACATCACCGACGGAGAGGGTGTCGTAGTCATAGGAACGCTGGTCACGAACGAAAAAATAGAGGCTCGTAAAATAATAATGAGATGCCCCACGATGTATGTTGGTGCGCAGCCATCTTGAGATGCCTCTGGAGCAAATACCGTGCTTGTTGCCACAAGCCCAATTACGAGCGCCCACTCCTATTACCTCTCAAAGTTTCATATATATTTCGAAAAATCAGGAATTATGCGATAGGCTAAGTTTTATATTGATTAACGTAAAGTTATAGTGCAACGGAACCGAAAAGAGTAATAATCTCCACATTCAGGATAATACCAATGTTAGTTGAAAGTATCCCAATAATGATGATGACCGCAGTTATCATAGCTAGCGGAGCAAGCATAGCTTACCTATTTAAAAAGGACCCTTATTGGGATAAGCTAACCATTTTTGCTATGCTAGCAGGTTTTATTCTTATCACTATATTTTTTGTTATTCGTGGTCACATGATTTGGGTACTAGACATTCCTGATACACCATTACTCATGACGGTAATGGGTAGAGGCGGTAGCCTAGCACTCTGGGTTTGGGGAACATATCTCTGCTATTTCTGGGTTAGACAAAAATATAGGGAAGACGATCTACCACTTCTTAAATATACTCCAGCAACAGTCAACTTAACATCGCTCGTCATCATATATTTCCTTGTATTTTACTATGATCCGTATGGACTCCGTACGCTATGCCCTTGCTGTCTTGCATATACATGGTTACTAATTTCACATCCTCTCACACTATTCGCGAGCAGGAGCTTAATGGTGATAGCATTTGCCGGATACATAGGATACCTCATAACAGAGGATCGGCGGTGGGATGAGTTTACATACCCTTTTTTAATGGCTAGCTACGTGCTCCTAACTGCGGGCATAATAACCGGTGGTATCTGGATCTACGTGATATCTGTGACACATTGGGGCGCATTGCATCCAATATACTGGGGATGGGACCCTATAGAAACCGCTCCACTGGTTCCTTGGATAGTATGGACGGCATATATTCACACAAGGCGATTGATGAAAAAAAATGAAAATATGGAAATAGTCACCATAATGCTTGGCATAATAGGATGCATATTATTGGCATTTTCATATTTCATATTGGAAATACTGGTTATGCCGTGGACGAGGTAGAGGTGGTGAATGAATGGTAAGCATAAAAAGTGGTAGGAATGTCTTGTTAATATCAATTGTTATTCTTTTCATCACACTTTTAGTGATAGCTTGGATTGTTACTTATGGTATATTTATATATTCGGCGTTAGAGGCAGAAAGACCTGGCCTGGCGATTGAATGGCATGTTGCTACATTACTTCCATGGATCATCATCTACTCCAGCCTTCTGATTTATTGTTCCTTGCGAGGGTTAGTTCCATCACGCGGGGTGGTTCATGTTGGTACCTTTATAGTTTTGCCGTGTTTTGCCGCAGGCATTGTATCAAGCTGGGTACACACGCTCCTCCTACTTTCGATAGCTATTTCGGCTCTATGTCTTATACAGATATATACCGGTCTTACGAGCATATTAAGTAAGAAAGCAAAACTTGGGTTTAATATTGATAGTTGCAGAAGAGTTTTAAAAGGGGCTCTTCCTGCATCTCACACCACACATCTTGGGATGGCCATCATAGCCATAGGGGTCATCCTTGACACAAATGGGATCGTGCACGCAGATGGTATCATGTGGGCCGGTTGTTTAGTCCTAACTGTTGGATGCACAGCAGCATTTTATGCCCCCTCTAAAGAACCTATTGAGGTCGAATATATCAGAAAGAAGGACGTCAAGAAGAGGTATGAAGAAAGGCTCCAGGAAGAGCTTAAAAAACTTAGAGAGAGGGGCACATGAAGTTAAACTATTTGCTATCCTTCTGCTTTATATTGTCGTTGATATTGGTGGCGGGTGCACACGATGCTCCGCCCGGCATGGCGGCGGGTGAAATTGTTGTAATGGAGCACGACATCGAGGTGAGACAAGAGGGAGGAATATTGATAATTTCAGAGTCGATGTTGTTCAACAATACCGGCGATGGAGTGTTTGAAGGTAAAGTAATAACACGCACCCCTGGCAATGCTCGCGTTGAATCCGCTACTGGGCAGTTTCATGTTCACGGTGGAGAAGGCGCCCATGTTTGTTGGTCACTTGTATTGTCCCCGGGCGAATCGGCAAGGATGGGATTGGTTTACACGGTGACGCCCCATGTCTCAGGACTTATATGGAAAAATTCAATTTTTGAAAAAGAACTGCAATATCCCACAGGCAGGCTCATCTTGGTGGCCATAACCGAAAGAGATGTGGTGGCCAGTACTGCGGGCTTGACGACCATGCAGGAGAGCGAATACGATGAGACATTAGGCATGAACGTCGCACTATTTGTCGGGGCCAACATGCCTCCGCAGAGAGTGAGGCTTGCGATGGAGTGGACGGAAGTTTCCACAGCAGCTCAATATGCCGGGGTGATTGCCTTGGTGATGGTGCTCATAGCACTGCCCATCTTAAAAATAAAAAGTAGAGGAATTAAAAAGGAGGGGCGCGAGGAGTTGGAGTACAGGAAGAAGGCATTGCTATCGACGTTGAACCAGATAGAGGACGACCACCAGGCCGGAGAGATATCAGAAGTAGAGTATCAAGAACTTAAATCAGAGTATGAGAAGAATGTCATCAAGATAATGAAAAAATTGGATAAGATAAGGGAGGATACTGCAGAACCTGAGACAAAGAGAGCTGCATCGAGAAGTCCTGATAAGGTTCACATGCCCGACACAAAAATCAAAAAGCTTGGGGCGAAGGAAAATATAAAAGAACTGAAAATGAAGAAGGATGCGTTGATATCGATGCTAAAACAGATAGAGGATGACTACAAGGCAGGAGCCATTACAAAGGGCGAATATCAGGAACTCAAATCAGAGTACGAGGATAGCGCCATAAAAATAATGAGGAGATTGGATGAGATGCGGCGAGGCGAGATATAAAGAGAGTGACGATTCCTATGAATAGAACATTTAAAGAACTCATTTCAAAACCTTCCATAAGGGGAGGATGTTGGCCAGATTGATGAACGCCTGGTATGTTCTGACCAGTCTTTTGTGCCTTATGACAATTAAACTATAAATACGTTTGAAACGGGTTCTAAGGCAAATATGATAGTGCGAAAGCTACTGCTTGAGTTGGTCTATCTTTTAGAAAGACTTGTCGCTCATCAAAAACTGATAGGTATGTTTTACCTGAAGGCATATCGTGTCATTGTGCACAAGGAGATTGAGATGGCAGAAATTGGAGCGCAAACAAGAGCCCTCCATATCGGCGGTGGTGTCCCATTCACAGCGATCATCATAGCGCGTTCGACTGGAGCTGAAGTCGTGGTACTTGACAACAATCCCAAGGTGGTAGATATAGCACGCAGATGTGTTGGAAGTTATGGGCTCGGTGATAAAATCAAGGTCATTCTTGCCGATGGAATGAACTTTCCTGCATCAGATTTTGATGCCATAATCATATCTCTTCATGTGACTCCCAAAGAAGCAGTACTATCAAACGTGTTTGCTACTTGTCAGTCGGGGGCAAAAATCATCTATAGGAGCGCAAAGAAGTCATTTGAAGCAGTTTACAGGGACAGGGAACTCATTGGTAGATATGAACCATACATCAAATCTACAGTCCACCACTGTGGGTTTGCCATCGAAGCATCCCATCTGATCGTAAAAGATGAGGAGAGATGATGAACAGAAAGCATAAGATGTTACTTTATCTCATTTCAGGGGCAGCGGCTTTAATCATGTTCTCCAAAATGATCGATCTAAATGAATTTTTAGATACTCTCTTTAAAAAGAGTGCTTGTAAAAGCTGTTGGCAAGACTTCGACAGTAGTTCGTAAATCAACAGCAACCACGTTGCAATGGCATTTATGATTGTACCTGCAGGATACGCTGCTCACCCCCTTACTACTTGACTTATATATATACTTATATATATATTTGTAATTGGAATATGTCAAAGTACTAAGAAGTTTTAAATATTTTGGCAATACTAATTATTTGATCGGGTTTTTAGATGACCTGATAAGGTGTGGCGAAGGTATTTTCGGAACGACTCCTCTAAAATATGGTGGTGAGCTGGAAGTGATTCAGACAAAAAACCTATCAAAGATATATGGCAGTGGCAATACAGCGGTAAGAGCTTTAGATGGTATCGATTTGACTGTAGAGCAGGGGGATTTTATCGCGATACGGGGGCCGTCTGGATGCGGAAAATCTACACTTTTGAATATAATTGGCTGCTTGGAGAGCCCGACAAGCGGGGAAATTTTAATTGACGGTATAGATGTATCACAACTGAATGACAATGAACTTGCCAAAATCAGAAGAGATAAGATAGGATTTGTGTTTCAAAGCTATAACTTAATTCCGACTCTGAATGCTCTTGAGAATGTGAAACTCCCGATGATATTTGCCGGAGGAGATGACAGCAAGCTATCTGAGAGGGCAAAGATGTTGCTTGAACTTGTGGGGATGAAAGAGAGAATGGAACACAAGCCATCAGAGCTGAGCGGGGGTGAACAGCAGAGGGTTGCAATTGCAAGGGCGCTAAGCAATGATCCGGCGCTCATTATTGGTGATGAACCAACAGGTAACCTTGACAGCAAGACCGGTAATGTCGTGATGAACCTACTGAACAGATTAAATAAAGAAGGTCAAACGCTTATAATCGTTACTCATAACCCGGCAGTTGCAAATATGGCACATGGGGTCATGCAAATGAAGGATGGACAATTTATAGATGAAGAGCCGAGAATGGAGGGAGAGATATGAGGAGACTGCATGCAACAAAGCTTGCGTACAAAAATGTAAAAGAACGTAAAACGCGCTCCTTTTTGACTCTTTTGAGCATAGCGATAGGCATTGCGACAATAGTCTCTTTGATAATCATTAGCCAGAGCATGGAGAGCGCTGTAGGCGAAAGGCTTCATGGAACGGTAGATGTTATCCGGGTGTTCCCCGGTCATATAATCCCTGGCAGAGACTTTGTCCCTTATGGCTCTTTTACGGAAGAAGATGTAAGGATAATAAAAGAAATTGATGGTGTTGCAGATGTCTCCAGCTGGATGATTGAAATTGCCCAAGCAGGATATGAAGGGCGACTTGCTCCGGTCGAATTGATGGGAGGTGACCCGGCCGATATCAGGAGATTTCTGGGAGGAGTTATCGAACTTGAAGAAGGAAGGTTGATCAAAGAAGGTGCAGACAGAGAGGTGATACTCAGTACCTCAACCCTTGAGCATATAAACAGGTGGCTTGAAGCAGAGATAAAAGTCGATGATATCTTGATAATCAATGGCGTAGAGTTCACCATAGTTGGGGTTATGGCTTATGACATTGCAGGCATAGAGGTTAGTCACCGGGTCTTGCTTTCCAAAGAAGCTGCAAAAGAGATCACACAGTCTGACGATGTGATGCTTATGCTGGTACGAATTGATGATTTAGGCCGGGTTGATGAACTTAAGGAACAGATTAAAGAAACGCTGGATGAAAGACATGGCGTAAGCGGATTAACCACCGCAATTTCCGCAGAAGGAGTGCTGGGTCAGGTGGGGATGGTTTTTCTCATCATACAAGCTGTTGTTGTCAGTATTGCCTTTATTGCACTTATTGTGGGATGTATAGGAGTTGTAAACGTTATGTTGATGTCAGTTATCGAAAGAACACGAGAGATAGGAATTATGAAGGCGATAGGAGCAACAAGTGAAGATATTCTTTCTCTGTTTCTGGTGGAAGCGGCCACTATTAGTTTGATGGGGGGAATATTGGGCGTTTTAGCAGGGGTAGCTATTAGCGCTGTTGTAAGTACATTTATTTCTGGATTCATTATTGCTGACATGCCGCTTATCATCGCCCCTGGGGTTTTAATCGGAGGATTAATAATTGCTCTCGTAACCGGAATTATCGGTGGGCTGTATCCTGCCAGGAGAGCGGCCAAAATGAGACCTATTGAGGCGTTAAGGCATGAGTAATCGGTATTTCTGATGGTGCAAAAACACGATATTTAAACCCCGTCATCCATGGTAGAGTATTATTTTATCCCTGCATTGACTTGAAGCCTTAGAGACTAAAATTTTTCCCTGATATATCCCAAGACAGACTCGAATATCACCCTGCCGTCCCCATTTTCTTTGTCGATTCTCGTCCAGTCAGGATGTTGATGGCCAAAAAACACCCTCTCTGGATGCGGCATCATTCCAAAGACGTTTCCTTCTGGATTGCATATCCCTGCGATGTTGTACAGGGAACCATTGGGATTCCAGGGATACCCGGCATAGTCCCCTTCTGGGCTTACATATCGAAAGACGACCTGGTCGTTGTCAATTAGGCGTTGCAGATACCGCTCCTGCTCCTGCGGCGAAAAGACGATTTTCCCCTCGGCATGTGCAGACGGCATCAACAGGATTTCCTTTTCTGGTATCCTTCCAGTAAAAACACAATTCCCATTATTTTCATGTCTCAACAGGGTCGGCCTGCACTCGAATTTCGCCGAGTCGTTGGTCGTCAGACATGCCTCCGGGCAATCGGTCATGGTTTCATCAAATGCAGGCAGAAGCCCGAGTTCAACCAGCACCTGAAATCCGTTGCATATGCCGCCGATTGGGTAACCCGCCCCAGCGAATTCGGTCAAATCATCCTTCATGGTACTTTTCATCCTGGCGGCCAGGATGGCTCCTGCCCTAACGTAATCGCCCGAGGAAAAGCCGCCCGGAATCATCAGGCACTGATAATCGAACAGGTTCCTGCGCCTCGCTTCAGCAACCTCGCCAGTCAATTGCTTCAGATGAACTAATTCGGGCTTTGCACCCAGGCGCTTGAACGCAAGACATGTCTCCTGCTCGTTGTTCGTACCCTCTATCCGCAGAATGCAGATATTAATGTCTTCTACTTTCATGATTTATCCCATATAATCGTAAATCGGCCTTTGCCAGGAGCTTCGCATATCTTCTATCGGCAGGTCGATTAACTCCCTGTCATCTGCTATTAATAAATCGTTCCCTCCTGTCTCCCCAATTTCGAAAAGTGGAGTGTCCTTGAATGTTTTTTCAAACTCGTCTGCCATGCCGCGTTTCACCTCAACGACCCACCGCGTATTCGATTCGGAGAACAATTTATAATCGCTTCTCAAATTTGCAATTTCGCTGACGTTGACGCTTGCTCCGATGTCTCCGCCTATCATCATCTCGGCCAGGCATACTGCAATTCCGCCTTCAGAGACATCATGACAGGATAATACAAAACCATTGTGAATCGCAGACAGAAGCGCATTCATGCATTTTTTCAAAACACCCGGGTCAACCCTCGGAACGCCCATCGCAGCGTCCTGCATGAGTTTGGAGTACGCCGAGCCGCCGAATTCTCTACGGGTTTTTCCAATCAGATATATCGGATTTCCGCCCCTCTTTAAATCGGTTGTGACACATTGTCTGATGTCGGGCACGATGCCCACACCGAGAATGGTTGGAGTTGGTGCTATAGTCCCGGTAGGAGCCTCGTTATAAAGGCTGACATTTCCCGATACGAATGGGATGCCGAGCGCCTTTGCTACGAATCCAAGACCCCTTGCCGCCTCGTACAACTCGCCCAGCCTTTCTGGCTTATCTGGGTTCCCGAAATTCAGGCAGTCCGCAAACGAGTGCGGTATCGCGCCGACGGCGGTCAAGTTTCTACACACCTCATCGATAGCAGACGCTGAGCCCCAGTATGGATCTATCTTGGTGTACGAGGGGTTTACATCTGCGCTAAGTGCCAAACCTCGATACGAATTCTCCAGCGGCTTTATGACGGCAGCGTCTCCATGAGTTTGCTGTCCAATGATGCCCTGCATAGGCTTTATGATTGTGCATGCCCTCACCTCATGGTCATACTGCCTAATGACCCACTCCTTGCTAGCGATGTTTGGCGATGATAACAAATCCAATAAGACCTGGTCGTAATCTTGCGGTTCCCTGAACGCTTTCTCCTCCTGTCCCGCTCTTTCCAGTTTTTTAATCCTATGTGATTTACAGTAGGTCGGCCCATCTACAAGAAATTCCAAGTCCATCTCGAAGATTTTCTCGTCTTGATAGGAAAGCCGCAACGTCTTTTTGGGCATAACCGCTCCTATGGCAGTTGCGAGAATGTCCCAGTCCCCGAAGATTTTCAATACTTCCTCAAGATTTTTCGGGTCGACTGCCAGCATCATGCGCTCCTGTGATTCTGAGACCCAAATTTCCCACGGCGCCAGTCCCCCCTCTTTAAGTGGAACTTTATCCAATTGGATGCTGGCGCCCCATCCGCCCGCCAGCGCCATCTCGCCGATAACACAGGACAGTCCGCCGCCGCCGAGGTCCTTCATCCCGTTCAGCAATCCTCGCTCATTCGCCTCCAAGCAGGCATGGATCAGCGGCTCCTTCGTGATAGGATCTCCAAGCTGAACTGCTCCCCTTGACTCCTCTTCTGACGTTTCAGTCAATTCCATAGACGCAAACGTGACCCCATGTATTCCATCTCTCCCTGTCCTTCCACCTGCCAGTACGAACACATCCCCCGGTCTTTTGACCCTGCTTCTGATGATGTGTTTTTTCTTCGCGATGCCGACACATCCGACATTCACCAGACAATTTCCGAGATAACTATCGTCGAAAGCTACCATCCCCGTAGTCGTCGGGATGCCGATTCTATTTCCGTAATCTCTGATGCCAGCCACCACCCCTGAAAACAGATAGATGGGGTGTTTGATGCCCTTCGGAAGCTTTTGGTGCAGATAATCCAGCGGCCCAAAGAACAGCGAATCGGCCAACACAATGGGCTGCGCCCCCATGCAAACCACATCCCTTACGATTCCGCCGATTCCTGTCGCAGCACCACCATACGGCTCTATCGCCGATGGGTGATTGTGCGATTCCAGTGCAACCACATATGCATGCTCGTCGTCGAACTCGACGACGCCCGCGTCCTCTCCCAGGAGGAAATTTTGTGGCGCATCTATGCCGAAGACGAATTGCTTCAAAATTGATTTAGAGCTTTTATAGCAGCAATGTTCCGACCACGCCTGACCCAGCGACTGAAGTTCGATATCGGTCGGATTTCTGTTTTTTTTAGTGAAGTATTCCCGTATTCGCTTCATCTCGTCCAGACTGAGCGCAAGTCCCAGTTCTACGCTTATCTCTTTTAGCTGCCGATCATTTGCATCCTTTAAATTGACATCACATAATTCAAAAGGGAGGGGGCGCCTTGTATGGAGCATGGCATCACCTTATCTCTATCGTGTAGTTCTGGATAACCGGATTGGCAAGAAGCTTTTTGCACATTTTCTCGCACACAATTTCAGCCTCTTTTCGGTCATTCGTATCTATGTTTATTCTAAAAGTTTTCATCGACTTTACGTCCATCACATTGTCAAACCCGAGCAAGTTCAGGGCCTTCTTAATATTCGCCCCCTCTGGGTCAGCAACTCCTTTTTTTAGACTTATCGTAACATTGACTTCCATGAGGTCACCATCTTGGAGATACTTCACTGGACATTTGATTCTTTTGGTATATAGTAACTTTTAATATTTAGATTAACTCGTACAACGTGGTCCTTCTTCTCGGTATGCGCCCTGCGCCGATGATGGTCTCCTCAAACTCCTCGGGTGACATGTACTCGCCAGACGTTCCACCGGCAGATTTGGATATATTTTCCTCTATCAAGGTCCCTCCAAGGTCGTTAACTCCACAGAGAAGTGTCGTCTGCGCCAGCCTGCGCCCCAGCTTCACCCATGACGCCTGGATGTTTTTGATGTGTCGGTGCAATAGGATTCGAGAGAGGGCATGCACCTCAAGGCTGTCGATTTCGGTCGGTCCGTGTGCGATTTTGCCCAGACGATTGTTTTTCGCCATGAATGGAAGCGGTATGAACTCGGTAAATCCATGAGTTTTTCGCTGCAGGTCCCTTATCAAAAGAAGGTGGTTGATTCTATCTTCTCTGGTTTCGATGTGCCCGTATAACATCGTAGCAGTCGTCGGGATTCCTGTCTTGTGTGCTGTGGATATTACTTCCACCCACTGCGCCGTGGAAATCTTGCGCGGGCAGATTTTTTGGCGGACCCGATCGTCGAGGATCTCCGCGGCGGTTCCCGGCATCGAGTCCAGTCCGCTGCGCTTTAGCGCTGTTAGGGCGGCAGATATGCTCATGTCGGAATTATCGGCCGCATGGTGTACCTCCATTGGCGAAAGGGCATGTAAATGCACCTGAAATTGTGATTTTATGCATTCCAGCATCTCGCAGTAGTAATCCAGCGCCGCACCCCTGCGCAGACCGCCCTGAATGCATATCTCGGTCGCGCCGGAATCCACCGCCTCTTCGACTTTTTGCAAGATTTGTTCGGTACTGAGAACATATCCAGAATCGCTCCTAAATGCGCAAAAGGCACAATCGTTTATACACAAATTCGTGAAGTTGACGTTGCGATTTACCACATAGGTGACGACGTCCCCTGCTGCGGCAGCCCTCAATCGGTCGGCAAGATGGGACAATTCGTGCACATCCATGGTCGCCAGAAATAGCGCATCACCCTTTGTGACCTCCCCGCCCCATATCCGTTCTATGATATCATTCATCGTTTCTGAATCCATTTTCATCGGCATATCTTTCCACCAGTTCGCCAACTTCTTCACCATGCCAACCCGCTGCAATGAAACGCGGATATATCGGCAATCGCTCCTTCATAGATATTCCCATCGCATTAAGTTCGTTTACAGCAGGCCATTCTCTTTCAGGATTGATATGATCTACAGTTTCAGTCGAAATGCCCCCCAAATCTGATGCGCCCCATGGTATTGACAGTTGCGGAGGCATGAGATTTGGCGGCACTTGTATCGCAATTTCTTGCGGCAGAATCTCCCGCGCTGTTGCAATCATCTGCTGCATATCACGTATAGTCGGCGGGGGATGATTGGCCATCGGCGTGTTCGGCTTCGGCAAAAAATTCTGGATGATAACTTCCTGGATGTGCCCGTATTTAGCATGCAATTTTTTAATTGCCAATAGAGATTCAATGCGGTCGTTCCACGTTTCACCAATGCCGACGAGGATGCCTGTTGTGAAGGGAATCTTCAATCGCCCAGCATCCTCGATGGTCTTCAGGCGCAGTGCAGGGACCTTGTCTGGACTGTCGCGGTGCGCCTCCAACTCCCCAACCGTCTCCACCATCAATCCCATGCTGACGTTCAAGGGTTTCAATTTTTTGAGGTCTGCATAACTGACTACGCCCGCATTTGTATGTGGGAGAAGGCCACGCTCGATCGCCATCTGGCACAGCTCCGCCACATAATCGATGACGTCATGATGGCTCGGCTGGCCAAATGTAAACAACGCTTCGGTACAACTGCTGGAACTACCCACTCTCAACACTTCGTCAACCTGCTCAGGCGTCATCAGAAATGCATCGGGATGGGCGGCATCACGTCTAAAACCACAATAATGACATCTGTTTCTGCAGACGTTGGTGACCGGAATGAAAACGTTTTTAGAGAAGGTGACGTAATCAGCAATCATCACATCCACATATGAGGAGGGTTAAATAAGCATATCCGTGGTCGATATGAAGGCAATAATTCCCTTTAAAATGGAGAATGCAAAATCGCGTCTGTCTCCTCTACTTAGTGCGCTCGAGCGGAAAGAATTTGCGGAGCGCATGCTTGAGGACGTCATCCATGCACTCGACAACTCTGTGGTAAGAAAATATGAGGTGCTCACAGGAGGCACGTTGGATGATGCCATCAATGGCGCAATTCGAGATGTCCAGACGCCGATTTTGATAGTGATGCCTGACCTGCCACTGATCCAGCCCAGACACATAAACGAGGTCGTCGGCTCGAGTGCGGATGTCGTCATAGCGCCTGGGAGGGGCGGTGGGACGAATCTGTTGTTTTTGAGGGAGCCGCACCTATTCAAAGTGCAATATCATAACACAAGTTTTTTGAGACACGTCCAAATCGCACAGGATAGGGGGATGTCTGTTGATATCTATGATTCGTTCTTTGTCAGCACTGACATGGATGTGCCCGAGGATTTAGTTGAATTATTGATACATGGGACTGGCGCCGCGGCACGGTATTTATGTGAGATTGACGTGACCATCTCCACGATATCGGGCAGGGATTAGAGAATCACTTCATGATATCCAACAATGCCACTCTTTCCAACACCAGCTCCGGGATTTTCCCCTCCCCGACTGCTTCGATTTCGGCATCGGTGATGCCAAACGTTTTAACGATTAAATCTTTTTTTCGCTCGTTATAGTCCAGCACAGGCGCCTCTTGAACAAATTCCATTACATCCTTGCCTGCACGCTCCGCATCATTGCCGACTATGGCGATGGCTATCCTGTTCCTGCCAGGCGAAATCCCCATCTGTAAGGCGCGCTCGATCTGGCGCTTTCCGGAGGCGTACAAAAGAATTTCAAGTCCCAAATCCTCGGCGATGTTTCGTCCCTCTCGAATCGACCGCATCGCCTTTTCGGCCGCAAAACGAAGGTGTTCTGCACCCGCAGTTCTGTCTGCGTCTAATGCTTGAATTGTGACGCTGTGACGCCTTGCGATATCGCTCATCGTTTTGATGAATTCGTCAACGTCGCCAACCTCGGCGATGCCACCGATAATTTTGATGGTCATATGGGTCATTTCTTTCAAATCATAGCTTTAAATTATTTTCCATCTACTATGTTAAAACTCGAGAAGATTTGCCTGTCCTGTTTTTCTGTCCGTCGCTTCCACATCTACGCCCAACTGCCTCATGATTTTTATTCCGATTCTGGTCCCGACCAATCGCATGATCGCTTTGGGATTCGCATCTCTGAGTTTGGCGATATCGGTATAGCCGGCATTGTACAACCTGCGCGCTCTGACTCTGCCCACATCCTTTATTTTTATCAGTTTAAGCAATTCAGGACTGGCGCCATATTTAATCTGCTCGACCAAATCTCTTGCATCTTGTGTAAATCTTAAACCCAACAGCGCGGACAACTCGGCAGTGCTGTGCATGAGCCACTCCGCGAGTTCGCACAGCGCTCTTATATCTCCGGGACCAATGCCGAATTTTTTAATTATGTCATTTTCATGTTCTTCGCAAATCCAGTCGTAAAACAGCATCGCAGTCTTGGCTTCGGCAAGGAACCACTCATACTCTTTTTCGTATGGGTCTGGCACGCAGATAAACTCATCACGATGCCGCTCTACTAACTCATTGACCCAAGAGCCATCATTGCTGCGGAGGTACAACTTTCGCACATCGGGTGTTTGGCAGATTAAATGTAGCAGTGTAAACGTGGTGGCATCGTCGACGCTTTTCAGCCCCTTGATAATTATCGATGCGGACACCGGGTCTATATACAGTCTTGAGACCAATTCTCCCAGCTCAGTAGCATGGATGTCGTCACCTGACCGGATTATCATGCCCTCCTTTTCAAGAAATTCCAGCACAGCATCGACCACGTGTTCCAGACTCCACCTCTCCTGCTGACATGCATAGAACGTAGACTCTATAAAATCGAATAACTGTTCTCTGGATTGGGCAAACCCGGTCGCGATAGTGGACAGTAGATGCGTGCGCAATGTGGTCTCTACGCCAAGTTTGGACCATATGTCTTCTGGATTCGCAAGTACGTAGTTTTCCATCAGCATATCGAATTCATCAAGACTCTTGGCGATCAGGACGGACTCGCCATATGGGTCTAAGCCTGGGCGACCCGCCCTTCCGCACATTTGTTTGATCTCCAGCACTGGTATGGGTGTCAATCCAAAGTTAGCGTCGTACCGCCTATAGTCTCTGATGACCACTCGCCTTGCCGGTAAGTTGAGACCTGCCGCTAGCGTAGGAGTGCACGCTATGACCTTGATCACATTGGATCTGTAGCCATTCTCTATGATGCGTCGATGTCCACCTAGTAGTCCGGCGTGGTGAAACGCCGCTCCGTTTTCAATGCAGGAGGCAAGTTTTTCGCATAAGCTCGTCTCTCCTGTCTCGCGGATTTCTCCTGCCAGTTCGGCCAGCTTATTATCATCATCGGGATCGATCAAATCTTGGATCGCTTTGCCAACCTCTCTGGCCATGCTCTCAGAATTTTTGCGCGTATTGGCGAAGATGAGACATTGCCCCCCCTCCCTTATGGTATCGACCGAGAGTGCAATGGCATCGTCTTCGTTCGTCGCATCGACTTCCTTCCCCCCGTCCATGAACTTGATCGCTTTTCCAAAGAGGACGCCCTCTCGCAGCTCTACGGGGCGCCAGTCGCTTTGGACAAGTTCGGCATCCAACCATTTTGCCAGCTCGCTAGCGTTTCCGATCGTAGCACTCAGCGCAAGGATCTGTGCTTTTGGGTTCAATTTCATCAGTTTTGCCAGCGTTATTTCAAGTGTGGGCCCCCTGTCAGGAGAGTTGATAAGGTGGATTTCATCTGCGACTATCACGGTGATATCGTACATCCAGCTTGCCTTGTTTCTTAGCAACGAGTCCACTTTTTCAGAGGTAGCCACGATGATATCGTATTTGCCCAGCCACTCGTCCTTTGAATCGAAATCGCCTGTGGAGATGCCAGTTTCGATGCCGAGCGACGCGAATTGGGAGAACCTATCATATTTCTCGGAGGCGAGCGCGCGCAACGGTACGATGTAAATCGCCTTGCCGCCATTTAGCACGGATTTCAGCATGGCGAACTCTGCGAGCAGAGTTTTGCCCGATGCGGTGGGGATTGCCGCGACGATGTTTTTTCCATCGAGCAGGCCGCGTCGGATCGCGTCCGCCTGCGGAGGATATATCTCTGTGATTCCTGAGTCCATATAAAATTGAATAACGTTTTTGGGCAAGGACAGCTCGGTTATTTTCATTGCCATAAACCAATGGCTGGACGTGAGAAAAGTATTTCTGTCCAACGGGCAGAGTTCTAATCACTTCAATCAAGCGATCGTTAATGGCTCGATGGCATAAGCTTTGATGAGGTTTTTGACAGGTCAGAGAGATCAACAAGATTGTGGCGGCTTAGTCTAAGGTTGAAGAAAAATCTAATAAAGCAAGGATGGAAGCCTGTTAGAAAAGGCGATGAGCTCGTCGAGCGAAAGAGCCGGGGGTACTTAAAAATGGGCAAAAAAAACAAATGTCAGGAATGTGGCTTTTCAGACCATAGGGCACTACATAACCACCATGTAAAAGAAGACAAAACGTTTAAGGCCACGGTTACGTTATGTGCAAACTGCCACAACATCTTACACTATGATAAACCCAGTTTGGAGAGGTACAGGCACCTCGAAAGAGAGGCAGTAGAGTATGTAGAAATAAAAACTCTCAATACAGTAAGGTTGTTTACATTGATAGACCCTATTAAAGAAAGACTACAGAAGATGGGAATAGACTGCCAGATGAAAATGGATAGGTGTATACTTAAAGACTATAAAACAGGTAGCTTAGCAGGGAGAGAAGGAATACACTACAGAATACCATTAAAAGATTTAGAGGTTAGAGGCTGGATCAGGTTCCTTAAGTATATAGTGGGTGAGTTGAGTAAGGAAGGGTATCGCACTAACTCCCTAATAATCACAGATATTAACGGTAGAAATCTCTATTCAATGTGTAGTGAAACTACATCAATAGAGGTAGCCTCTGATCGATAAGCTCCTTTGTAGACCAACATCCAATAAACCGAGCTTCTTTCAGCAAGCTCGTAAAACAAGGATTGAAACTGCCCAGCCCCCATGAGTTATAATCCCCTGTCTTCGTTGCAAAGCACTCTAAAAAACATAGCCCTTGTTAAATCCAGAAAAACCTTTAAACCAATTAAAGACGATATAGCAAAATTAATGCTTAAATTTGATTTTCTTAAAATAAGAGGACAGGAATTTTTTGAGGAGGCAGAGGAATTACTTCAAAAGAAAAAATATAATCTGGCTGCTTTCAATTTAGAGCAAGCTTTTCAGCTTTGGATAAAATATCTAATTGGTAAAAAGATTGGAGATTGGCCAAAAACTCATTATTTCTCTGAGTTAACTCCTCAACTCGCTAAAGTATATGAGGAAGAGAAAATCTCAGAGTTTTATAGAGAAAATGAATTATTTTTTGATAGTTTAGAAGATGCCTATTTTACTTCTCGCTATTTTCCAAAGCAGTTTACAGAAAATGGAGTGAAGATGCTCTTAGAGAAAGTAAAAGAATTTATAAAATTACTTGAAGATTTAACTGGAGAAAAGCTTTTATGACAACTTTAGTGGATATCTTATTAGATACTCAAAAAAGAAAGAAGGAGTATTTTAAGAATTGGAAAAATTACTCCCGAAGAATTAAAGAGATTAGCAAAAAAATATTAGGGGAGGCAAGGGTTTTGGTATTTGGTTCAATTGTCCAAAATAAATGGGGGCCAAGTAGTGATATTGACGTTTTAATTATTTCGCAGAATTTGCCCAGTGATTTTGATGAAAGAGCAAAAATTAGGACAAAAATTAAGGAAAAAATTGGCCCTTTTTCTCCTTTCCAAATCCATTTAGCAACTCTTGAGGAGTTTAAAGGATGGTATCAAAATTTCATTAAAAAAGAATACTGGGAGGTTTAGATTATATGGGGAAAAATGGGGTCTAAAGATTTGACAAGGTTTTTGAGATATGATAAATTTTAAATAGCTCATTCTTTCAATGGTTCTTTTAAAACTGAATATCTATTGATATGAATTGAGCAGAAAAAAATAAAAAATATAGTGATGATGTTGGTAGGATTGGTTGCTGCTGCCGGATATTTGCTTTGGCAACAAGTGCCCGAGGAAATTAGAGCCGAGATACTTGCTTTGGAAAGGAAGCTTGCAGACTTAGTTGAGAAGATAGAGTTAGAACCAGAGCTAGTGCCAGTGGTAGTGCTGCCTGATCCTGTTCAGGAGGTAGAGGTGTGGAAAGCGCTCTAAAAAACAAGGGTTGAAACTGTGGTGTTTCTGTGTGGGGGATGTATTGCAAACCACGTTACATCGCAACATCAGAATTTCGTGTTCGAAATTCCTATCCAATAAACCGAGCTTCTTTCAGCAAGCTCGTAAAACAAGGATTGAAAATCATTTAGCCAATATGGCAAAAGTATTTTTATCCTCTGCATGATGTTAGACTGGGAACATGTACGCCGATAGAATAAATGCATTGCCGCCATATCTCTTTGCGACCATTGACAAATTGAAGTCGGAGAAGCTCAAACAGGGTGTGGACGTCATCGATTTGGGGGTGGGCGACCCCGACCATCCGACGCCAGAGCACATCATCAAGGCGCTGTGTGATGCCGTTCAGGACCCATCTACTCATCAGTATCCTTCTTATGTCGGTATGCCCTCCTTCAGGGAGGCAGTGTCCCAATGGTATAAAAGGACGTTTGGCATTGAATTGGACCCAGAGAAAGAGGTGCTCGCCCTCATCGGATCAAAAGAGGGCATTGCGCACATCCCTCTGGCATTTGTAAATCACGGCGATATGACATTGGTGCCGGACCCAGCCTATCCCGTATACAAAATCGGGACGATACTCGCAGGCGGCACCCCACACATCATGCCTCTGTTGTCTGAAAACGATTTCAAGCCCGATTTGAATTCGATCGACTCAACGACTGCGAAGAAATCCAAGCTCATGTTCATTAACTACCCAAACAATCCGACATCTGCGGTTGCGGACATGAAATTCTTCAAAGAAATCATCGATTTTGCGACCGACAACGACATGATCGTCTGCCATGACAATGCATATTCGGAGATGACATATGATGGGTTTCGGGCACCATCTCTCTTGGAGGTGGAAGGGGCTACGGACATTGGAATTGAGTTCCACTCCCTCTCCAAGACGTACAACATGACAGGATGGCGCATCGGCTTCGCTGTCGGCAATGCGGACATCATCAGTGGTCTCGGAAAGGTAAAGACCAACGTAGATTCGGGTGCGTTCATGGCGGTACAAATGGCGGGAATCGTCGCGATGACGGGCCCCCAGAGTTGTGTCCAGTACATGAGAAAAATATATAAAAAGAGACGGGACGCTCTAATTGCAGGGCTCAATGAACTGGGGATGCCAGTAACACCGCCGAAAGCAACGTTTTATGTCTGGGCACCAGTTCCCGTTGGATTCAATTCGTTAGAGTTCTCGAGATTGTTGCTGGAGCGGGCAGGCATCGTGGCGACACCCGGTATAGGTTTTGGTGATTACGGCGAGGGGTATATGCGCTTTGCGCTGACAAAACCAGTAGAGAGAATCAAGGAAGCGGTTGAGCGGTTGAGGACTTTGGAGATATGAATATATTACAACATAGGACACATTTGGGAATTGAAGACGGACACCTCACCATCGGCAGCGTTGACACCACTGTCTTGGCTGAGAAATTCGGCACGCCGCTCTACGTGATGGACGAATCTCGCATCAGGGCAAATTATCAGCGATTTCAAAGCGCTTTTCCAGATGCCGACATATATTATGCGGCGAAGGCGAACTATAATTTAACCGTGCTAAAAATACTGGCGCAAGAAGGAGCAGGAGCAGACGTCTTTTCGGATGGGGAACTATACTGTGCTCTCATGGCGGGAATTCCACAACAAAAAATCTTGTTCAATGGTAATTCCAAAACGGATGCCGAACTGGAAATGGCAGTGAAAAAAGGAGTGAGGATATCGGTCGACTCGTTAGATGAATTGAAAACCATCTCGAAGATCGCAAGTCGACATGACTCCGAAGTCGAGATTGCATTCAGAGTCAATCCAGACGTATCGCCAGTTACGCATCCAAAGATCAGCACAGGGCTTAAAAAATCCAAGTTTGGCATTCCTCATACAGAGGTTGTATCTGCATATAAGCGGGCAGGCTCACTTGATGGCATAAAGCCGATGGGCATTCACTGCCATATTGGCTCGCAGATACTCGATGTTGCGCCTTTCACAGAGGCTATAGCGAGGGTGCTCGACCTAGTGGAAGGAGTAACAGAACTCGGCATCGAGCTTGAGTTCGTTGACATGGGGGGCGGACTTGGCATCCCATATAGGGAAGACGACGTAGCACCATCGCCGTCAGACCTTGCGGATGCCATCCTGCCAATTTTCGATGAGCGCACGACATCTCTGGGCATCAGCCCAAAGCTTATACTCGAGCCAGGGAGATACGTCGTTGGTGATTCCACGATTCTTTTGACCAGGGTAAATGCGGTCAAGCAGGCACACAAGACCTTCGTCGGCGTCGATGCGGGTTTCAATCTCCTCCTCAGACCAACGATGTACGATGCACATCACGAGGTCATGGTCGCAAACAAGGCAGACCAGGAGCCATCAGAAGAATACACGATAGTGGGGCCGATTTGCGAATCCGGCGATATTCTCGCGAAGGATCGCGCTCTACCAGAAATTGCGAAGGACGACCTCATCGCGATCCTCGACACGGGCGCATATGGATTCTCGATGAGCTCACAATATAATGGACGGCTGAGATGCGCTGAACTGCTCGTGCACAATGGAAAAGTTGACATCATCCGAAAGCGCGAGTCATATGACGCTCTGCTGGCGAATCAGATTATCCCGCCGAGGATTTCGTGAGTTGTATCCATGATCATGTTCACCAAATTACATGGAAACGGCAACGACTTCATTCTGATAGACGAATATGACAGAGGAGTTATACCTGATGATAAAAAGAGCGATTTTGCCAGGCGATTTTGCGATCGGCAATTTGGAATAGGTGCGGATGGCGTTTTGTTCCTTTTGATATCAAGACACGCAAATCTCAAAATGCGGATTTTCAATCCAGATGGTTCAGAGGCAGAAATGTGTGGCAATGGCATTAGATGCCTCGTAAAATATGCAATCGACGCCGGCTATATTGGACCGGGAACCGTTACGGTCGAGACGGTTGTTGGAGATATGAAAGTCGAGACAAGAGAGGACTCGGAGAATCAAATCTGGGCAAAAGTAGACATGGGAGAGCCCAGGTTCAAGTTTCTGGAAAAAGATGTCGCAGGTGTGAAAGTATCTGCAGTGAATACGGGAGTGCCGCATGCAGTCATCTTTGTGGATGATATGGGCCTCCCAATAATGGAGATTGCGCCAAAGATTCGGTATAATCCCATATTTCCAAACGGGGCAAACGTGAACTTTGTCAAAGTAGAAGGGGGCGATATCAAGATACGAACCTATGAGAGGGGTGTTGAAGCCGAGACGCTTGCCTGCGGCACTGGAGCCGTCGCATCCGTCGCCATTGCGAATAAACTTGGGATGGTGGGCAACAATGTAACGGTCAAAACCGAGGGGGGCGAATTGTGCATATCGCTGGAAGGCGGTCGCGCGTTCATGGAGGGAAAAGCAGAAACCGTTTACGAAGGAATAATCAGGTCTACATTTTGACGGTTTATATGTCTTTCACACCATCCCGAGTTAGCACAAACTCACACGAAATCCCTTCCGGCTGGGACCTATGCTTTCGTATGCTCGCTCTCCTCCTCCCATTCTTTATCTTTTCCAGCTGGATGATGTTCTTGGAGAGGTGCTCCATCATATTCCCGCCGAGGGGATGGAATTGGTTGTCATCTATATTGGTATATACCTGGTTTGTGATGATGGCTGCCACATCATATTTTCTGGCAAGTACTAACAGGTGTGCCACTTGACCCGCCAGCTCTCTTATTGGTACAATGCCACGCCCATAATCATATCGTGAAATCTGTGAGTTAGGGACAAGTTCAGCTCGATAAAATAGCGTAGCAGAGTCGAGTATTATCACCCCTATATTTTCATTTAACACTTTTTCCATATCTTTAATGGCGGAATACTGCTGTTCGAAGTCCATCGGTTCATAGATTATGATGCCTTCTGCAAGCTTCTTCGCATCATCTCCGGCTATCTGTTTAAATCGCTCGGCGGAGAACCCCTCGCTATCGACAAATATGACCTTTTTTCCGCTTTTCACGGTTTCAATCGCCAATTGGAGACAGATATTGGTTTTACCGCTACCTGCCTCTCCAAATAACTGGGTCACGGTCCCGGACTCGAAACCCCCGCCCAATAATTCGTCGAGTTTTCCACATCCACTGGTGTATTTTTTGATTTTAATGATTTTCACATCCATCCATAGGCAACATTTAAGTATTTCCAACACACATTTTAAATGTGGGGGCTTTGAGGCATAAGTATATCGCCGCAATAACCGAGGACTTTTCGATCTATAGACCCTTGGTGGAGGAGCTGAGGGCACGGAATTTACACTTCGTATTACTTTCATTAAAAGATGCGATACCCATTAATGTCGGCGTAGTCATCACAACGGAAGCTGAATTTAATCGAATTAATTTTGATTCAGACCGTATTGTGATTGCCAAAAGAGTGCGCACCGCCGTGGACGAAGCCCAGCGTTTGCTTGGCGGCGTCCGCAAGTACGATAAGGTCATAATCGGTATTGACCCTGGCAAATATCCAGGAATTGCGGTCGTTGCAGACGAAATGGTCGTATCAGTGCATCAGGTATCGATCAACAGAGTTGGTGCGGTCGTACAGCACGTCTTGGGAGAACAACCCATTCAAAACGTTGTGGCTCGGATTGGACACGGTGCTCGGCTTGTCAGGGCACAAATCATAAATACGCTACTTGATTTAGGGATACGTGTGGAGTTAGTTGACGAAAGTTTTACCACGCCCCATCTTGGAAGGGGAATAAGGGGGCAAATGATTTCCGACGTGGTGGCAGCCATCAACATAGCCAGCCTCGAGGGAATTCCAGTCAGTAGGCAGCGAATCGAGCCATCAAAAGGAGAGATCAGGGTCATACAAGAGCAGAGTCGAGAACGATCAAACGGTCAGACGACCATTCCAAGAAAATTAGCCCGTCAGGTTGCCAGAGGCGAATTGGCACTTGAGGAAGCGATACTATGCCATACTGCAAATGGGCGACCACCTGTTGACTCATCTTAACCTTTTATTGCCCTGATAATATCGTCAGTCATTTCTTGAAGGGCTGGCGGTATTTCGACGTAGAAGATAGCCCGTCCATCCGCCCAGAAATAATGGTAATGTCCACTCGATGGCGGGTGCGGGGATGTTTTATATATGCTTTCGCCGTCGATGGTCATTTCTTCCAGGTTTTCTGCCCAATAACCTTTGGCGAATCTAACGATAGCATCCCGCATTTTTTCATTTTCGGCATACGCCATACTCTCGTTTTCGTATGTAGATATCCATAATTTTATTTGGTGCATTTCTGGACCATAGTAAATTATCGCTGCATCCTGTATGTACAGGACGGGTCCAGCGTGTATGCGTCTCGTCCTTTCGATGGCTTCTTCGCCCTCTGATTTAAAGACGACGGGCATGCCAATCAACTCCGTTGGCGCAAAATCCACAGCGCGTATCGGCTGTGGTGGTTGCATGTATAGTGCTGCAGACGCAGCTATGGTTAATATGCCAACGATCGAGACGATGATTCCAATTTTCTTAAATTTTATCATTTAAATGGCTCTGTAGAAATCCTCTCCCTTAACCTCATTGATAAGACAAAAGGGATGATTTTGCATACTAGAACAACTAGGGCTAAGAGTAAGAGGTGATTGATAAATTAGTGAGGAGATACCCGTTGATAATTTAGGGCGCCAATACTTTTTTATCAACTACGATGTAGTCGCTCACGGCCCTGACGGAATCAAATGGAAGGAGTAAAAAACCATCTTCCATCCTGAATCCCTCTGTATTTAACGCAATATCGGGCTTGATCACAAGGTCGAGTAGATTGCCCGTCCTGAAATCAGCTATTATATTATGCAGTATTCCCGTTTCAGTCCCATCTATTCCCATGATGTGCTTGTCAAACAAATTTTTTGTGAATATTTTCGTCATTTTTGATCACACTTTAATTCCTACTGGTATCCTATATAAGACCTCGCTTCAACCTTAAGTCCTTACTTATGCTTACACTTATAAATAAATTTCTATCGGTATCCTATATAAGACCTCGCTTCAACAGGCGTGCCGCCTTTGAACTGCTCTTGAATGCGCTCATAATATCCATTTATGCTTTCGTTGATGGTCGGCCTTATTTTCTTCAATGCCTCTCTGAAATGTCGCATCTCCACATGACTGGAATCGAAATCCTCCCTCAAAGCAAGTAGGGCCGACTCCCTGCACAATGATTCAATGTCAGCGCCCACGTATCCTTCGGTAACATCCGCGAGTTCATTGATGTCGACGTCGTCTGCTATGGGCATGTCAGCAGTATGAATCTTAAATATCTCGACCCTGCTGGGCTTGTTTGGCGCCCCTACAAGCGTCATTCTGTCAAATCTACCTGGCCGCAATAACGCCGGATCGATCATGTCAGGCCTGTTGGTTGCAGCGATTACGATGACGCCCTCCAACTCCACCAGACCGTCCAATTCTGTAAGTAGCTGATTTACAACTCTCTCTGATACCTTGGAACCTTCGTCTACACCGCGTATGGGGGCAATGGCATCCAGCTCATCGATGAATATGATCGATGGCGCGCACTGTCGTGCCTTTCTGAATATCTCTCTTATCGCCTTCTCCGACTCACCAACCCATTTAGAGAATAATTGGGGTCCCCTGATGCTGATGAAATTTGCAGCCGACTCGTTGGCGATCGCTTTGGCAATGAGGGTTTTTCCGGTTCCTGGCGGCCCATACAGCAAAATGCCCTTTAGTGAATGGATGCCCATTCGGGTAAATGTTTCAGGACTTCGCAACGGCCATTCCACCGCCTCGATGATCTCCTGGCGGACGTCGTCCAATCCCCCCACATCGCTCCAGGAGACTTTTGGTATCTCGATGAAGATTTCCCGTAGTGCTGATGGTTCGACCTCCTTCAACGCATTGAAAAAATCAGCTCTGGTAACTTTCATCTTTTCCAGTATCTCCTTGGGTATCTCCGCCTCATCCAGGTCGATCTTTGGTAGATATCTGCGCAACGTCTTCATCGCCGCTTCTTTAACGAGGGCGGATATATCAGCCCCCACAAAACCATGCGTGTGGTCTGCCAGCTCCTCAACATTCACATCGTCTGCCAATGGCATTCCCCTCGCATGAATCTGCCAGACTTCAATTCGGTCAGCCCTGGTAGGCACACCAATTTCAATTTCTCGGTCGAAACGACCCGGGCGCCTAAGTGCTGGATCAATCGCATCTACTCTATTGGTAGCCCCTATTACTATGACTTCTCCCCTTGCTTCCAACCCATCCATCAGGGACAATAACTGCGCAACGACCCTGCGTTCGACCTCCCCGGTCACTTCCTCCCTCTTGGGTGCAATCGAGTCGATCTCATCGATGAATATTATCGAGGGCGCCTCTTCGCGTGCCTCCTCGAAAATCTCGCGAAGGCGCTGCTCGCTCTCGCCATAGTATTTACTCATGATCTCGGGACCGGCGATTGAGAAGAAGTTCACTCCAGACTCGTTTGCAACCGCTTTTGCGATGAGCGTCTTTCCAGTTCCTGGTGGCCCATGCAACAAAACCCCCTTGGGCGGTTCTATGCCCAGCTTCTGGAATACTTCTGGGTGTTTCATCGGCAGTTCGATCATTTCTCTTACGCGTTGAATTTCATCCTTTAATCCGCCTATGTCCTCATAAGTTATGCCGGTCATTACGGCAGATTCATATCCGCTGACCGGTTTTTCCCGTAGCTCGAGCAGGGTAGTTTCGGTGATGAGAACAATTCCAGAAGGAGTCGTGTTGACCGCTACCAGTGGTATCACCTGTCCCATAATCATTCGTCCCATAATTGGCTGCACCATAGAACTTATTATCGGCACGATGTCGCCCTGTACAACCGGACGCTTGAGGACCTGGCGCTTTATCATATCCACGGCATCATCACTAAATCGAATTGCCGCCCCCTCGGGCGGTGCTAGGACTACTTTTTTTGCCTCTTTGACCTCTGCCTTTCTGACCACAACCCGTTCCCCGATACCAACATCAGCGTTCTGCCGGGTGAATCCGTCAACCCTGATGATTTTTTGTTCCCAGTCCTGTTTATCTGCGCGCCATACCTTTGCAGCAGTAACCGATTTGCCCTTTATTTCGACGATATCGCCAGGCGAAAGTTTCAACTCCAACAACGAGGTTGGATCAAGGCGTGCAATGCCTCTTGCAGAGTCAATAGGATATGCTTTTGCAACATTCAAGTAAAGTTCATCCACGGGCGTTCTCCTCCAAATAGTAATAAGACATCCATTGTACTATTGTTATATATTATTGTATCTAATGCACAGTGAGATATAAAAATTATGGTGCGACGATGAAGGCAGTTGTATTCGACCCCGTCTCTGGCGCCTCTGGAGATATGATCATCGGGGGCTTGGTCGATCTGGGAGCAAGGAAGGATATAGTAGAAAATGCGATGACGTGCATCACCGATTTCGGAGAGGTCGAGGTCGATATCACGAAAACGAATAGACAGGGTATCGATGGGACCATGGTGAGCGTGACCAGCGATGACAACGGTGACCGAAGATATGCGGACATCGTGAAGGCAGTTGAATCGTGTGGGCTTGATGATGCAATAATCAGGGACGCTATCGCAATATATGAGAAGATTGCCGATGCTGAATCGAGAATACATGGGGTGCCCAAAAACCGATTGCATTTTCACGAAGTTGGGACTGCTGACGCAATCGCAGATGTGATGGGTGCGTGCGCAGCATTTCATGACCTTGGTTTTAGGGAGTGCGCAATTCACAGCACCCCAGTATATGTCGGCAGCGGCTTTGTAGATACAAAATATGGGCGCCTGCCAGTACCGGCACCGGCGACGTTGGAAATACTTCGCAATTCCGGTTTGATTTTTAGAGGAGGTCCGGTGGAAGAAGAATTGTTAACCCCTACAGGGGCGGCGATACTTGCGCATTTCGTCCAGAAATGCAGCACATTTTTCCCCGAGATTGCCGTCAAAAAAATTGGATATGGCGCTGGATCAAAAGAGCTCGAGATGCCAAATGCGTTGCGCATTGTAGTTGGAGAGATGGATGCACTTATTCATGACTCAATTGAAGTACTTGAAACAAACGTCGATGACGTCACTGGCGAAATACTTGGCAACCTCCTCGAGGAGTTGATGAAGTTGGGTGCGAAGGACGTTGCCATCATTCCTGCCACGATGAAAAAAGGACGAAGTGGGCATATAATACAGATAATCGCAAAACCAGCAGACGTGAGCGTGCTGGCAAGAAAGGTCATCGAGGAAACGGGCTCACTCGGTGTGCGAATAATGCCTGTAAGACACAGGCTGATCGCCAAGAGGAAAATGGCATCGGTTGCTATCGAGATTGCCGGGAAAAAACACAAAGCCGATGTCAAAATCGCAACAGATAGCAATGGAAAACTGATGAACATCTCTGCCGAGTTCGAGGATTGCAAAAGAATAGCCAACGAAAACGGCATACCCGTAAAAGAGGTAATCAGGAGGGTAGAGGAGGTTGCTTGGAGTCGATTTAAATCGACCTTGTAGAGAAAACCTCTATTTGAACGAACATAAATGTTTTCTTGATTTACGTGTCGATATCGTATATCACCAGTTTGACCTTGGTCTTATACGGAGCTACATCTTTAGTTTATAAACCGCTCGACTGCCTCAATCACGCCAGCGCCGTACTTGCCCTCCATCACAAAATCCGCTACCGTTTTTAGTTTTTGGTCTGCATTGCCAACCGCTATGCCCAGTCCCGCGGTCTGAAGCATCTCGACGTCGTTTTCAGCGTCACCGATCGCTATGACATCTTCAGTTGACCAACCCAGCAGTTCTACGACTTTTTTCAATCCAGTCCCTTTATCGATGCGCTTGTCTTTGATGTGTATGGCAAATCTGCTGTCTACCATATTCACACCAAGATTGGCTCCATCCAGAATCGCCCTTGCCACGTCTAAATTAAAATTTTTTCGCACCGCAATCTCGGTCCCTCGATATTCTGAGTCGAGTTTCTCGAGTTTGAAATGCGTTTTTAAAAGGTCAAATGCGCGTCGACACCGCACGATGTCTCCGAGGACGTATTCTTTGCCATCAAGACTTGTCTTTACGACTCCGCCATTCTCAGCGATAACGATACCGCCGGTGCCGATGAGCCTTGCAGTAGCGGAGGCAAAGCATACTATATTTCCTGTTGCGAGGACTATCGGTATATCTAAACGGCGAATAACCTCTATCACCTTACAATTGACCCTCCGTTCGTCGTCTGTAATGGTGCCATCGATGTCCAGGACTAATATTTTCAATCTTCGAGCCCCACGATTCCCTCTTTCGTTACCGAGAACACGGCCTCTCCCTCGGGCAAAGATGGCGAATCCACCAGTCTGGCAATTCTTTTCTCGCCCTTGGACTTTCGCAGGTATAATCTAAACGTAGCAGTATGCCCCAGGATGTGGCCACCTATCGGTCTGGTTGGGTCGCCAAAGAAGGCATCGGGTTTGGACATGACCTGATTGGTCACCATCACTACGGCATTGTTCAGGTCACCAAACCGCATGAGGTCGTGCAGATGTTTGTTGAGCTGTTGTTGCCGGTTTGCGAGCGTCCCCCTCCCTATATATTCTGCCCTGAAATGCGCTGTCAGCGAATCGACGACTATCAACCTTACCGGATAGTCGGATTCCTTCAACTGCTCTGCCAGTTCAGACGCCCTTTCGACCAACAACATTTGATGACTCGAATTATACGCCCTGGCGACGTGTATGTTTTTGAGGAGCCCCTCGTAATCCAATCCAACTCCTTCCGCCATCTGCTGGATTCGCTCGGGACGAAACGTATTCTCCGTGTCGATGATGATAGCAGAACCACTCAGTCCACTCTTCTCTTTTGGCAATTGTACATTTATGGCCAATTGATGAGCAATTTGGGTCTTTCCCGAGCCAAACTCTCCATAGAATTCCGTAATAGACTGCGTCTCAATACCGCCCCCAAGCAGCTCATTAAGAGGGTTGCAACCGGTCGTCAATTTTCCGACCTGCTTTCTTCGCTCGAATACGATATCTCCTGTCTCGAATCCGCCAACATCTGCAGCGTCTCGCGCCGCCTTTATTATTTTTGCTGCTACCGTCTCTCCTATCTCTGCAGCGCCCGCCAATTCAGATGGTGATGCAACCGCAATCGCCTCTATCGAACCAAAGCCAGCATCTTTAAGTTTCTCGGCTGTTGCAACTCCTACGCCTGGCAACTCATCCAATGATATCTTTTCGCTCATACTATCTCCCTATGCTAATAAACACAGAATCTCATAAATACTTCGAGTATGTAGTGTGAAAGTGGTCATCCGTGATAATAAGCTGGTGATTCAATCTTACCCCTTGCCCATCAGTGACACTTTACTACGCCAACCGACATTCAACTCCACTTTATCATTCCATCTTACCTTGGCATAGCAGTCCATGATTTTGAGCTTGGTTCCGATGCTGATGCTATTGACTATATCTGCATGCTCTCCCCACAGTGCTACTCGGATGCCGCCCGTCTCGTCAGCGACCCTTAGATTTGCCACCTTTCCAGTACTGCCATCGCTTTTATTGAACTCCCGCACGCCCTCGATTTCGGTCACCACCCCCACTATGTCACAGGATTCATTTACCCCGATGTCCCCGATTTTCATAATCTGCTCCGAATACTCCACCTTTTTATCTCCAATTTTGATGGAGCCCCTGTTTCCAATGTGTATCTCCATCTGGCCGAAGTTCTCCCTGGAATATCCGTTTGTGGTCTCGATAGTATCTCCAACCGCAAACTTTGCACCCTTAGCAAGGTCGTCCCACAGTGTCACCCGAATCTTGCCCGTTTCATCTCCTATCGTGATGTTGTTCACGTGCCCCTCTGTTCCATCTTTTCTGGAAAACGTGCGCATCCCTCCGACGTCGATAACCTTTCCTGCAATGTTTATGCCACCCATGCCAACCTTGATGTCGCATATCTTATATGTCTTAACGGTGACGTCCCTGTCCTCGACGAAATTGAGGCTGCCGCCCCTGCCGATGTTAACCTCAACGCCAGAATACCCATCTTTCACATATCCACTGGCCTCGATAACCTGTCCGATTTTGACCTCATCTACTTTGACCAGGTCCGCAAGCTCATCCCAGAGGACAACCCGAATCGAGCCAGTATCATCAGAGACCAGGATGTTTGCGACCCTCCCACGTGAGCCATCTTCCCTACTGAACTCACGTACTCTATCTACATCCGTAACCTTGCCGATGAAACACACGTTTTTCTTCTCTAATGATATATCATTGATTTTTATAGCATCCGACTTGGATTTTGACATCGACATTTCCGCATCGAGGTCATGTGCCACGAGCATGGCAGCAGTCTTTTCATCGCACAGGCCCCCCATCAGTTTGAGCTTCTCTGCCACCTTCTCTTTAAACTCCTCTGATGAGGCCCATTCTACTTGTTCGTGGGTTTGTAGAATCTCCTTCATGTTTTCATCATTTACTTGCAAAGGATTTCAACATATCGATTGATTTATTTAGGTACTCTGCCATTATTTTGTCAATCATGTCCACAGGTCTGACTATTACTGAGAAGATATTCTCTCGAGCATCTGGAAAACCCGTTGTGGCAGGCGAATTTGTATTTGCCGATATAGATTGTGCCATGATTCACGACATTACCGGACCGCTTGCCATCCATGGGTTCTACGAGATCATGGCAGGTCGGAAAAAGAAGCGCGTGTGGGACCCAAGCAAAATCGTGATGTTGTTTGACCATCAGGTTCCAGCCGACTCGCTGAATGCGGCCAATAATCATATAATGCTCAGGAAGTTTGCGGATGAACAAGGCATCCTGAATTATGACGTGTATGAGGGGGTGTGCCACCAGGTAATGCCTGAAAAAGGCCATGTAAACTCAGGGGACCTGATAATCGGGTCGGATTCGCACACCTGTACGTATGGCGCACTCGGCGCATTCTCTACTGGCGTCGGCTCCACGGATATGGCGTCTGCTCTGGCTACTGGAAAATTATGGTTTAAGGTTCCGCAGTCCATCCGGTTTGAGATTGAAGGCAAACTGCCTGACAGAGTGTACTCAAAAGACGTGATACTGCACATAATCGGCGACGTGGGTGCAGACGGGGCGGCGTATTCTGCCTGCGAGTATGCTGGACCAACGGTGAGGAACATGAGCATCTCCGAGCGGATGACGATGTCCAACATGGCGATCGAGATGGGCGGGGCAGTAGGCATCATCGAGCCTGATAGAGAGACCGAGAAATATCTGAAGCAGTGCATTCCCGACTTCAAACTCGATTTGCATTGGTGCAGCGACGAAGATGCCAACTATGCACAGCATCATGAATACGATATATCTGACCTTCGGCCGCAGATAGCCTGTCCGCACAACGTGGACAACGTCAAAAACGTGAGTGATGTTGAGGGCACGAAAATCGACCAGATATTCATCGGCTCGTGTACCAATGGTCGATTTGAGGATTTGAAAGTCGTTGCGGAGATTCTCGGTAGTCATCATATTGCCAATGGCGTCCGCGTGATAATCATACCGGCATCGCGCATGGAATATTTAAAGGCGCTGGAGGTAGGATTCATCGAATGTTTCGTAGAGGCTGGCGCGCTTGTGGAAGCACCATGCTGCGGCCCATGCATGGGAGGCTCGTTTGGGCTTCTCGGGGACGGAGAGGTCGGGCTTGCAACTTCCAACAGGAACTTCAAGGGCAGGCAGGGCAGCGCCAAGGCATTCGTATATCTGTGCTCGCCAGCTACTGCAGCTGCGTCTGCGATTACGGGCAGTATAACCGACCCCAGGGAGATATAAGGGCAAAGCTTAAACTCACCAAGAACTGCAAAGTTTTAAATACTAACTAAACTTTTGCACTTTCGTCTTAAAGCCAACCACACCAACTCTCATAACAGGTTAAACGATCTTACAACCGCTCAACAAACCCCTCAACAGTCAAGTTAGCAGCCTTAATAATGCTCCTCAATGTGCCTCTATCTAAAACGTCATGGAGAGGTATAGTCACATTAATGGCTCGCTCAGCTGTGACCCTTTTCATTCTCACATGACTTCCTTTCTGCCTAACGAAAACAAAACCAGCTTTATTCAACACCTTAATTGCTTCTTCTCCAGAGATGACCGGCAGTTTTGTCACACTGTTATCTCCACCATTTGCTCTCCTTTCTGTGTCACCTGAACTTCTTCCGGCTCCAGGTAAAGCTCAATGGCTTCTTTGATGTTCTCCAAAGCTTCTTTCTTAGTTTTTCCTTGCGAAATACAGCCAGGTAAAGATGGGCACTCAACTACGTACCAGCCATCCTCTCCTTCTCTGATTACGACCTTGAACTTCATGTCAATCACCTTGAGTTATCATCTCTTCCAGACACGATTAGGTGGGTCCAAGAGCATAAAAACTTGTCGTAAAAGAGCTCCCGGACAGATTCAAATGGAGATAAACGGGTTGCCTTCTTTGAGGAACTCATTGAGCAAAGAGAGAAGCATTAAAAATTCTCACAGAATTAAGAAAAAAAGAAAAATCAAAATTCGTTGATTGGGGCGGGAAACTGAGAGAGCAGGGATATTTAGCCTATGATTTAGAGGATTTTTAGCAGAAGATATCCTTTAAGTATGACAAGCGACAATCACCACATCATGAAAGGAAACGTCTGGAGATTCGGCGACGACGTCGATACGGATGCCATCATTCCTGGCAGGTATCTTACGATAAACGACCCGAAGAAGCTGGCAAACCACCTCTTTGAGGGCGTTCGCCCTGGATTCGCACGCGAAGTAAAACCAGGCGATATTATCGTCGCAGGAAAAAACTTCGGTTGCGGCTCCTCCAGGGAGCATGCGCCACTGGCATTGAATGGCGCTGGAATCAAATGCGTCATCGCGAAATCATTTGCAGGGATATTCTTCAGGAACGCCATCAACACTGGGTTGCCCATTCTCGAATGCGCCGAAACAGAGCGCATTAAAGAGGGGGACATCCTCGTGGTGGATTTCAGGAAGGGCTTTATCAATAACAAAACGACGGGCGAGACACACCAAGCTACGCCAATGCCAGAGTTCGTGAGAAAGATTATCGAGTGCGGCGGGTTGATTAAATATACACGAGCGGGGTTAAGCCCAGAATAGTATAAATAACTACGACTCAGGGAGAGAAAACCAGATGACCTTATACAAAATTCCAGTTATAGCAGGCGATGGAATCGGCCCCGAGGTCATCGCTCAGGGCAAAAAAGTCCTCGAGACAGTTGCCGAGGTACACGGTTTTGATATAGAGTGGATCGATTATCCACATGGAGCCGACCATTATCTGGCGACCGGCGAGTTGATATCAGAGGACGTTTTGCGCGAACTGGAGCAGTACAAGGCGATATATCTGGGCGCAGTGGGAGATGATAGAGTAAAACCGGGTATACTGGAAAAGGGAATTCTGCTGGCGATGCGATTCTACTTTGACCAGTACATCAATCTCCGCCCCGTAAAATTATTGAAGGGCGTCTGGACGCCATTGAGAGACAAGGGAACAAAGGACATAGACTTCACGGTCGTGAGGGAGAACACCGAGGATTTCTATATTGGAATCGGGGGTTCCACGAATAAAAGAGTATCTGCGCATGAACTGGACGTCATCCGGAAATTATACAAGGTCAAATTTGACCTTGACATCGATTCAGACAGCGGCGAGATCGCATACCAGATCGGCATGATCAGCAGAGAAGGCACCGAACGCGTGATTCGATATGCGTTTGAACTTGCTCAGAATAGTAAAGGACATCTTTCTTCTGTGGACAAGGCAAACGTGCTGACAGATATATATGGGCTCTGGAGGCGAATATTCGAGGAAGTCGCAGCAGACTACATCGATGTTAAAACCGACTTCAACTACGTAGATGCCATAACGATGTGGTTCGTCAAGAATCCAGAGTGGTTTGATATAGTTGTTACGCCCAATATGTTCGGAGATATCATCACCGATCTGGGAGCCATGATCCAGGGCGGTCTTGGATTTGCACCAGGCGGAAACATCAATCCAGAAGGAACAAGCATGTTCGAGCCAATTCACGGCTCCGCTCCGAAATACAAGGGAATGAACACGGCAAATCCCATCGCGACGATATGGGCTGGCTCCATGCTACTGGAACACTTGGGTGAGAAGGAGGCGGCGGATACGGTGGTGAATGCCATAGAACGAAACACCAAAGAAGGAAAGGTAAAGACACGCGACATGGGCGGGTCATCCAGTACTTCGGATGTTGGTGACAACATCGCAAGGATCATAAGGGAAGCTTAAGAGAGGTGAAGTGAAATGGGGAATATGTGGCATGATATAGAGCCAGGAGAAAGGCCACCGCACATAATTAACGTGATAGTGGAGATACCGAAAGGCTCCCAGAACAAATACGAATATGACAAGAAGCGCAACATATTCAAGCTGGATAGGGTGTTATTCTCTCCCTTCCATTATCCAGGGGACTATGGGATAATGCCACAGACATTGGCAGAGGATGGAGATGCACTCGACGCACTGGTGCTTGTGACAAATCCGACACATCCAGGGATATTGATAGAATGTAGACCTATAGCCATGCTGAGACTCATGGATGTGGGCAAGCAAGACGATAAGCTACTCTGCGTGCCAAAACATGACCCAAGATTTGGAGAGGCAAGAGATATGGAAGATATACCGCATCAGAACTTAAGGGAAATAGCGCACTTCTTCCAGGTGTATAAAGAGCTCGAAGGGAAAAAAGTAGAATTGGTGGGATGGAAAGGTGCGGAAGAGGCAAAGAGGTCGATTGAGAAATCAATAAAGTTATATAAAGAAGAATATAAAAAGTCCCAGTAGGGTAGCGGATATCCTTTAGGCCTGCGGCAACCCTTTTCGCAAAAAGCGTTGATGGAAAACTTGCAGATAGCCTAAGACCCGGGTTCAAGTCCCGGCTGGGACGTCTAAAGCCGTTATTTAAAGCACGACGAGTTTAATATTTTGAATACCATCCACTGCCTCGATTTGCTTCAGTATGCCATCTGAGACCGGGCCATCGATGTTTAACACCATCACCGCTTCGCCGCCGATCGATTCACGTCCCACCTGCATCCCGGCTATGTTGATGTTATTTTTGCCCAGTATCATTCCGACATGTCCGATAATGCCTGGTTTATCGATATGTTTGGATATTAACATATATCCAGATGGCAGCGCATCTATGTGGTAATTATCTATCCGCACGATTCTGGCATCATTCTTTCCAAATAATGTTCCTGCAACGCCCTTTTCATCGTCTGCAGTTCTAACCACGACCGTGATCAATCCCGTGAAGTCTTCACTTGCTCCGACCTTGCGTTCTATGACCTTTATCCCTCTGTTTTTGGCAATAACGGGTGCGTTAACGAAGTTTACTGGCTCAGAAAGTATGGGGTCGAGTATCCCCTTCAATATCGTGGTCGTGAGCGGGCCGGTGTCGCGTTCTGCGACCTCTCCGCTGTACATGGCCTCTACGGTGTTTATGCGACCATCAATCAACTGGACGGACAGGCGCCCAAGTTTTTCTGCTAACGTCAAATAGGGTTTAATGAGGGCGAGGACATCTGGCTTGATGGCTGGCATATTAACTGCGTTTCTAACAGGTTTTTCCTTCAATGCATCTATCACGCCCTCTGCGACGCTGACCGCAACGTTAATCTGCGCCTCTCGTGTCGAAGCTCCCAGATGCGGCGTCATGATGACGCTATCCAATTCTAATAAGGGGCTATCTACAGGGGGTTCCTGCTCGAATACATCCAGCGCTGCACCAGCAACTTTCCCGCTTTTAATCGCCCCATATAATGCCTTCTCATCGATTATGCCGCCTCTGGCGCAGTTTATGATTCTGACGCCGCCCTTCATCCTTTCAAATTCTTTTTTACCGATTGAATGATGACTCTCTTTGGTCAGCGGTGCGTGAATCGTTATGAAATCCGCTTTGCTGACGACATCGTCTATTTTAGCGAGTCGAACTCCCAGTTCCTCAGCCCTCTCTACGGATATAAACGGATCATACGCCAAAATATGCATCCCAAGTCCATGCGCTATTTTTGCGACCTCGGCGCCGACACGTCCAAGTCCGATAATTCCGAGAACCTTATTGCGAACCTCCACTCCCACGAACTTGCTTCTAGTCCATTCTCCCCTCTTTACGGATTCATCGGCAGGGGGGATATTCTTGGAGAGGGACATCATCATCGCAATGGCGTGTTCTGCTGCCGATACCGTATTTCCTTCTGGGGCGTTTAGGACGATGATGCCGCGTTCGGTAGCAGCCCCCACATCGATGTTATCCACGCCCACTCCTGCGCGCCCGATGACTTTTAACCTCCGTCCAGCGTTTATGACGTCTCGTGTTACCTGTGTTCCGCTCCTGACGATAAGGGCATCATAGTCTTTGATGCGCATAACAAGCTCCTTCTCGGAGAGGTCGGTTGCCACATCTACGTCTGCCTCCTTTTTTAGTAGTTCAGTCCCGTCTTTAGAGAGGGAGTCGGTGATGAGAACTTTCAATTTAATCCCCAATAACCATTGAATTACTACCTTTTCATCTTTTCGTTCTGAGCGCATGTCGAAACTCCTTTAGAGTTTCAGGTCTGGTGCATCTACCACATATCCAATCTGTGACATAATATGCCACAATAATCAAAAAACTTAAATAGTTCCTACTTCTTATTGACCTTGGTAGAATTTATGTTACGTGATATGTAACATAATGGGGGAAAACCATGTACACGCCTGACTGGTTGGTCAAGTTTGCGCAGCACATTGCAGGCACCATCGTGATATCATCGGAAGTTGGAGCCACAATTAAGATGTACCGAAAAAAATATGGAATGGCTCAGAGACAGGTAGCCAATTTATTAAACTTACGTCGTGAGACCATATCTCGCATCGAGAGAGGCATGACGAATCCTACCATTCATTTCGTTCAAAATTTAACTGGTGTTCTGACTATGATAGAGGTGATACGGGCGTCCAGAGCACATGGTCATGAAATTGAATTTCCCCTTCTCAAGCGAATTGCAAGGGAATTTGGGATTCAACCCGAGAAAGTCGATATGATATTAAATATTGCACTCAAATCGAGAACCCTCGATCGTGAGGAGGTTTAAACATGATAATAGTATGGTTAGAAGAAGTAGGGTCAAAGGACATAGCAGTTGTGGGCGGCAAAGGGGCGAGTTTGGGGGAAATGATAAAAGAGGAATTGCCTGTGCCGAGAGGTTTTGCGGTGACTGCGCAGGCATTCAGACAATTCATAGACGACGCCAAAATCGCCGACAAGATATTTGAATCGCTAAAAGTAGACGTGAACGATACAGAAGAGCTGAAACAGGCGGAAAAGACAGCCAAAAAATTAGTCATCGAGACAGAGATGCCCAAAAAAATCGAGAAGGAAATTCTTGCCGCGTATGATGAATTGTGCAAAAGAGAGGGCGGGGAGGTTTTCGTCGCTGTCAGGTCCAGTGCAACTGCGGAAGACCTGCCCGACGCATCCTTTGCAGGCCAGCAGGACTCATTCTTAAATATCAAGGGGGGCGAGGCCGTTGTGAATACGGTGAAGCGATGTTGGGCATCCCTGTATGGTGCAAGGGCGATATTCTATCGGGTAAAGCAGGGATTTAAACATGAGCAGGTAAACATCTCCGTGATTGTGCAGACGATGGTTGATGCAGATAGGGCAGGCGTCATGTTCACATCACATCCGATGTCGGGTGAGCCGCTGACAGTCATCGAGGCAAACTGGGGCCTGGGAGAAACCGTGGTTGCAGGATCCGTGTCACCGGACAGCTATGTGGTAGATCGGAGGACTGGGAGGATCGCACAACGCGATATTGGAAGTAAGAAAATCATGCATATCAGAGACCCTAAGACCGGAAAGACCATCAGTAAACAAGTTCCCACAGGTCTGGTGGACAAAGCTGTGCTGAGAGACGACGAAGTGATGAAGCTAAGTGAACTCGGGGAACTTGTAGAAACACATTATGATTACCCGCAGGACGTCGAATGGGCCATAAAAGATGATAAAATTTATATGCTGCAATCCAGGCCGGTAACGACGATTCAGAAAAAGGAGAAGGGGCCAGAAAAGACCATTGATAAGCTGATACTGGAAGGACTTGGCGCATCACCGGGCATTGCATACGGGACGGTCAAGGTCGTGATGAAGCTCGATGAGATGGACAGGGTGAATGAAGGCGATATTTTGGTCACCACCATGACCATGCCGGACATGGTTCCTGCCATGAAGAGGGCAGCAGGCATCATCACCGACGAAGGAGGATTAACATGTCATGCTGCTATCGTATCGCGCGAACTCGGCACGCCTGCTGTTGTTGGAACTAAGGAAGGCACGAACGTGTTGAAAGATGGCATGGTCGTAACGATAGACGGCGAGAAAGGGCACGTATACAAAGGAAAGGTTGGTCGAACCGTACGGGACGAACAAGTAGTCACCGCTCCCATGGTAACGACAAAACAGGTTACAGTAACCGAGGTAAAAGTAAACATATCCATCCCAGAAGCAGCCCAAAAAGCATCGGCAACTGGTGCGGATGGCGTGGGATTATTGCGAATCGAACATATGCTCCTCGGGCTAAATAAGCACCCACAATTGTATATCAAAGAAGGCAAATCAGAGGAGTATGTTGCCCAGCTGGTAAAGGGAATACAAACGGTCGCCGATGCGTTTTATCCCAACCCCGTATGGGTCAGGACGATTGATGCACCGACTGACGAATTCAGGAGCATGCAGGGCGGAGAGGATGAACCCAAGGAGCACAATCCGATGATGGGGTGGCGCGGTATTCGGCGGGATTTAGGCGACGTCGAACATTTCAAACTCGAGCTACAAGCGTTCAGGAAGTTATATGAACTGGGATACAACAACATCGGGATAATGCTCCCACTGGTTCAGCATCCGATGGAATTACGCAGGGCAAAGGAGATTATGGTCGAAGTCGGACTGAATCTTGACAAGATCGAACTTGGCATAATGGTCGAGACTCCTGCATCCGCTTTGATTATCGATCAGTTTATAGAAGAGGGACTTGACTTCGTCTCGTTTGGCACCAACGACCTGACGCAATATACGCTTGCGGTTGACAGGAATAACGAGAACGTGGCGTATCTATATGATGAGCAACATCCAGCGGTTCTGAAGCTGATTGAGCACGTAATTCGGGAATGCAACAGGGCAGGCGTTAAGTCCTCTATATGCGGGCAGGCAGGCTCGTCTCCAGAGATGGCGCGAAAGTTGGTAGAACTGGGCATTACGAGCATCTCTGCCAATATTGATGCAGTCGAATCGGTCAGGGAAATGGTCGCCAGAACAGAGAAACAGATACTTCTCGAAGCTGCAAGGAAGTCTCTATAGTGGTGTTGGTTTGGGTCTAAGCGATGGACGAGAAAGGGGTTGCTGAGAGAACTGTACTGCAATTGATGAAGGAGCACAGAAAAAGGGACGTGCCATTCGGCCGCGTACTCAGCTCAATGTGTACAAGGCCGCATCCTCTGGCAATCAAGGCGCACATGCAGTACATAGAAACGAACCTTGGCGACCCATATTTATTTCCTGGCACCAAGGAAGTTGAAAACAACGTAGTGGGCATGCTCGGCAAATTGCTGGGCGCACCGTGTGCTTCGGGATACATCACGACAGGTGGTACCGAATCAAATATTCAGGCGCTTAGAGTGGCGAGGAATCTCAGACGCACACCAAATCCGAATATAATCATCCCTGAATCCGCGCACTTTTCGTTCGATAAAGCAGCTGACGTGCTCGGGTTGGAACTTAAAAAAGCGTCGCTAGACGAACATTATAGGGTGTGCCCAGCATCTGTGGAAGATTTGATTGATGAGAGCACCGTGGCTCTTGTCGGAATAGCAGGTACGACTGAATTTGGGCAGATAGACCCCATTGACGAACTGGCAGAGCTTGCACTGTCCAGCAATGTGTATCTGCACGTGGATGCGGCATTTGGTGGTCTAGTAATTCCGTTCCTGGACAAAAAACATCCGTTTGACTTTGGCGTTGAGGGAGTATCTTCTATTATGGTGGACCCGCACAAAATGGGCGCCGGGACGATACCATCTAGCGGATTACTCTTCAGGCACGAATCGCATATGGAAAAGCTTGCAACATCGACGCCATATCTCGTATCCAAAAAACAGCACTCGCTAACTGGGACCAGAACTGGTGCCTCTATAGCAGCTACATATGCGATATTCAAGCATTTTGGGTACGAAGGATATCGGCGCATCGTAAAACACTGCATGAATTTGACCTCGACGGTCGAGAAATGGGCAGAAAAATTTGGAATCGAGACGTTCATCAAGCCAGTTACCAACATAGTTGTGCTCCGAATACCATCTGTAGATACTGTTGTCCCCATGCTCGAAGAGCGAAATTGGTATGTATCCACTACGCCAAAACCCAAGGGGCTAAGGTTGGTGATGATGCCCCATATGACTGAGGAGACCTTGAATATCTTTCTTGCTGACCTGGGTGATGTGATAGAAAAGTAGAGAAGAGACGGAGAAGTGGAGAAGGAGCAGGGGGTGAATTAACTGCTAAACGTATTAAAAAAGTCATTAAGCGGCGTGCCCATCGTTAAGCGTGGAGATTACAGTTACTTCATCCATCCGATAACCGATGGCATACCTGAGTTGAAGCCAGAACTTATCCTGGAGGTGGCGGCACATATTGCCAAGATCGCGGATATGGACGTTGACAAGATCGTTACGGTCGAGGCTATGGGAATTCACATCGGAACCGCTCTTTCGCTGCTTACTCACATTCCTCTTGTGATCATCAGAAAGAAGAGGTATGGGGTATCAGGCGAGATCGCTGTGCATCAGGTTACAGGTTACTCAAAGGGCGAGCTGTATCTAAACGGAATTCATAAAGGGGACCGCGTAATCATCGTTGATGATGTCATAAGCACGGGGGGCACGATGAAAGCGGCGACCAAAGCCCTTGAAATGGCAGGTGCAGAGATAAAAGACATCGTCGTCGTGTTCACCAGGGGCAGTGGCATCGAGGATATTAAAGAGATGGGTTATCTGCCGAAGGTACTGCTTGCTCTCGATGTTTCTGAGGATGGAATCATCATCAAAGATAGTGCAGATACCGAAACTCAGGAGGGTTTCAACTGAGCGCTACTTTTGACTTTGATTTAGAGTGGGTAATAGATGCCATAGAAAAAAGGGGTGCAAAAAAGGTCGGGCTACAATTTCCAGAAGGGCTCAAGCGGTTTGGACCTGCAATAGCCAAGGAGATTCAGGAGCGAACAGGCGCTATTTCGTATATTTCAGGGAATCCCTGCTACGGTGCCTGTGATGTGGACGTTATACTGCAGACTCATGTTGACGTCTTATTTCATTTCGGGCATGCACATCGAAGCGTCGATGATGTCATCTTTATCGAAACACGATCAGATGTCGATATACGCCCAGTGATGGAACAGGCCGTAAAAATTCTAAAAGGAGATGTGATCGGGCTGATTACTACAGTTCAACACGTTCACAAATTGGAAGAGGCACATGATATTTTATCACGACATGGAAAGACGTGCATCATCGGAAGGGTCGATTCGCGATTGAAATACAAAGGGCAGGTACTCGGATGTAATTTTTCTGCCGCACAAGTGAATGCGGACGAATTCATCTACATCGGAAGTGGGAACTTCCACCCATTGGGTGTTACTCTTGCTACCTCCAAGCGTGTCATCATAGCAGACCCGATGTCAAATGAAGTACGGGAGACTAATCCAGAGCCGATCCTTCGACAGCGACACGCAATTATCGCAAGAGCACTGGATGCAGAGACATTTGGCATCATAATTTGCACTAAGAGTGGCCAGATGAGGGTGGATCTGGCAGATAAATTATGGAAGAAAGCCAGAAAAAAAGGCCTTGTCGCATATCTGATCTCGATGGACGAGATAACGCCCGAACGCTTAAACTCCTTTAAAGCCGATGCGTTTGTAAATACGGGATGTCCGCGCATAGCCATCGATGACGTCGCGATGTTTAAAGTGCCAATGCTGACACCCATAGAGTTCGAGGTCGTATTGGGCGAGCGGGGCTGGGATGAAATCGAGTTCGATGAGATTCTGGGCGGCTGCCTTTTTATTTCGACTCGATGACTTAGGGACGATTTCGCCCGTGAACATGTCGACGTAGCAACAGTCGCATATCTGCTCAGAAGAATTACCTCTCTATTCTGTGTGTAGTTTATTATGGGTAAGATTTAAATAGTGGGAATTAAAAATTTAATTGTATTGGTGGGTAAGATGGAAGTTGCACTGATAGACAAAAGAGGAAGAATAACAATCCCAAGGGGCATAAGGAGAAAACAAGGGTTTGAGGCAGGTATGAGAATTATGATAGGGGAGCAAAAGGACGAGGTAATCTTGAAAAAAACCCCAAGACTTACGGAGTTGTTTGGTGTTGATTCAGACATTCTCATGGGCGTAGATGTGGATAAAGAGGTCGAGGAGCTACGAAGAGCATGGGATAGAAGGCTGGAGAAATTAGAATGAAGACGATAGTTTTCGACACAATGATGTTGCTGAAATTCTTTAAAGGAGAGCGGGGTGCAAAGAGGACATTAGATGCTATGGAAAAAATTGAGAGAGGAGAGATTATCGGTGCGATATCCACGATTATGCTTATTGAGGTCTATTATATTCTTGCAAGAAAGAGCAAAAAGAGAGCTGAAGAAAGATATGATTATCTAGTTGCGTCTGTTTTGGAAAAAGTGCCTGTTGGCGTGGATGTGGCTAAAATAGCTGGTGAGATAAAAACAAAGTATCCCATACCAATAGCTGATGCCGTAATAGCAGCTACAGCCAAGTTCTTGGAGACAAGATATATTTTCACAGATGATGAACATTGTTCTGAGATAGAGGGGATAGAGACGCTTACAAGCCTGTGAAACGTTTACAGTTGGAGCAAAGTTGATTGGGGTAGAAAAGATTATAGGAATGAACGAATAGTTAGATGTCGAAAGGGAGATAAAAAAAATGCAAAAAACAAAAAGTGATTTCGTCATACCTGGCGATTTTATCGGAACCTCCGAAGAATTTCTAAATGGTGTTGGAACCTATGAAGAGGCAGGCAACATTTATGCGGCGAACATCGGGATTATCGAGATCGATACGAAGGAGAGGAGCGCATCTGTAATACCTCGGACGGACACGCCACCCGTTCCAAAAGTTGGGGATATCGTCATAGGGAGGGTCTCAGATCTTAAGAGTTCAGTCGTCCTCGTGGATATTGCACGCATAAAAGGGCGTGAGGACAGAGAACTAGCGACCTCGGATCGTGGCGCGATTCATATCTCAAACATAAAAAATGCATACGTAAAAGAGCTAAGCCATGAATTTGGTTTCATGGACATCGTACTGGGGAAGGTCATCGATGCCAAGACGTTGAGACTCAGTACCGATGGCAGGGATCTGGGAGTCATAAAAGCCATTTGTTCCAGGTGCAGAACCGTGTTGAAAAGAGAGGACGATATGCTCAAGTGTCCGGAATGCGAACATATCGAAACCAGGAAGATTGCGGAAGGCTATGGAACCGGTGTGATTTAGGTGTTGGATTAAAATGGACATAAAGATTTTCGAGAAAACCGACGACGAGGTCAGGCTGGAAATTGGGGGAGAGGACCACACACTCTTAAATGCGCTAAGGTCGATACTTCTCCAGGATGAGCGGGTAAAAATTGCATCCTACGACATCAAGCATCCTGGCATCAGCTATCCAGTATTGCATATACGAACGAAGGACGTAGACCCAATTATGGCATTAAAGGATGCGGCAACCCTGTTGGGCAAGCAATGCGATACGTTTAAGAGAAAGTTTAAGAATAAAGTAAAATAGGATATGCCCATCAAACATGAGGTTCGAATACTTGGCATCGATGATGGGCCGATAATATCTGCTAACGTGGTGTTAATAGGGGCTGTTTTCAGGGGCGCTTACTGGTTAGATGATGCGCTTCGGTCGGAGATCGAACGGGACGGTTTTGACGTTGTTGAAGTCCTTTCAGGACTACAACTCCACCAGATGCCCCATCTGGTGCACACGGAAAAAATGGTCGAATTGGTCAGGAGCAGCAACCGTTATGAACAGATACGGGCGATCATGCTGGACGGCATCACATATGCCGGTTTTAATATCGTAGATCTCAACGCATTGCACAGACAAACAGGACTGCCGATTATCGCGGTTATGCGGTCGCCGCCAAATCTTAAAAAGGTAAAAGAAGCGCTAAAGAACCTGGACCGTTCGGAAGAGCGATGGAACCTGGCTCAAAATGCAGGGGATATTCATGAGGTCACAACTTCGTATGGGTCTGTTTTCGTTCAATGTTGTGGAATCGATCTTTCGAGTGCCACCGAACTTGTGCAACTCACCTCAATACACAGCAGAATCCCGGAGCCACTGAGGGTCGCACATCTGATTGCCAGCAGGATATTCTCCAAAGGGGCAGATATATCTAAAGTTTAAATATGGCGTATCTCCATGTATGGGCAGGTATTTAGATTGTCAAACATGCAGAAGTTTCGCGATGTAAAGCGGGAGACAAGGGACATGGTCAACATCGACCGCTCCAGAGAGGCGGCATACTCACGCCCGAGGCAAGGGATGCGCTTCTCGAGTGGGGAGATGGCTACTCCGTCTGTGATTTCTGTACTGGTGCACTGGACCAAATCAAGACCCCTCCGATATATGATTTCGTTCACAGAGCATTACCAGAGTTTTTAGGTACGGAGCATGCGCGCGTTACCAATGGCGCTCGCGAGGCCAAATTTGCGATTATGCATGCACTGGCAGATGGGGGCGACTGGGTGGTACTCGATAAAAATGCTCACTATTCTTCGTTCGTCGCCGCAGAGCGAGCAGGACTGAATATCAAGACGGTCGCCAATTCTTAGATTCGATACCTCGCATAATCCAAAACTATCTCATCACCTCATCCCCTATGAAGGCAACGATGTGTGTGGGGGTTGCTGTCACTCTAACTCTGGTGCCATGCTCGACCAATAGAGTGGAGGGACGGCTGCTGTGCATCAGCTTCCCAGAGGCCAGTCTAAGGGTATAGAAATTCTCAGAACCCCTGAACTCCTGGCTTTCTACCACCGCACCGCCCTTTCCATCCAAGGTGAAAGTTATGTCATCTGGCCTAATCATGAGCTGAATTTTTGTACCCCTCGCCAGTGCCGTGTTATTCGGGAATATCCCGATTTCCGTTACGATTCCCCTCTCCTCCACGACACCGTCTATGAAATCCGCCTGTCCCACGAAGTCCGCAACAAATCGTGTAGATGGGAAATGATAAATCTCTTCCGGGGAACCTATCTGCTCTATCCGCCCTTCATTCATCACTGCTACGCGATCAGCCATGGAGAAAGCTTCCTCCTGGTCATGGGTGACGAAGATGACGGTAGCCCCGACGTGAGATAGTATGCCCTTGACCTCAGCCCTTATCCGAGTCCGCAGGTCTGCATCCAGGTTGGAGAAAGGCTCATCCAGCAAGATCACTTCCGGCCCGGGGGCCAGGGCGCGCGCCAGAGCGACCCGCTGCTGCTGCCCTCCCGAGAGTTCATGGGGGTACCTCGATGCCATGCCGCATAAGCCTACCAGCTCCAGTGATTCCAGCACCTTTTGTTTGAGTTCCTGCCGACTACATCCTTTTAAGCCAAAGGCAATGTTCTTGAAGACCGTCATGTGAGGAAAGAGGGCATAGTCCTGAAAGACAATCCCCACCCCTCTTTTTTCAGGCGCAATCCATCTCCCTCCAGCAACGATATCCTCGCCTATGGTTATAGTTCCTGAATCAGGCTCCTCCAGCCCGGCGATAAGCCTTAGCAGCGTAGTCTTGCCGCACCCCGACGGCCCGAGCAATGAGAAGAACTCTCCCTTGTTCACTTCAATGGTCAGGTTAACGATGGCCGCTACCTTGCCAAAATATTTGGACACCTGCCACAACGAAACGTGTGGTCTCTCAATTCTCTTTATCTTGCTCACCTCCTCATCTGTTGGATTCTTTTCGGCGTGGCTACCCGCATCAGCAATATCACCGGAAGAATGCCCACCGCTACGATGGTGAGCGCCGGCAGGGCGGCGCCAGCCCACAGGTGCTCAGCCGCCATCTGGAAGACCCAGATAGCAAGGGTGTCATAGCCGAAGGGCCGCAGCATCATGGTGATAGGCAGTTCTCTCATCACGCACACAAAGACCAGGGTTGTGCCGGCCAACAGGCCGGGAGCAATCAGCGGGAGATGAATGCGCCACAAGAGCCTCCTCGGCGTGGCTCCCAAGGTCCTGGCGGCCATGGTGATATTGGGGGTGACCTTATCCAGGCTCGACTCCACGCTGTTGTAGGCCGCCGCCATGAACTGCACCACATAGGCATAGATGAGCCCGACCACCGAGCCGGTGAGCAGCAGGCCAATCGTCACGCCGTGCCACCCCTCGACCAGGTCATTCAGCGCGTGGTCGAAGGCCGAGAGCGGTACCAGTATCCCGACGGCGATGACTGCCCCGGGGACGGCGTAGCCCATAGTGGCCAGGCGCGCGGTGAATCGGGTCAGCCGGCCACCGCCCATGCGCACGCCGTTGGCCACTACCACGGCCAGGGTGATAGCAGCCCCGGCCGCCAACCCGGATAGCATCAGGCTGTTGCCAGCCAATTCCCAGTACATGGCCAGGGCTCCTGGCGACATATGGGCAACTTCGCTGAGCGCCCAGTGGGCCAGTTGTGCCACGGGTAGAATGAAGGCAACCGATAGCACCAGAGCGGAGAACCCGGTCGCGGCCCATCCTTTCCAGCCGGAGAGCTTCACCTGCACGATGCCGTGGGACCTCCCTGCGGTTTGAGAATAGCGCGCCCGTCCCCGCAACCATCGTTCCATAAGGATCACCATCAGGGCAAAGAGCAGCAGCACCCCGGCCAGTTCTGTTGCCGCCCTCAGATCCATCATCCCGAGCCAGACGCGGATGACACCGTCAGAAAGGGTGGGGAAGTTGAACCAGCGCACCGTGGCGAAGTCGGTCAGCGCCGCCATCAACGCCAGGGTCAGTCCGGCGGCAATCGAGGGGCGCGCCATCGGAAGGGCGAGGCGGAGAAAGGATTGCAACCGGCTGTAGCCCATGGCGCGCGCTGCCTCAAAGGTGCTGCCTGACTGCTCGTGGAACGCCGCCCGTGCCAGCAGGTAGACATAAGGGTAGAGAACCATGGTCATGACCAGCACCGCCCCGCTGCCAGAGCGGATCTCGGGAAACCAGATATCACTGCCAAGCCATCCCCTGAGAGCCGATTGCACCGGGCCGGCAAAGTCGAAGATAGCCATGTAGACAAAGCCCATGATATAAGCCGGCACGGCCAGGGGCAACATGAACATCCAGTCAAAGACCGCCTGTCCGGGGAAGCGATAGGCGACCGTCAGCCAGGCCAATCCGGTACCCAATATCAGGGTGCCCACCCCTACACCTATCAGCAGCACTATGGTGTTGCGCGTTAGCTCCGGCAGCAGAGTGGCCCAGAGATGTTCCCAGACCGCTGGTGTGGGGGTGAGCAATGCCCAGAGCACCACTGCCACCGGCAAGATCACCAGACCGGCGATCAATAAGGGGAGAGCGGGCTGGTCCCGCACCAGGCGCCGTAGCGCGCGCGGCGTATAAATGTGCTCTCGGTTATCCAATGTATTCGTTACCATGAAAGTGCCTCCCCACACCCCCCCTCAGTGCAGTGAGGGGAGGTGTGGAAAAGTCCTGGGTCTTAACGGCGCCCTTATTTACCTGTACCAAAACGTTAATATTGGCGTTAGCGATTTTGGCAATGTCTTAACGGCGCCCTTACCCTTATTTACCTGTACCCTGCTCGATCAAGCAGGCGAACGGCAGCAGGCTGCAGACGACCGAACTCCGCTATGCTAATGGGGTCTACCCTGAAGGCGCCGAAGCCAGCGATGAGGGGATGTGGTTCCACCGCAGGGTTCACCGGGAACTCAAAGTTCCCATCGGCAAACGCCCTCTGCCCTGATGGGCTGCTTAACCACTCCAGCAACTTGATCGCGTTCTCCCTGTTGGGGGCGTGAGCGGTGACCCCGGCCCCGACGATATTGGCATGAACGCCCCGGTCGCCCTGGTGTGCCCAGAAGACGCGGACCGGAAACCCGGGAGTAGCGTTCAGGAGCCGCCCCAGGTAGTAGTGGTTGGTGATGGCGACATCGCCCCCACCGGCGGCTAAGGTCTCCAGGATGCGGGTGTCACTGTCGATTAAGATGGGGTCGTTAGCAACCCATCCGCGCACAATCTCCTCCGCCCGGGCTTCACCGTAGGCGGCGATCAGGCTGGCCACCAGAGACTGCGTGTAGACATGGGTAGCCGGCCTCAGGACCAAACGTCCGCGCCATTTGGGGTCAGCGAGTGCCGCATAAGTGGAAAGCTCGGCCGGATCGACACGGTCGGGATGGTACAGGATGGTGCGTACCCGCATGGTCAGGGCGAACCAGTGGCCATCAGGATCTCGCAGGTGGGCGGGGATATTACGCTCCAGCACCTCACTCTCTATGGGCTGCAAAAGACCTTCCTCAGCTGCCAGCCAGAGATTGCCGGCATCGATCGCCATGAAGACATCGGCTGGCGTAAAACGCCCTTCAGCCTTTAGACGCGCTCGAAGCGCAGGATCTGTGGCATGAGTGAATCGCACCTCGATACCGGTCTCTTCGGTGAACTGGTCAAACGCGCGTTCTATCCCATAGTGTCGAGCGGAGTAGATATTGACTATTTGAGCTTCCACGGTCTTCTCGACGACTTCTGCTGGTCTTAGCATAGCCCATGCGGTCCCCCCAACCAACAAACCTAATATCACAACTACTAAAATTTTTTGACTTCCTTCCATAATATTGCCTCCTTTTGATTTAGGTATTCCTAATTAATACTATAAAAAGGTTGCGGTTACCCTAAAAAAATTAGGAAATCATCGGCATCCCGAACTTTCTTAGAAAATAAGTAATTATCCGCCTAATCTTCTATTATCAGGCATGCATAAATCAAGGAACGGCAATACCTATGCATTGTTTTGGTTGCACTTTTAGATGTGCCCCTGTTTATCAGGCAGCTGGGCGATAGGCCACATATGCACGATTTGATGATATCATCATAAAACACCAGCAGGATTTTTGTCATTCATCCAGATGTGATTTGGTGTGTTTGGCCGTGATGCGTTGGGCGCAATCGAACTTTATTCGTATATCTCTTGTGTGTTGTGTAATTATGGTATCTGCCAGGTCGATCCATAACCTCACAATTGGAGGTGAAAATATGCTATCAGAAATACCCATAAATCTTTATGAGCAAATGGCAGCTCTGACTGAAAACAAAAATATTAAGAAAATTCTCTTGGACCTAGCAAAAGAAGAAAAGATACATATAGGAGAATTCCAAGCTTTATTGTTAGAGGAAGACGAGGAACAAGAAAAAGAATTGGAGGAAGGAACAAATACAAATCTACAGATGCAATGTCTGTGGAAACACTGTTGAGGTGTTGCATGCTGAGTAAGACAACTTGTTTGTTGCGGACGGCTGATGGAATTGCTGGGAGAAAGGACCGAAGATGTTGGCAAAGAGAAGCATGTGCAGGGATCGAAAAGACGGAATCTGGAGTGATATCGCCGTTATCCAGATATAATCTCGCTCTGAGACCGCTTCCGTGTTTCTGCGAGGGGCGTTCTTCCCTTCATAAAAACCCTTGAGTTAACAGTATCTTAATTACGGATGGAAAAGTCTATATCTGTGCTGTGTAATGTGTTCCGAACGGAAATCATCATCATATGTCAAAATTTAGGGATATAAACTATGGACTATCTATCAATCTTCAGTTCAGATGTATACACATGGGTTATCTTGCCACTGCTCATTTTTATTGCGCGAGTTTGTGATGTAAGCTTGGGAACGATTCGTATCATATTTATTTCAAGGGGCATGAAATATCTAGCTCCAGTTGTTGGTTTTTTTGAGATAATTATTTGGCTTCTTGCACTTGGACAGATTATGCAAGATCTAACCAATATCGTGATTGTCGCTTATGCTGGAGGCTTTGCCATGGGGACTTTTGTTGGAATTTACATAGAAGAGAAATTGGCAATGGGCGTATTGCTCGTTCGAATTATCACCAAAAAAGATGCATCTGAGCTGATAGATTTTCTTGAATCCGCAGGTTATGGTGTTACGAGCGTCGCTGCTCAAAGCAATGTTGAGCAAGCACACATCATCTACATTACCATAAAACGCGGTGACCTTCAAAATGTCGTTGAAATCATTAGAAGGTTTAATCCTACGGCATTTTACACAATAGTAGATATCAAATCTGTAAGCGAAGAGGTATTCCCATTAAAAAAACCCCGTTACGAAAGAAATTATCTAAGTTCACTTATATCGCGCCGAAAAGGAAAATAAAATATATTTTGAAGGCTTTAATCTCCTCTAAACTTGCAGAATGCACAATTCGGACTGGGCGCAGGTGGCTCTTCTTCCCCAATCTTCAACTTTCGACACTAGCCCATTGAAACTTTGAGACTAAGTATTTTTTGCTGCGGACCCTGATCGGAATCCCTTGTGAGAGTTATTTTCCTTAGAAACGTTCAAATCCCTGTACAACTTCTCCAGGGCTTCGTGAACCCTGATACCCATGAAGGCCTCGATGCCCGTTATTTCTGGCTCTAACCTGATCTTGTCAATATGGTTGTGCTTGTACTGTAAGGGGCAGTTTTCATAGGTGGAGAGCCTGGAATGGGAATAAACGGTCATGTTCTATCTGTCAATTTTAATCTTGTATGAAACTTAAAGGCTTTGATATCTTCAGTACCTTCTAAGCATCAAATTCTACCAACCAAGTCGATGATTGAGTAGTAAGACAAGTTTAGCTTTTATAGTAAGAATCTTTTATAGGAGGGTCGCATATAAGAAGTTTGGCGAAACGGCTTTAATATACGAGACTTATATACCTAATTGAAGGTATCAAAAATGAAAAATTACATCTGCCCATAATCATTGAGATGGACGAAGAGAAATGAGGGATATCATGAGGTTTAAGGTTGTTTTGGAAAAAGAAGAGGACGGTGGTTATTCAGTGCACGTTCCAGCCCTTCCTGGTTGTCATACCCAGGGAGATAATAGAGAAGAGGCTTTGATGAACGCGAAAGAAGCCATCGAATGCTACTTGGAGGGTTTGGAGAAGGATAAGAAATCTCTTGAATCCCTTCCCAAAATTGACATCGTCACGGTGGCTGTATGAGTAAATTACCAGTTGTTTCTGATAGAGATGTCATCAAAGCCCCTTCAAAAATTGGCTACCGTATACATCACCAGAAGGGGTAGCCACATACATCTCAAGAAGGAGACGCCCCCCCACAACAGAATTGTAGTGCCAAATCATAAAGAACTGAGGAAGGGCACGTTAAGAGGTATTCTAAGGGATGCTGGGTTAAGCGTTGAAGGAGTTCGTTGAATTGTTGTAAGAAACGGGCCAACGTCGAAGTCGTGAAGTTTGGTTAATCAAAGCCGTTGCCAAAACATACCTGTCACTAATTAAATAACCCAATCACGAGCAAGGGAGTAGCAGAGCATATATCATTGTAAGTTTAATATGGGATGTTCGTCGCAAATAGTGTTAAGCGTTTCAGTAAAAGGAGTAAGTATATCGGTCAGCGGCTGTAGTCTAGTGGTTAGGACTTAAGCTTCCCAAGAAACTTTTAGAAAAAAGTTGGTTCCCCCTTTGCGGGAACAACTTTACTCTGCGTAGCAGAGGTAAAGTTTCATCAAAAACACAAGGAAACTTTAAGGGTTGCGGAAATAGCTTGAAGCCCGGGTTCGACTCCCGGCAGCCGCATTTAGATTTGCCAAAGCAGCATTTAACACAACTTTAAAAGAGTGTCTTGGTCTTCCGAACGAAGCGAGTGTAGGACACGGGTTTTGAAAGGGTGTAACCCTTCAGTTCGAATCCCGGCAGCCGCACTTTTTGGCATCATTTGGTCAAAAGCTCTCCGATGTCGGCGCCTTTTAATACATCTTTGCATAAACACTTTCGCCCCTCGGGAACAAGTGTCGCGCTCTTCATGATGAGCGCCTTTAGCTCTTCCTGCTTGGACTTCATCTCATCGATCATCTGGCTATGGGATAGTTTCCCACTTGAGATGCCAGCTGCTTGATTCGTGACCAGTGCTATTGTGTTGTAGCAGATTTCCACCTCTCTTGCCAGAACGCATTCTGGAATGTTCGTCATCCCAACGACATCTCCGCCCAAAAGTGCAAACATCCGTATCTCTGCACTAGTTTCAAATCGTGGACCCTCAACACAAACATACGTTCCTTTTTCATGCAGGTCGATTTTTAACGTCTTTGCCGCATTTATGACGCTCTCCCGAATCTCAGGGCAATATGGATTCGTCATATCGACGTGTACCGCGGCGTCGTCATAGAATGTATGGATTCGATTCTTCGTGAAGTCAATGAACTGGTCCAACAAGACAAAATCGCCTGGTTTAAAGTCAGCGTTTATGCTTCCAACGGCAGTCGTCCCGATGATCCTTTCGACACCCAAATTCTTTAATGCGGCAATGTTTGCACGATAGTTGATCTTGTGCGGCGGTAATGCATGTCCTTTTCCATGCCTGGACAGGAAGACGATTTCCATATCCCCGTATAATCCTATCTTAACCTTCGCGGCACCGTATCCGGTATCGATGACCTCCTCTTTTGGGTCGGTCAATATATCGAGGTCATAGACGCCACTTCCACCTATGATTGCAGTTCTCATCATCTACACCCGCATCTTTTTCTGACAAAAATGTTTATATTCTCTATCTCTATTATATGTTCTGATGAATTCGCTAGTGCCAAAAAAGATGTTTTTTACAAGAGGTGTCGGAAGGCATAAAGAAATGCTTAGCTCATTTGAGCTTGCATTGAGGGATGCCGAGATAGAAAAGTATAATCTCGTTCTCGTTTCAAGCATCTACCCGCCTGGCTGTAAGGTGGTCTCAAGACGCCGGGGTTTAAATGAGTTAAAACCAGGTCAGATCGCATTTTGCGTCATGGCAAAAAATGCCACAAATGAACCAAACAGACTAATTGCCGCATCTGTTGGATGCGCAATCCCAGCCGATAAAAACGCCTACGGCTATCTGAGCGAGCACCATTCCTTTGGTGAGACAGAGCAGAAGGCCGGCGACTACGCAGAGGATTTGGCCGCGTCGATGCTGGCTTCAACGTTGGGCGTCGATTTTGACCCTGATATGAGCTATGATGCACGAAAAAATGTATGGAAAATCAGCGACAAGATAGTCAGAACGACTAATGTGGTTCAATCTGCGATTGGGGATAAAAAAGGGTTATGGACGACTGTGATAGCCACTGCCATATTCATATTGTGAGTGGCAGCAGCACATATCTGCGTGAGCTTTCTGCGATGGGGCGTTTACAAGAACCGTCGATTAACCCTTCCGTTTGATCACGACCACATCTCCAAGTGTGGCGCTCTTAAGGGAATTGTGTGTATCTGGTTTTACTTTTTCTACGTTCTCGACCAGCCGAATATCGAGGATATGTTCTAACTTCTTTCGAACCTTCTCATCGGGCAGCATTTCCCTTCTCTCTATTCTTCTTATCAATGATGCTTTCTCGTTGATCTTATCTGCCAGCTCTTCATGCGTCCAGCCGTGAGCCTGGCGCGCCTCACGAACGATCTCGTGATAGTCTTGTGCGATGTCATCTTTTATTTGAGAGTATACGTCTCCCTGTCTTCTCGTTTTGATTTTTATTCTGGGAGCAGGTGCAATCCTTTTGGGCTTGTTGGTGCCCTCTCCGTACTGCGCGCAACTATCACATACGTTTAGGTCAGACCGCTCTATCAGAACCCTGTGAGATTCGCCTTTTATCTCCGCACCGCATACCTCGCAGTTCATGTTGAATCGCCACCAAAACACTTCTTTAATAAACAAACATATAAACTAAGTTTGTTTCTATATGTAAAACATATATATGAGAATGACTTAAATAACATTCGGAGGTCTGAGATGGTCGCCCCGTCAACCAATGGCACACATAATATGAATTCAGATGACTTTTTGAAATACTCGCTCGACAAGATCCGCCAACTAGAGGAACGAAACAGCATACTCAGGGGCGAGTACCACCAAATGGAGTATGAAAAGCGCTCCATAGAGGCTGAAAAACAAAAATACGAGCAAGAAATACGAAAACTCAGAAGCGAGCTCGAGAGGCTTAAAACGTTGCCATTGATAATTGGGACGGTCCTGGACGTATTGGAAACCGGGAAGGTCGTCATCAAGAGCAGCACTGGCCCCCAATTTGTGGTAAACGCGTCACAATTTATCGATGGACTGTATTTGCAACCCGGAGCAAGAGTTGCATTGAATCAGCAGACTCTGGCGGTCATCGGCGTGCTGCCCTCTCCCAAGGACCCATTGGTCGGTAGCATGGAAATCATCGAATCTCCATCGGTGGACTATGAAGACATAGGGGGGCTTATGGAACAAATCAACGAATTAAGAGAGACCGTGGAGCTTCCGTTGACAAAACCAGAGATATTTGCCAAAGTAGGGATAGAGCCCCCCAGTGGGGTATTATTGCATGGCCCACCCGGGTCAGGGAAAACGATGCTGGGAAAGGCCGTTGCCAGACGCACAAACGCAACGTTCATCAAGGTGGTCGGCTCCGAGCTGGTACAAAAGTATATCGGAGAGGGTGCACGGTTGGTTCGTGAATTATTCAAGATGGCGAGAGAGAAGGCGCCGAGCATTATTTTTGTGGATGAACTTGATGCGATCGGGGCAAGGCGCATTGAGAGCGCAACCTCGGGCGACCGAGAGGTACAGCGAACGCTCATGCAGTTGTTAGCCGAGATGGATGGTTTTGATGCGAGAGGAGATGTCAAGATCCTTGCGGCGACCAACCGCATTGATATTCTCGACCCGGCACTGCTCAGACATGGCCGATTTGACCGGGTAGTGGAAGTGCCGTTGCCAGATTTTAAGACGAGAGTAGAGATATTTAAAATTCATAGCAGGGATATGAGTCTTGCAGATGAAATTGATTTTGAGTACCTTGCCTCTGTTACAAGCGGTACAAGTGGTGCAGATATAAAGGCGATAACAATGGAGGCTGGCATGTTTGCAATCAGGGATGAACGGGACTCAATCACGGTGGCTGATTTCGACAGTGCGGTGAAGAAGGTGATGACGAGCGCCCAGAGGACGGAAGCGTCACTTGATTCTGGCATGATGTTTGCTTGAGTGTTTATGTGAAATAAACACGCAGATGAAAGGAGATACGCAGATGAAAGGAGATGATGAATATGATAACTAAACCTGAAATACTTTATATTGATTTACTAAAAAAAGCTTTAACTTTTACTCTGTGGGATGAGCCGCCATACCCAATCACAAACTATACCCGTATATTCACTCTTAAGAGTATTTTAATTGCTATTGTTTCAAAGATTTTAGCTACTAAAAGACTGCAAATTGTTCAAAATAGAGAAGTCTCGGAAAACGAAAGAATAGAGGGGATGATATGGCCGGGCTATGCTCATACTATGATTGGTACTAAGCGTCTGGACAATCTACAGTTTTGTATTGAAACCGTAATAAAGAATGGTGTCGAAGGCGATCTAATCGAGACCGGCGTTTGGCGGGGGGGGGCGTGCATTTTTATGCGCGGAGTATTAGCTGCATACAAGATAGAAGATCGACGAGTTTTCGTTGCAGATTCTTTTGAGGGGCTGCCAAAACCAGATGCAGTTAAGTGTCCCAGCGATAAAGGCGATTCGCATTATAAATTCCAATTTCTTTCCGTTTCAAAAGAAGAGGTGGAAAAGAATTTTGAAAAGTATGGGCTTTTAGACAAACAAGTTGTATTTCTAAAGGGCTGGTTTAAAGATACCTTACCAACCGCACCAATTGAAAAACTTTCAATTCTACGTCTTGATGGAGATATGTATGAGTCTACAATGGATGCGTTAAACAATCTTTATCCAAAACTGTCACAAGGAGGATTTTGTATAATCGATGATTATGGATGTTTAAAAAATTGTAAGGAAGCGGTTGATGATTATCGGGCTAAAAATCAAATAAATGATGAAATTAAGGTAATTGATTGGACAGGTATATATTGGGTGAAATCATGATGAACTTCCCGTTTTATGATCATTTCGCAAAAGTGTTAGAAAAGGAATTAATTTTATCAGATGACAACCCCATAATAGTTAAAATACCTCTGAAGATAAGACATATATTAGAGAATGTTGGTAGAAATAAGAGGTGTTTTTATGGGAAAAGTAAAAGTAGATATTGGCTGTGGCGATAACAAAAAGAAAGGTTTTATCTAAACACCTCTTCGCTCCAATCGAGGGACCCCGGTTTGTATTTGTCCGTGCCCTCTATGATTTCTATGACGCACTTTGCAACCTCTTCTATACTTCTTTCAGAGGTATCTATCTCATGCACCCTGTCATTCATCTCCACTGCTTCGACTAATATAACGTCCAATGCCTCTGCCTCGACGTTCTCCTGTATTTTCAATGCGCCAAATCCCTTGCTTGCGAGCCTTTTGCGCAGTTTGGATGGCGACGCCCTGAGCACGATGACGGTATCCACGGGCAGATGATGCGCCAGGTGTCCCTCGAATATGGTGGTGCCTTTTATAGGCACATGTTTTACATAATCAACAAGCGCATCGATGTCTACATTTAGGGCATTGCGCTTGCTATCTATGCCCGTATATAATTTCTTTTCATCTATCAGCTGGTTTAAGTGGATTATGTTGTAGCGCTCTTTAAGAATTTCGCAGACAGAACTTTTGCCTGTGCCAGGCGTTCCAGTGATGGCTACTTTCAAGGTCTGTTTACCTCTTCAATTCACGGCTCTCAATTTTTTTGATGTAAAGACCGTTTCTTTTGCTCCAACAACGTATGTTAGGATGGTCTTTAAGTTCTGGTACTCCTTCTAAGGAGCTCCATACTATGTAATATGAATCTTTTATTTCGTACAACAAAAATTTACCTAAAAACGGATTACATGAAATATGGATATTTAATAACAATGTCATTGTTTCTTTGGGAATCGTATGTGTTATCAATGTTTTTATATTAGGGTGTTCAATCCTCTCGAAAAGATCGGGGCGCTTATCTATGATATCTCCCAACATAATAATCATGTCAGTTGCTTCACATGGATTTAAATAATCTAATTCCTTTGATACTTCAGCCAACTTCTCACCATTTAAGAGGAATTCATAATTTATCTTCACATTAGATGCTAAATTGTTAGAAATGTTACTGACGATGAGATATAGAGCAATATCTCCCTTCTCTAAGGTTCGTGGTATTGCTTTCGCACCGTTTTTAATCCTCTTTTCATCCGGGACTATTTTGGTCGTTATTATTGGTTTCTTTTGCTCCCTATATTGCGCATATATAAGACAAATTAGAATCACATTGGCTACAGCCATAACCCATCCAAATATGTCAATCATTTTTAACCCTTAATCTTGAACTTCTTTCTTGACGCTACTCAGCTCCTCGACTACGCGCTTATTCTGTTCCATCGTGCCCACGCTTATCCTTATCAGCGAATCTCCAGCGCCCCTGAATGACTTCCAATCCCGCACGATTATTCCCCTTCGCAATAGCGCTTCGCACACCTCCTCGGCGCTCAACGGCGAAACGTCGACCAAGACGAAATTAGCCTGCGATGGATACGTCTTAAACGGAATATTCTCAATGAGAAACGTCCTGCCATTTTTTACCGTCCGAATCGTCCGCCGAAGGTGCTCTCTATCGTCCAATGCAGCTATTGCGGCGACTATCCCGAGCTTATTGACGCTAAAAGCAGGTAATACCTTCATATATTCCTTGAAAATCCAGGAGGGGACAACACCATACCCAACCCTCAATCCTGCCAATCCAAATGCCTTTGACATCGTGCGCATGACGACGAGATTCTTATGCTCCCCGACGAGGCCAATCGCCGATGAATCCGCGAATTCCGCATACGCCTCATCCACTACGACCATTGCATCGGCGGCATTCAACACCTTCCTCAAATCCTCTTCGCAAATCTGGTTTCCAGTAGGGTTATTGGGCGAGCATAGGAAGACTATTTTGGTCTTACTGCTGATGGATTTAATAAGCGCATCGATATCGACGTCAAAGTTTGAATCTCTGGGCACGAATTTAGGAACCCCGTCGCACAATCGTGTGAAAAGTTCGTAATAGGAAAACGTTGGCATCGAGATGATAGTTTCATCACCCTTTTCTACAAAAATCCGTGTCAAGACGTCAAGAACTCCGTCCGCCCCATTTCCTGTCACTATCCGGTCCACGGGACAACCGATATACTGGGCCAGTGCAGTTCTTAGTTCCGCAGCATCCACAGATGGATACGAGCTGATGGCATCGGCATAATCCTTTACCGCCTGTACTGCCTTTGGGCTGGGCCCTAAGGGATTTTCGTTCGACCCCAGTTTGATGACCTCTTCTGGGAGAAAACCGTATTGTTTTGCCACTTCTTCTATCGTTTTGCTCGGCACGTATTTGTCCATATCTCGTATGGATTTCCGCATCTCAACCAAGCACTTCCACCACCCTATCGATCTGTTCTCTGGTGATGACCAGCGGCGGCACAAATCTGAGCACCGTATCGGAGATGCAGTTAAGCAATACTCCATCTCCTCTGGCTTTATCGACGATTATGTCCCCATTCATATTCAGCTCCATTCCAATCATCAGCCCTTTTCCACGTACTTCCCTGATGTAATCGTGCTTCAGCTCTTTAAGCCTTTTAATGAAGTAGCCCCCAAGCTTCTCCGATTGTTTGACCAGCCCATCTTCCAGTGCGCTAATCGTCCCCAGCGCTGCCGCGCATGCTAAGGGACTTCCGCCAAACGTAGATGCATGGTCGCCTCTCTGAAACTTTTGAGCTATCTCTTCTCGCGCTGCCATTGCTCCAATGGGAAATCCACCGCCAAGCGCCTTTGCCATGGCCATTATGTCCGGTTCCATCCCCCAATGTTCGAATCCAAACCACTTTCCGGTCCTGCCGAATCCGGTTTGCACCTCGTCTATGATGAGCAACGTGTTCCTATCATCGCAGACGTCCCTCACTGTTTTGAGATAATTATCCGATGGAACTCGCACACCGCTCTCCCCTTGAATCGACTCCAGGATGACTGCAGCGGTTTTTGGCGTAATCGCATCCCCAATTGCATCTGCATCATCATATGGTACAAACGTAACACCTGGCATCAACGGCTCGAACGGCTTTCGGTATTTCTCGTTGAATGTAACGCTCAATGCGCCCAGACTTCTGCCGTGAAAAGAACCATGGGTTGCTATGAAATCCGTTTTGCCCGATGCTCTTCTGGCGAGTTTTAACGCCGCCTCAACTGCTTCGGTACCTGAATTGCAGAAGAACACACGGTCCATCGGCGTTATCTCTACTATTTTTTCCGCAAGCAGAGCCTGCGGTTCAGTGTGGTACATATTGGACGTATGAATTAATAGCTCTGCCTGCTTTTTAATGGCAGAAACGACTTTTGGATGACAGTGACCGACGTTATTGACCGCAATCCCTGCTACGCAGTCGATGTATTCTCTGCCATCTATATCCCTTACAACGGCTCCTCTACCTCCGACGATCACGATGGGTTGGCGAGCATATGTTTGGAATACATATTTTTCCGTCATCTCAATCAGGTCTTTCAAGAGCTTCCCCCTATTCAAACTCAATGGTTGCGGGCGGTTTGGGAGTTATGTCATATACCACTCTGGAGACGTTTGGGATTTCGCTGGTGATTCTGGTCTCTATTTTTTTCAACTTCTCCCAGGGCAATTCGATGGCTGTGGCGGTCATGCCATCTCTGGATTCAACCGCGCGCACCGCAATTATCCACCCATGAATCCGCTGGTCTCCTTTCACACCAGTCCCTTTTTCGAGCAATGCGGCAAATGTCTGCCAGGGACGGAATTCTTCTACTAACTCCTCTTCTACTATTGCATTTGCCTCGCTGACTACTTCCAATTTTTCTTTGGTCACCTCTCCGATGATGCGCACCGCCAGTCCCGGGCCAGGGAATGGCATTCGTTCGCAAATTTCGGGGGCCAACCCGAGCGCACGCGCAACCCTTCTCACCTCATCCTTGTACAAATCGCGCAGTGGCTCTATGATTTTATCGAACTTTATCTCGGTGGGAAGTCCGCCTACATTATGGTGTGATTTGATGCCGCCTTCCGATTCGATTCGATCAGGATAAATCGTACCCTGAATCAAATAGCTCGCACCCACTTCCCTACCAACCTCCTCAAAAACACGGATGAACGTCTCTCCTATGATCTTGCGCTTTTCTTCAGGGTCTACCACTCCTTTAAGTGCGTCGAGAAACCGTTTACTTGCATCTATGACGCAGGGATTCATATGTCCAAACGCACTTCGAATTCGCTCGACCTCTCCTTTTCGCATCAGGCCTGTGTCCACGAATATGGGGACCAGCCTATCGCCGATAGCCCTGTGCGCCATGGCCGCACATACAGAGCTGTCGACACCACCGGATAGCGCGATGATGGCTTTGCCCCTGACTTCTCTTTTAATCTCTTTGATACTTTGTTCTATGAACCGTTCGACGTTGACCATAATCAACCCTCCAACATCGCTTCGACAAAAGCCCTGAATGGTGGCGAGGGCTTACCAGGTCTCGAGGTGAACTCCGGATGGAACTGCGAGGCGAAGAAGAATTTATGCGCTGGCATCTCCAGAATCTCCATCCTGTTCTTGTTTTTACCTGAAAATATCATGCCCTTCGCCTCTATCCGGTCGATATATTTTGGATTTACTTCGTATCGATGTCTGTGCCGCTCAACGATCCTGGTGGTACCATAAATCCTGTGTGCCAGTGACCCCTCCTTCAGCGTGGCATCATAATTGCCCAGGCGCATCGTTCCCCCCATCTCTTCGACGCCATCTTGCTCAGGAAGTATATCGATGACTGGATGCGGCGTATCCTCTAACTCTGAGCTGTTTGCGTTTTCAAGCCCGACCACATTTCTGGCGAATTCAATCACAGCCAGCTGCATCCCAAAACACAACCCTAAAAATGGGACGTCGTTCTCTCTCGCATATCTGATGGCTTTAATTTTCCCCTCGGCTCCCCTTACACCGAATCCACCTGGAACCAGTATCCCATCTACTTGTTCCAGGCATCGAACCGTCTTCAGGTCATCTTCAAGGTTCTCGGCTTCGACCCAGGTGATGCTCACGGTACAGCCACTTTCAATGCCTGCATGCTTCAACGCCTCTTTGATGCTCAAATATGCATCCTCTACATGCGTGTACTTTCCGATCAACGCGACCTTGACGCTTTTGTCCGCAGAATTCATCCGTTCAATCATCTGGTGCCATTTCGTTCCGTCCTTCGATGCCTTGAGATTGAGCAATTTCATGAGATACTCATCGAGATTTTCATCTTCCAATAACGGAGGGACGAGATATATATTATCGGCATCATGCACACTTATCACAGCCTTTTCTGGCACGTCGCAGAATAGCGAAATCTTTGATTTGGAGCTCGCCAATAATGGCTCCTTGCACCGTGCCACGATCACATCTGGGCTAAGTCCCAATTCACGTAGCGCCTTGACCGAGTGCTGTGTTGGTTTGGTCTTTTGCTCGCCACCGAGGTCCATTGGAACCAATGTGACGTGGATGAGGACCAAATCCTCTCTTTTTTCCTCACCGTGCATCTGGCGCACAGCCTCCAAGAATGGCATGCTCTCGATGTCGCCCACGGTCCCTCCGATCTCGACGATACATATATCGGCTCCGCTTTTTGCGGCAACTTCTCTTATCCTCTCTTTGATCTCATTTGTAATGTGAGGTATTATCTGAACGGTTTTTCCGAGGTAGTCCCCTCTACGCTCTTTGTCTATTACAGTTCTGTAGATTTTTCCAGTCGTGAGATTGTGTTCACTGGCGAGTTCAGTATCCAAGAAACGCTCGTAATGTCCAAGGTCCAGGTCAACTTCTCCACCATCCATGAGCACATAGACTTCTCCGTGTTGAAATGGATTCATCGTACCCGCATCGATGTTTATGTAGGGGTCGATTTTAATCGCAGTGACATCGTACCCCTTGTCTTTCAGAATTCGCCCTATTGAAGCGGCGGTGATGCCCTTTCCCAGGCCGCTCATAACTCCACCCGTGACCATTATATATTTCATGTTGAGTCCCTTTTACTTTATGCCTTTAATGAGTTTAGTGATGGTATATAAAATGACGAATACAGTCAAAATCGAGAAAGCCATAGCGCCAACGATTTCTGTTTCTGGTATGAATTTAAACACAAAGGTCAACAGTAGGATGAATATGGCGAGGATTAGAGCTATCGGCAGCGCCGGCGGCAGCTCCGGGAGCATGCCCGCTCGTTTAATTCTAGCCATCCGGCGTCTGCCCAGTCTTTTATCCACATTGACCAAGTGCACATCATCTTCTCTTGGCTCTTTCCCCAGTTTCGTGATAAAACCGTTCTTTTTTGAGCCATATCCAGTAGTCACGACAATCTCACCAGTGTAGAACTCAGTTTCACCTCGTGGAATCTTCGCTATAATCGGCACGTCTTCTTCATATCGCACGTATGGGTTATGGCTCTGAAATGTTATCTTATCTCGAATATCTCCAGTAGCTGATAGATGCACATGTGTCGGCATTCCGTAGTTGATAACCTTGATATTAAAACTGGTCTCCTCACCAGGGTTCAGTGGAATTATCAGCTCTTGAACATCGAACTCGATCGAATTGGCCTCTCTACGATTGATATGTATCCCTTGGTGCAATTGCCCAGTCATATCGGCATCAATCTCGCAGGTCTGGCGGCAAAAGATTCGGAATGCCGTCTTCTATTGGATAGTGTTCATCGCATTTCGTGCAGCAAAGCGTTCCAGTTATCACTTCTCCATCACCTTCTTCGACCTCTAATTTTAGATCGCCTTTACACATCGGGCAAGCAAGGATGTCCATTAATTCTCTTTTCATGTCGATCACCCTGTCCTATTCTGATATAAGATATCACATCTTTAATATATCCATCAGTTAAAGTCGATCATTTTTAGGGGCATACAACTATGAAATTCAAAACAAAATATAAGCTGACAGGGTTATTCCCATGGACTATCATACCGCTCCTTGTATGCGGTCTCTCTGATGGCTTTTCTCGTAGAGGCCCTCCTCTCGCCTGTTGGATGACCGATAGCGAGCACCGCCATCAATTCCAGGGAGTCAGGAGCGTCCAATATTTCATTGACTTTTTCCTTTTGGCTTAGTATTTCCCCGAGCCATACCGCTCCCAAGCTCATGCTGTGGATGGCTATGAGCATATTTTGTATGCATGCACCAATCGCTTGTACATCTTTGGTTCGATCATACATCGCATTTGTGTCTATGAAAATAGCTATTAGCAATGGGGCACTTCTAACAACATCGCTGTATTTGGTGCACTGAGAGATCCTGTCAATGGTGCCAACATCCCTGATCACGATGAATCGCCATGGCTGGTTGTTCAGCCCAGAGGGTGCCCATCTGCCAGCATCCAGGACGGCGGTGATGGTTTGGTCGTCAACCGTCTCATCCGTAAACTCACGAACGCTCCTCCTGTCACGGATAGCATCTAGCACATTTCCCCCAATTTACTTTAACTTTTCTCTAAGGTCTTCTAGTCTTACTTTCAACTTTTCATCTTTGATGTACTTTAAAACTACGTTCATAATTCTAAACCACATTTTTGGATTGGTAATAAGCTTACTTTTTCTGAGACCTCCTCCCCTTTTCAAATGTGGTATTGCCAATTCTTTTACCACAAATCCTTCGTTTGTTGCTTTTACGTTCATTTCTGCCTCTATTTCAAAATCATTACTTTTTAGATCAAGTTTATCCCAATCTTTTCTTCTGATTACTCTAAATCCTGCTAATGGGTCTGAGACTTTAAAGCCCACAAGATAAAATAGGGGCCTAACAAAAAACCCATAAACTCTGAATATCTGCCTCATCATTTTGTCATCTGTTTCAAAGCATTCCATACTTCTACAACCCAGAACGAGATCAGAATTATTCAACTTTTTTATTAATTTTGGGGTATACTCAGGCGGGTCAGTACCATCGCCATCTAAGAATATCAATACATCCCCTTTGCTTGATTTCACTCCTTTCTTCATTGCCCTGCCCTTTCCCTTTCTACTTTCTTTAATTACTTTTGCTCCCAATCTCTCTGCTATTATCGGTGTATAATCTGTGGAGGAGTCAACAACTATTGTTTCTGAATATTTGGCAACCTCTTCTGGGATAGAACAAAGCACCTTGGCTATGGCTTCTTCTTCATTTTTTGTTGCAATTATAATACTATATTTAGGCTTCATAGATTACCTCTACCTAAACTTCTTCATCAGTTTTTGCATCGGTGACCTGCCGCCCCGCAGACCCTTCATCGTCTTCTGCATTATCTTGTGGTACTTCAACAATTCCCTCACATCCTCGAGAGAAGTGCCGGATCCGCGTGCAATCCTTTTCATTCGCGAACTTCCGACAATCTTCGGGTCTTCGAGCTCTTCGTTTGTCATTGAATCCATCATTACCCTGTAACGGGCAAGTTTGTCCTTTGTGACCTGGCACGAATCGTCAGAGAGCTCCGCTCCAAAGGGCAGCATCTGCATTATATGCTTTAAAGGACCAAACTTGTCGATGGCCTCCAATTGTTTATACATGTCTTTTAACGTAAAGCGCCCCCGAATCATCGACTTTACGTCCACGTCTGCGGGAGATACTATCTCTTCAGCACGCTCGATTAGACTTTTGATATCTCCCATTCCGAGCAGTCTGGAGATGAAACCGTCTGGGTCAAATCGCTCCAGGTCATCGACGGCTTCCCCCATTCCTATAAACGCAATGGGCGAATTGGTTTCAGAAACCGCTGACAGTGCGCCACCTCCCTTGGCAGTACCATCCATCTTGGTTATTATGACGCCTGTGACCCCGATTGCATCGTTGAACGCTTTTGCCTGCTCGCTCGCGGCCTGGCCGATTGAGGCATCGAGGACGAGCAGTTTTTGATTTGGCCTTATAAGTTCATGGATATCCTTCATCTCCTCGATCAAATCCCTTTCAAGTGCATGGCGCCCAGCGGTATCGACGATTTTAATCTCACATCTTTCCAGTTCTTTCATCCCTTTCTTTATGATTGAAATCGGATTTGAATTGTCTCTTTCGCCGTAAAATGGGACATCGATTCGTTCACACAGCTGTTTCAACTGCTCGTAAGCGCCAGGCCTGTATGTGTCGGCGCATATTACGCCCGGCTTTAGCCTTTTCCGCTGGAAAAATCTGGCTAGCTTTGCCGTGGTGGAGGTCTTTCCACTGCCCTGCAAGCCCACCATCAATATAGTCTGTTCGCCCAGTGGCATGTCTGCGCCTTCGCCGATGATTTTGACAAGCTCTTCGTAGACTATCTTTATGACATGTTCTCTTGGATCTGCTCCTGCCACAGGTTTCTCCTCGAGAGACCTCTCTCTAATTCTGGATGAGAGTTGCATGACAAGTTTGACATTGACATCTGCCTGCAACAGCGCCCGCTGGATGTCCTTGACAATTTCATCTATTGTGCGCTTATCTATTCTATTGGCCCTGGCGACCCTTTTAATCACATCGCGCAGCGAACTACCAAGATCACCAATCATTCCTATCCCTCAAATAATCGATTTAATAGCCAATCTGGTTTGAATTTAGACAGGTCGTCATATTTTTGACCAGTTCCAAGAAATAATATCGGTTTTCCCGTGATAAATGCGATTGAAAGCGCAGCTCCACCCTTTGCATCCACATCCACTTTCGTCAGAATCGATCCATTGATGCCGATGGAATCATTGAACTGTTTCGCCCGCTCGACAGCGTCGTTGCCAGCCGTGGCTTCGTCGACGAATATGACCAGACCCGGGTCGGTCACCCTGCATATCTTCTTGAGTTGATCCATCAGATTTATATTCGTGTGCATGCGCCCAGCAGTATCCGAGAGGACGATATCCTTTTGTCGCGCTTTTGCGTATTGAATTGCATCATATATCACTGCAGCGGGGTCTGCTCCAGGCTGATGTTTGATCAGCTTAATCCCCAGCCGTTCGGCATGTTTATCTATTTGTTCGGTCGCTCCAGCGCGAAACGTGTCGCCGGATGCCATGACGACCGAGTATCCTCTGTTTGCCAGATGGTGAGCGATTTTTGCAATCGTGGTCGTTTTTCCAGTTCCATTGACTCCTACAAAAACGATGTTCTCTGGTTTTTCGACTTTTTCTATATATTCATCAAAATCGAAACAATTAGCAGTAAATACATCTGCTATTGCTTTGCGCAGCGCATCCTTCAGAATTTCGTCGAGATCGGTGCGCCATTTTCTTGTCGTGCCGAGTAGTTCAGTTCTCACGGATTGGACGATATCTTCTGCCACCGGCAGTGCGACATCACCTTCGAGAAGCGCCAGTTCGAGGCTCCATAATGGCGTTTCCAGGCTCTTTTCATCTATTATGAATTCACGTTCGATAAGGAACACTTTCGTTTCCTCTATAAAAGCACCGAACGTCTTCTTCAGGTCATTGAACATCGACTCACCTGTATTGCGCTGCTTTCATCTGCAATTTTTGCATCTCGTCGTATATTTCGCGCAAACTTTTGCCCAAATGCTCGTGCGTTTTGCCCAGTTGAGTTTTTCTCTTTACCAGTGCGTCTTTTGCCTCGGTTATATTCTTCTCTGCACTTATGCTGGCGCCGAGCTCCATCAAGACATCATCGGCCCGGGTTATTGTAGCATGCATGTACACCCCTGCACCAATTGGAACCAGGAGCTCTTCACCTGCTTTTTTATTCTCCAATTCTTCAAGCGTCTTTATGGCACTCTCGCACTCACCCAGCGAGACGTCGATTAGCGCGAGCTGCTGCTGATATATTCCCGCCCTGGCTTGATATTCTTGTGTCATGGCGACGATATCTTGAAGCTCATCTTTGTCCATTTTCATTCCTCTTTTACCGAATGAATTCTAACGAATTCTTTCTTTTACCGAATGAATTCTAACGAATTCTTTCTTTTACCGAATGAATTCTAACGAATTCTTTCTTTTACCGAATGAATTCTAACAAAATTCCTTTTTAGGCCATGTTCGCTGCCCATCAAGGAGTATGTTTTTTCAACTACTGTCTTTTCATTCTGGCTTGAAATCATCTTCGTAAATTTTTCCCATTCCGTTCCTGCCCTGAATTCTCCCTGTACGATGTATTTCTTCATAAATATCACCTCATATAAAGCCAAGAGTCTCTTCGATTCTTCCCAGTTCGGGCCCAGTTGTATCTCCTCCGGCTACATATCCCTTCGAGTTTACCAGCAGTGCAGAACCGATCAACTTATGCCCATAGTTTATAGTGCTGACGTTCACCGGCAGGTTAAATATATCCTCCAGAAACTTCAGTTCTGCACTGGTAGCATTGGGATGGACCAGCACACCTTTGTTGGTTGCCACTCCTGCCGCCCCAGGAGTTTTCAATCCGCCTATTGTTCCTTTATATGCTTCCACGTTTAGGGTATCCTTGATTGCCCTGATCGCTTTTTTAGACATGTCCGGGTGTACCATTGCAGTGCTATCGTTTGATAGGACTAAATTTCCGACCGCGGTCATCTTGCCCTGCAATCTTGAAACTTGCACATGTTTTTCGAGTTTTGCAATTTCGTCATCCAGTGCATATTGTGGCACAATAAAACCAGAAGAATTTCCACATATCAGCGCACCCAGCACAGAACTGCCCCCGATAAGCGTCTTTACGCCCTGGACATCCAATGCCTTACATATTTCCTTGAATACGTGCTCTTGAATGTTTGTCGGTAGGACCACGACATCCTCGGTGCTTGTGCCAAATACGCCGATGTATGGACTTCCATTAATATACAACTTATCTGGCATTTATACCAATCACTTCACAACTTCCGTTTCGACGACCCCGTCCTCGAATTTCATCGCTTTAATTCGAATTTTGGAGGGCGGAGCTTCACTTCCGCGCTCCCAGATTTTTTTATTTATGCTTTCGTCCAAGTGGAGCTTTTCCGGGTCGACCTTCATATGCCTTATTAAATATTCTCTAATCTCCTTCATCGCTCTTTTACTTCTCCGCCATCTCGGCACCTTTTTTGTATCTTTCAATGGGATCGTATAAATCTGTTCTTTTCCATCTGCCATGTTATCACCAGCACTATATGTCTAAATCGTTGCGTCTCCAGCTTCGTCTTTTTGGATGTGTCGTCACTGTCCTGTTGGTCTTCATTATCACCCAGACAGGAACGCGTCGATTCTGGGCAGTAGCCTTTGCCAATTTCATCTTTTTACCCTTTGTCTTCTTACTCATCATTCACCCCTTCAACCTCGTCGAATATTTATATCTCTCTTCTTTGGCTGAATCCGCAATAATATCTGCCTGAGTTGGCCATCGTCGATCATCGCCTGCAACCGTCCGCTCTGAGCCAGCATTATTAACTGCCCCTCTATTTGACTGGCAAATTCGGGGCGCGTCATTCGTATATTTGTGAGCCTCTCCCTCGCACTTGGCGTCAGTATCTGGCGGAGAATTGCCTGCTTTTTGGCAAGTACCTCTGCATGTACTGCATCTTCTTGTGCCGCCTGCATCTGTGTCCGCCTCAATTCTTCTAGTTTTCTTCTCCTGATATCTTCGATTTCGTCGACCATTATATCACGCTCAATATTTTACGATGTTGAAATCCCTTCGGGATTACAACTCTACCAGTTCTTCGAACTGGCACAGGGCGAAATCTTCTTCACGCAGATTTAGATTTAACTTCATTTGCGATTTTATCCAGAAATGACCTACCTTGTGGCGAGATGACCCGGCCGTTTTTCATGGTGCGAACGTACTCTATATCTTCTAATTGCCTGAGCGCTTTGCGTGCAATTGAACCGCTTCCTTTGAAGAATCGCTCGGGCCGTGACCCTCTGTTTTTCCTCCCGCCATAGAATGATCTGAGCCGCTCCACTCCTACTGGGCCATCTATGTATATTCGCCTGAGGATTGATGCACACCTGATATGCCACCAATCAGAATTCAACGGTGACAGCTCTTTGTGCACACCTGTTTTTACGTAAGCCGCCCACTCAGGTGGCGTACATTTTTCATTCTTCTTTAAGTGCTCTGCTACTTTAATTATGAGCTCATGTGCTGGCACATCATAAACCGTCGTCATATTCAACCTCCATTCAATAACGTGAACCTACTTATAATATTCGTCCTACTAAGGAAATATGATAGTTGATTAATCTATCGCTCATCTTTTAAAATATACTGCAGTTCTCCCCCTTATCTCGATTAACTCGGATTTTGTCGCTTGAGAGAGCTGTTGTGCAACTTGCTCTATCCCTGCGCCATCCGTAGCAGACCTAAGGAATTTGACCTTGACAAGGCGCATCTTCTTCAATTGCCCTTTCAACTCATCTGCAAGCATTTCCGTAACGCCGTTTTTGCCAACCTGCATAACCGGGTCGAGCAATGCCGCATCTGACTTGAGTTTATATAGCCTTTTTTTGTCCATATGGATATCTCATCAATTTTTTACATGATAGGCAGGTTACTGCCACGTATTCTCCCCGCAGTCGCACACGCGCGTTGCCACCTGGCACGAGATAAGAGTAACAGTGCCTGCACATCCGTCTCTTCAGTTCTCTCGGAATCCTGACGTTGTGGCGCATTCCGATTCGCCTTGCCAGGTGGATATATATGTCGCTCCTTTCTGGATGCTCCCTGAATTCCTGTTCGGCAAGTTCAAACAGCCTTTCTATGCGCTGTTTCGCCATGTCGCGTATCCAGCTTTTCTGCTTCACTTGGACTCCTCTTTAATGCGCCGACCGGGATTTGAACCCGGGTCATGGGCTATCTTCCAACCTGCAAACCAACCTGCAAACAGGTTGATCATTTCGACGACCTATCTCGCTTCGCTCAATAGGTCATGGGGTCGCGCTGTTCCAACCTGCAAACCAACCTGCAAACAGGAGCCGCTACTTCGTAGAGGCCCTCTCACTGCCGACTAAATCCGGAGATTTAGACGGAGTGGCAGATGTTCCATCTGCCACACGGAGCAGTGAGCAGGTTGATCGTTCTTGTAGTTGATTATTGTGAGAATTTCCTTAGTGCTGCCGAGCGTTAGCGAGTGCAGCACATTTTTTGATCAACCTTCACCTCTGCTACGCAGAGTGAAGGTGTTTCCGCGAAGCAGGAACCACCCTTTTTTAAAAGGTTGTTGGAAGGCCCATGTCATGGCCACTAGACTATCGGCGCATTCTTAAGGGTTAATATGCTTTGGACGTAAATAAATGTCGATGATGGATGTCCCCTTATATGTATATCACGCGCACCAATGCGCGCCCAAGAAATGCACTGCTAAAAAATTGGTGCGGCTCGGCATGGTTAGATTGTACAATGCTATAAAAAGGCTACCTTCTGGCGCGATATTGCTCGACCCCACCGCGGAAAGGGCATTTTCTCCTGTCGACGGGAAATGGGCACAGAAGGGCATCATCGTGCTTGATTGTTCGTGGGAAGAGGTTGAACGGGTTTTTTCTTTGCTCAGGGAAAAACGGATGGTGCATAGAGCGTTGCCGTTCTTGCTTGCCGCAAATCCCGTTAACTATGGCAAACCGTTCAAGCTGAGCAGTGTCGAGGCGCTGGCGGCAGCATTATATATTCTTGGACAAAGGGAACGGGCAGAACAAATTCTCGCTAAATTCAAGTGGGGATTGGAATTTTTAGAACTCAACAGGGCGCCACTGGAAGAGTATTCGGGGGCAAAGGATAGCAAGGAAGTGATTGAAATTCAGGAGGGGTATATGTGATTTATAATGGTTTTCCATAGTTTTTACAAAGTTTGGAACTGAAATACCAAGGAAGATTTTATAGCTACTATGATTGGGATAGACAATAGCTATATCATCTGAGGGTCTGCCATACTCTTGCCCTTTCCACCGTCGGAGTGTACACGTCTTAAATTACGACTAATATTACTCCAAAAAAGATTAGTGGCAACCCAATAATCATGCCAATTCCAGTAAGACTAAAAATTATTCCAGCGACAATTAAAACTGCCCCAGTTGCTTTTCTAATTGGTTTAAAGGAAAGAGAGAACAATCCACCAATAAATAACAACAATATTAGCAACAGTAATTCTGTAGAACCTATTATAAAGTTCACCTCTTGTGCTTTATGATATAGTGATTGTTTTTCTTATATATACTCTTTTTGCCTTTGGGTGTTCTGGTATATTGGTTATATTAAAGAGCATAACCATACTATAATACTATAGAATACTGTAGAATTTGTTAAGATTAAGGTTAATATTAAATGCTATATTGACTGTTAAACGTCATACGAATGGAGATGATATCATGGCACGATTTCCAGAGGCAGAGAAAAAATTACTCAATGTTAAAATATGCATGAAATGTAAAGCGCGCAATTCGGTACGGGCTGACAGATGCAGAAAATGCGGTTATACAGGATTGCGAATGAAATCCAAGATGAGCAAGGCAGGAAAGGGATAAGCGTGACGGTAGAAGCACACCTCAATGAGGTCATTCGACGGGATGGAGCCGCACACCTGACGTTAATAGACCCGGATTCACAGAGCCCCGAGGTAGCAGCAAAGATAGCGGCTGAAGCATCCACAGGTGGAACCGATGCCATCATGGTCGGTGGCTCTACAGGGGCAGGTGGCACAAAACTCGACCAGACCATATTGGCGGTCAAAGAACAAGTGGACCTGCCGACGATTCTGTTTCCAAGCGATGCGGGTGGGCTGAACAAACATGCGGATGCGGTGTTCTTCATGACCTTACTGAATTCCAGAGACGTGACATACCTCATCACTCACCAGGCTCTCGGGGCGCCTCTCATCAAAAAATACGGCATCGAGCCCATTCCAATGGCGTACATCGTCATCGCACCTGGCGGAACGGTTGGCTGGGTGGGAGATGCCAAGTTGATTCCAAGGGAAAAGCCAGAACTGGCGGCAGCCTACGCGCTTGCAGCAAAATATCTTGGAATGCGCTGGGTTTATCTTGAAGCAGGGTCAGGCGCAGATAAATCAGTTCCGCCCATTATGATCAAGGCGGTCAAGGAGGCCATTGGCGATACCAAACTCATCGTTGGCGGTGGGGTCAGGGACGGCGTGACTGCAGGACAATGTGTTAAGGCAGGCGCAGACGTCATCGTAACTGGAACGGCTGTGGAAAGGGGCGACGTGCGGTCTAAGATTGAGGAGATCGTTAGGGCGATCAAAAAGTAAATATAATTACCAATCACACTAATTTTTTAATCGCTTTAATAAATTTGCGCGTCTTGTCTATAAATATCCAACCAATTTACATGGCTTGGCTCTAACAACCTCTTTTTGACATAATTTTCTCTGAGATATTCGATGACGCACCAGTGACTCCTCTCAAATACGCCGTCCTTGAACAATAACGCCCTGGCAGATTGGAGCATCGCAGTATAGCTCGCAACCATCGCCTCATCCGGAAAATTATGGTCAAACAATTCCGTAGCCCTGTATAGTTTTTGCTCAGCGATTTCAATAGCCTTTTTGGCTTTAAGTTTGTCTGGCCTACCTTTCCTCAGCAATCGTTTCCTGTAACACTCGTCTAGACTCATTCTACCACCGGCCTCGTCCCGTAGAGCACGATACCTTCCGTGATTACGTCTAGATACAACGCTCTATTCTCTTTGGCCTGTCTTGACCACTCAGTGATAGAAAAGTTAAGTAAATTTACTTCTCTACCGATGTCCAACCAATCTCTACCACGATGTTCAAGACGCTCAGCGAGATCTGGAGTTTGTCTGTCTCTTGAAACTACCAATAAATCCACATCACTTTTCGCATCATTTTCTCCTTTTGCGTAGCTCCCGAATAAAAGAATTGCCCTCACATTTTTCATCGTTGTTCTGATGATCTTCACAGCTCTCCTCTCTTCAAGCCACGCAAGATTGTATGCGATTTTAAAATGTTTGAAGGCAGCGCTGTCCATGTTGGCTCTGTAAAGTATCTGATTCTTCACTTTCTTTTTTGTCAAAAATCTTTGATTTACTACCAAATCCAGCGTTCTTTTTACGGTCATAGGACTCATATTTAACAGACGAGCAATCTCCCTTAAATAAAAGGACTCATATGGATTTTCCAGGAAATGATGTAGTACTTTCAGTTGTGTAATTTTTTGATACAATTGTATCATATTTTAGTACACGTGCATCATATAATATATAGGTTTCGCGTCAAACATGATGGACTTAAAAACCAGCTTTTGAGAGAGCCTTTATCACATCTCTCGCAGAGAGTGGATAATAACCTTATACTTCATGATAATGATGTCTAAAAGTTAATATATTTAATCTTATCTTATTTGATTCTTTATATTATAGATTTTTATAGATTTCAACTCTATTTTATTCATATTTATGCTTCCTTCTATAATCGCCAAGCAAAATTCCACTTAACAATCTTTTAATCCAATTCTCACTCCTTCTTCGATTTTTGCCATTCAATATAATTACAATATGGGCATCCGAGGTCCCACGCCCTGCGCCCCTTGCTTATGATTTTAACCATATGCAGTCCGTGAATCTCGCAGCTATTCTGGGTGACGATCAGACGCCCGCTTTTCGGGAGGGGCAGCGTGAAAGTACAATCTGGGTATCCTGTGCATCCTATAAAGCGCCCTCCTCTCTTGGATCTACGTACGGTCAGGTCCGAACTGCATTCTGGGCAGGCACCGATGATGTTCTCCTCGCGCAATCCTTTCCTGAGCGAATCGCTTATATGCTCGCGTCTCTCGTTTAAAACCCCGAATACCGAGTTCAGCATATCCTTTGATTCTTGTACCACCGCCTCCTCGCTAATTCGCCCTTCTGCAATCCCATCCATGTCCTCTTCGAGCGTCCTGCTCATATCTGGTTGGGTGATTATTTCTGCATACCTCTCCAGCGTATCGACTACTACCATCGCTGTTTTCGTGGGCCTTACCGGGTTTCCATACACATATCCACGTGCATATAACTTGCTCAGCATCTCATGTCGCGTGGATTTAGTGCCGAGTCCCAGATCTTCCATCTTCTTGATCAGGGTACCCTGTCCATATCGTTTCGGCGGTTTAGTTTCTCTCTCAATCAAATCGACTTTTACGATATCCAATTGCTCGTCGTTTCTCAGTGAGGGCAAGATTGTCTCTTTAGGAGTATTATATGGATAATGCCAGCGCCAACCAGCGTCGAGTAACCGCAGTCCGTCTGCTTTGAAAGTCTCGCCGCCGATATCGACCGAAACTTTGGTATTCTCCCATATGGCAGGGTCTGCAAATGTCGCAAAGAACCTCCGCACGACGAGTTCATAAATCTTCCACTCGTCCACTCCCAGAGCGCTCTTTTTCGCAGCTGTGACTGGATATATGGGAGGATGGTCGGTCGTCTCCTTTTTGCCCCTGGTGGGTTTTAACACATCTTTTTTAAGCAGGGCATCAGCATGTTCTTTAAATTCGTCGTGTTTGGATAATGACCTGATAATCTCTCTCGTATCAAGGCTCTTTGGGTAGACCGTGTTATCCGTGCGCGGGTAACTGATCCATCCATCGATATATAGCCCTTCGGCGATTCTCATTGCATTTGCAGGCGAGAGGCCTATCGCACTGGATGCCCTTAAAAATTCGGTTGTGTTAAACGGTATGGGGGGGTTCTCAATCTGTTCTTCCTGTTCCAACTTGGAGATAATTCCCTCTCTACCCAGTCGTGATATGATAGATTCGGCTTCGCCCTTCTCCAGAAAGCGCCCCTTTTCATGCTTTGCGGTGAATTCGCCGCCGTTTCGACACAGCGCATGAATCTCCCAGTATGGCGTCGTCTTAAATGCCTCTATCTCTTTTTCTCTGTTGACCAGCAGAGCAAGCAGTGGACTCTGTACACGTCCGACCGAAAGAAAATTCTTGCCGAGGCGGCGCGATGACAGCGAGATAAATCTGGTCAGCGCAGCACCCCACACCAGGTCGATCTTCTGGCGCGCCTCGCCTGCTGATGCCAGGTTCAAATCGATATTAGATGGGTTTAAAAACGCATTGGCGATCTCGGATGGCGTAATTGCTGAATACCGCACCCTGTCCACTGGAACGGTTGACAGGGTCAACCGCAGCGCCTCCACGCCAATCAACTCCCCCTCTCGATCGTAATCGGTAGCAATCGTGATTCTGTCTGCCTTTTTCGCCAGTTTTTTGAGCACGTTGACGATCTTTTTTTGGACCGGAATTGAGATGATTTCGGCCTCTATCAATTCGTGCGGCTCCACCTCTGACCAGTTATTATATCTATCTGGAAAATCGATGGTGACGATGTGACCGCTCAATCCAACAATCGTACTGTCATCGTATTCATATATGTTTACTCCGTCAATCTTCTTCTGCTCTACCGACCCCTTTGATAGAATTTGCGCAATTCTCTTTGCCGTATTGTTTTTCTCGGTGATTATCAGGTGCATTGTAACTTCTCCTTTAGCAATTTATTAACTATGTTTGGGTCTGCCCTTCCGTGCGTCTTCTTCATCACTTGTCCCATAAGAAAATGCAGCGCCTCATTTTTTCCATTGCGGCAATCTTGAACTGCAGCAGGGTTCTCTTTGATGGCCTCGGCGACTGCCTTGGCAATTGTACTTTCCTCTACTTTTATAAGGCCCTTTTGTTTGATGATATCGGCCGGCTCACCGCCCCTGTCCAGTATCGTTCGTATGACCTGCACTGCGCTCTTTTCCGTGATATTTTTCCCCCTCAGTATTTGCAAAATTTGTATCATGTGTTTGGGTGGAAATGCGCTGATGCCCAAGCCGCGATAATTCAACTCGCCCTTCAAAACGTCTGCAATCCATGTGGCGCTTAAAATGGGGTCTATTTCAGATGCGACGGTTTCAAAAAAGTTAGATAGCCTTAGTTCAGAGGTGAGCACTTTTGCATGATACTCTGATATGCCATACTGTTGGACGAATCGCTGGCGCTTAGTATCTGGCAGCTCTGGCAAACTCTCTCTGATATCATCAATCCTGTTGCACACTCCAAGCGGCACCAGGTCAGGTTCCGGGAAATACCTGTAGTCCTGCTCCTCTTCTTTAGTCCTGAGCGAGATCGTGACTCCCCTTTTCTCATCGTAATGGCGCGTCTCCTGCGTGATTTTGATGCCCCTCCGCACCAGGTTTTTCTGGCGTACAATCTCGAACAACAGCGCCTTTTCCACGCCTCTGTAGGAGGATATGTTTTTCACTTCGGTTCTGGTTCCGCCTGCCAGTGATATGTTTGCATCGACCCTTAGGGCACCCTCCAGAGACTCGTCAAAGACATCCAAATACTCCAGTATGTTCCTCAACACATTCAGGAACTCCCTCGCCTCTTTTGGCGATCGCAGGTCTGGTTCTGTCACCACCTCGATCAACGCCACGCCAGATCTGTTATAGTCGATTAATGAATATCGCGAGCATTCGATGGGACCTTTATGCACCAGTCGTGCCGGGTCCTCCTCTATATGCACCCTTCTGATCCTGATATGGCGCTCGCCCCCTCCTGTCCCATTAACGCTGATTTTTCCATCTATAGCAATCGGATAATCGTATTGTGAAATCTGAAAGCCCTTCGGCAGATCAAGATAGTAGTAGTTCTTTCGATAAAATAGCGTCCGCTCCTCGATCTTGCAGTTCAACGCTAGCGCTACCTTGACGGCATCCACTACGGCACCCTCGTTCAGGACAGGCAATGCGCCAGGCAGCCCAAGGCAGACCGGGCACGTATGCGTGTTTGGCTCGGCATCGTGGTATTTAGGTGAACAACCGCAGAACAGCTTTGAGTTGAGTTTGTTCAGCTGCACGTGGACTTCTAGACCAATGATAACGTCCCCAGGCTCTTTACGGCTCTTCAACATCTCACCCCTGCATGTCGTTCGAAGGTATATGCCATCCTTAGGATTTTGCCCTCATCGAAGTGGCGCCCGATGATTTGCATGCCGATCGGCAGTTTTCCCGAGAATCCACATGGGACCGATATGGAGGGCACGCCTGCCAGGTTAATCGGAACGGTGTTCACATCTGCCAAGTACAGAGCCAGCGGGTCATCGGTCTTTTCGCCTATCTTGAACGCTGGGAACGGCATGGTCGGCGTGATAAGGACGTCTACATCTTTCAGCGCAGCATCAAAATTACGCTTGACCAGCGTGCGCACCTTTAGCGCTTTTAGATAATATTTTCCATAATACCCAGCTGAGAGCGCATATGTGCCCAAGAGGACCCTTCGTTTCACTTCCTCCCCAAAACCCTGTGCCCTTATCTCTGAAAACGTGGTATGCCAATCCTCATCCTTTCCCAAACGAAGACCATATCTAAGCCCATCAAATCGCGCTAGATTGGAGCTGGCTTCCGACATCGCGATGATATAGTAAGCTGCCAGGGAGTATTTGGTGTGCGGCAAGCTGATTTCTGTGTAGGATGCGCCCACGTCTTCCAGAATTTTGATGCCATCCCATACCGCTTTTTCCACATCTTCATCGATACCTTCGCCGAAGAACTCCTTTGGCACGCCTATTTTTACATCGGATACATCGTCCCTGAGCTCTTTCGTGTATTCACATTTTTTATCCATAGAGGTCGAATCTCTTGGGTCATAGCCTGCGATCACATTCAGGAGGAGCGCAACATCCTCTACGTTGCAAGCAAAAGGGCCGATTTGCTCTAACGAATTGGCATATGCGATCAATCCATATCTGGATACCAGTCCGTAGGTTGGCTTTAATCCCACTATGCCGCAGAATGATGCAGGACAGCGGACCGACCCGCCAGTATCCGAGCCCAGCGCAATTGGAACACCCTCTCCTGCCACGGCTGCTGCACTTCCGCCAGAAGAGCCACCTGCCACGCGGCTCAAATCATGCGGATTCTTGGTGGGGCCAAAATAACTGGTTTCCGTGGATGGCCCCATCGCAAATTCGTCCATGTTCGTTTTTCCGATTATGATTGCACCCTCTGCCCGCAATCGTTCGACGACATGAGCATCATAGGGCGGTACATATCCCTTTAGAATTCTGGAGCCACACGTAGTCTCTATGCCCTTGGTAGAGATACAGTCCTTGAGCGCAATTGGAATCCCTCCCAGTGCCCCTTTCGCACCGTTTCTGTCTACCTTCCTCGCCTCCTTCAATGCGCTCTCCTTTGCAAGGGTTATGAATGCGTTTAGCTCGCTTTTTTCGATATTGTCAAATAGGGATGTGACTACTTCTTCCACGGATTCATCCTCTGCCCTCTTTTTTGCCTCGCTGACGTTCATGTCTACACGACCCTCGGACCTTTGAAAAATTCCCCCTCCTTCTTGGGCGCATTGTCGAGGGCATCATCCCGACTCATGGAACCTCTCACGACATCAGCCCGAAAAACGTTCACAAGTCCAGATATATTATGGGCGGGAGGCACATCCGGGTCCACTTCATCCAGTCTCTCAAAATAGTCCAATATGGAGTTAAACTGCTCCGTAAACTTACTCTTTTCTTCTTCTGTCAGTTTTATCCTTGCCAGCCATCCGATGTGTTCTACATCTCTTTTGGTAATCATATCTATCACTAAATTACTTCTTGCGCAAGTGAGGTGAGGTAGCACTTGGTGCTCTCAAATCCACGGGATATGGCAAGCTTGCCAAGCTCTCTGTGCACACCAGTGCCGTATTGCATTGCCTTCTTTTCCATCCAAGCGAGTTCATGTGGTATGATGTTTTCGGCTACCCTTCTCAGAATGTACTTCCTCATATAAGTTCTATCTTTTTTACGGATTTTCAATTCTGGAGCTATCTGCAAACCTATTTCGATGACATTCCGATCGAGATATGGCGTTCTCAGTTCAATGGAGTTTGCAGATGCCACCGCGTGGTCTCTTTTAACGCCGATCTCGACAAGATTCTTGACATCTTTTTCTATCTCATCTGCAAGATGCAAGTGCGCCATTTTGAAGAAATGGCGGAGTTGTATTTCCTTCGGAAATTCAACACTTCGTATATAGCGCTGATACCCTGCAAATAATTCGTCCGCGCCCTGCCCAGAGAGCATTACCTTCATGCCGTCCTTGTGCGCTTCTCTGGCCGTGATGAACAGCGGAAGTCCTATTTCGATCGCCATCAGGTCAGAGCTCTTGACCGACCGTATGACATCCAGTATATGCTCCTCTATCTCTTTCTGGGTGATGATTTTGGTGTGCAGGTTGCCATCCAGTTCCAGCAATTCAGCAGCATACTGGGCATGTCGAAGGTCGTGAGACCCTTCAAATCCAACGGAATATAGATTCATATCACTTATATCACTTCGAGCCATTGCACTTATCAGCGAACTGTCCACTCCGCCAGAAAACGCGAGCCCTGTTTTTGGAGCAAGTCTTTCAGCAACCGCTTTTTGCAACGCATCACCGAGGAGCTTGACGACAGTTCCTTCGTCGCTTATCATGTCGGGGGTATCCTTTGGTTATCTCCTCAATTTCTTCACGACGCTCTCCACCTGTTCGACGGCCGTGCCGATGTAATTGTTTGGGTCCATCAGATGCTCGATCTCGTCAGGCGTGAGATGTTTGGTGACAATTGCCTCTTTAAGAAGGACATCTCTCATGTGCTCACCTGATGTATGCGCCTCCATCGCGCATTTTCTGACGACCCTGTGTGCCTCCTGTCTTCCAACCTTCTTTGCCAGCGCTATCATCACCGCTTCGGCCATGTTCACTCCACGCAAGAGCTCTAAATTGCGGCGGATGTTTTCGGGGTTGAATCGAAGGTTTTTGATGATGTCCGCCGTCAGATTGATGATGTGGTCGGTGAGGATTACCGCTTCAGGGATGATAATCCGCTCACACGAGGAATTGGTCAGGTCGCGCTCATCCCAGAGCGTGTTGTTCAATAAGGCAGGCTCCACATATGCCCTAATAACTCTAGCCAGTCCGCATACCTGTTCAGATTTTATCGGATTGCGTTTGTGCGGCATGGTGGACGAACCCACCTGTTTGGTGCCAAAGCCTTCTTCTACCTCGGCAATCTCACTGCGCTGGAGGTTTCGAATCTCGATGCAGACCTTGTCAAGTGTCGTTGCGACATTCGCCAGGAACATTATGAACTCTGCATGTCTATCGCGCTGGATGAGCTGATTGGAGACATCGACTGCGTCTAATCCCAATAGTTTCATCGTTTTATCCTTGATTTTAATTGCATCAGGGCCAAAAGCGGCTCCAGTGCCCACCGCACCGCTCATCTGACCGACGAGAATCCTGGGCCTCAATTGGTCCAGCCGCTGGAGATGCCTGTCCACTTCGGATGCCCATATTGCAAAGCGGAGCCCATATGTAGTCGGGACTCCGATCTGGCCGTGCGTTCTGCCAGCACAGACGGTGTGTTTATGCGCTTCCGCTTGATTGAGCAATGCATTATTCAGCTTATCCAGTTTCGCCTCTAAAAGTTCTACGGCATCCCTCAACTGGAGTGCCAGCCCCGTATCCAGAATGTCATTGGAAGTGGCGCCGAAATGAACCCATCCACCAGCGTCTCCGCATTGTTCAGCCAGTGCAAGTACCACCGCCATCATGTCGTGATGAATGTCCTCCTCGATCTCTTTGACCCTGTCCACGGTGACTTTTTTGATGCCGGCAGCAATCGCCTCTGCGGCTTTTTTCGAAATCAATCCCACATCTGCCTCTGCCTTTGCCAGCGCTCTCTCTACCTCCAACAGCTTCCTGAGCTTCGCCTCTTCGGTCCAGATTCTTTTCATCTCAGGCGTGCCATATCGGTATTCAATTGGATGAATTGCCATATCAATCTCCAATACTATTCATCTGCATTTAGTTAAAAAGTATCTGTTGGAATTATCAGTATTGGAACAAATCTGATGATCAAGATGCGGGCGGAGAGTTGATTTCTAACATATCATAGATTCCTGTATATGTTTTTCCTATGTCCTATTAATGTGACTTGGATTGTTTTATTTTTCTGTGATATGTCTGCTATTGCCCTATAATCACCCACTCTTAATTTGTAGTCTGTTCTTCCTGTTAATCGTTCAAAAGTGATTGTGTACATTACAACCCTAGCCGCTTTCTAGCTTCTTCTTCGGTTAAGAAGCGCCCTCTTTTGATTCTTTCCCTCGCTTTCTTGATTGCTTCGAGTGTTTCTATACTAAGTTCTGGCTCTGCTTTAACATTTTTTGCAATATAAATTACTTTTTTTATAACTTCATCATAACTTTCGTTTTTATATTCTCTAAAGGCATCTAATCTACTTTTAGTGTCTTCATAGATTTTTATTGTCGTTGCCTTCATTATATACCACCATATACTATAGTATACTTAGGTATATTTAATATTCTCTATTCGGTTGCCAGAAATAAATTTGGGGGAAGCGTAGCGGAGCCAGATACGCTCTGTTATATGACCGAGCCGAAGGCGAGGCAAGGAAACCGAAAGTTTCCGCAGAGTTCGGCTTGGCGGATATTTTTCTCATTGCCTTTCGCATCACATTATCCTCTCTCTATGGCTGAAACATAAATCCAATTTATCTGGAAAAACCCTAAACCCTGTACCGTGGTCATGCGTTCTGCCATCAGGATACTGTCCAATTCTTATGTCAACAAGAATTGTCCCCTCTTTCAACAACTGAACAAAACTATCAAAATCAAAACCACTTAATAACCAGGCTTCACTAAACCAAAACTCCTCATTAGAACCACTACCCTTCGTTCCTGCTTTCACATACAATAATTTTGGAAGCTTCCTTTCAAAATAATTCTTGAGCGTTTCTTTATCCCAATAAGCCGTAATCTCGTTTTCAGCAGTTATGAGATTTACTCTATCTTTTTGGATATCAATTTTAAAACCGATTTTTCCTTTCAATTGATTATATTTCACAGCATTTACCGTTGTTTCTAATCTTTTTCTACCATGTCTACCTTCATACCCAAATCTTTCCAATAAAATAGAATTTGCCCCAGGTGGAAGAGGCGATTTTGTAAACAGGGTAAGCATACTTGAAACATTTTTCCTTGCAGATTTCAACTCAATCATTACAGCGTTTGGGCCGGGAACATTATTTTCGGTTATTTCTAAAAGGTCTTCCAGTGTTTTCCCAATGCCTGTATTTCCTGCTCTATGGGTTTTAATATAACCCATGTCTTTTATTTTCTTCAATTTTTTTATCAATTTGGGATAGGTGATCATGGTTTTCTCCAGAAATCAAGTATATATTCAAAGGTTGTACTAAGAGTAATGTAATTGCTTGGCCATCCAAAAATACCTACCTTGTTTACTAAATTTCTTTTGTCCCAGATGATTATATTTCTGAGTTCATAGCCTACTTTTTCCATAGATTCAATAATATAACTATGCGTTGGATATCTGTGGTTATTTTCCCACAAATCATTAACATTAATTACACAGTGAGCCCTTGGCTTCAAAAGTGGCAAAATTCCTTTGTAAATCTCAGCAAGTGCACCTATGTATTCTTTAAGCATCATTGTGCCGAGATCTCGTGGATTATTTGAATACTGCTGAACCTCTTTATAGTGTTTATTCTTACGAAGATCACTACGGAGACTCTTGTTTAATCTTTTGTGATTTAACATGTTGGCATAAGGAGGTGAAGTAACGCATAATGATACCGTTTCTTTATCAAAGTATTCTAGAATATTGATTGCATCATCACAAATGGCAATCTGTTTTGTATTCTCCCCAAAGTCTAATTGTGCCTGAGTAAATCTTTTATTAGCAAAATCAATATATTCTTGGTTAAGATCAAACCCTACCGCGTTCCTTCCTGTATCTCGTGCCGCAACAAGAGTGGTTCCAATACCTACAAAAGGGTCAAGAACCAATTCTCCTTTATGGGTAAAAAGTTCTATACACTTTTTGGGTAAAGCGATTGGAAATACGGCTGGATGTATGTCTTTATCTCTAATATCCCTCTTTTCATAATATAGTTCCCAAATAGCAACTTGCCCTTTAACCCACTCCTTCGCGGTAAGGCAATTTATATGGCTATCAGAGCAAGAGCAGGTTTTTCTGAAATTAATGCCTATTTTTTTCACCATTTTTACCTTCCTCATTATAATAGACTTTATTAGTTTTTAAATTCTTTGTTAAACCGCCAAGCGGAATTTCATATAACGACTCCAGTATAAAAGAAGTTTTTGTGAACAAAAATTCCATAGGAATTTTTTAGAAGAAACATTTTTTCAAAATGTTTTTGAGGCAAAAATTTGGGTGAGTGCCTTTAGGCACGAACCTTTTATGCTCTGTTATCTGCTGTTGGTCACTCTTATCATTCTATTCCTTCTTTTAGCTTGTTGATAATCTCCTCTGCTGTTTCTATCATTTTTTCTACCTCTTCTTTTGAATAAGGAGTGATAGGTCCTGGAGGATACCGTCCTTCATAATAGAATGCGGTTAATTTCCTGCCAAAATCAAGATATTTTTGAAACACATCATCAAAACTCATCGCTTCTGTTACAAGCAGTTCAAGATCGTGAATCTTCTTTAATTCCCAACCTTTATGGATAAGAAATCCCTTCAGGTATTTTTCAACGGCCTGATGAAGATGAAAGAGCACTACATCAAAATATCCTTCCTCTGCGAGAAGAATTTTTGCGACTTCTAAGTCATGTTTTCCTCTCTCAATCCACTCTTTAACTACTTGCTCCTTCATACAAGATAACTCCTTTTTGGATTATTTCTTTTATAAAATCATCACCCATCCTAAGGCGCTCCTCCAACTCATTGGGAGTATATACCAGAGGAGAGACAGGTATTTTGTAATTAGGATTATAGATTATTCTTTTAACCCATACAAACCTATCAACCCTTCTTTTATCAGTATTTTTCAAAATTAAGAGATCTATGTCGCTATCTTCCTTAGGATTGCCGTAAGCATAAGAGCCAAATAAAATAATCTTCAGGGGCTTATATTCATTCTTTAGTTTCTCAACAACTTCATATAATATCGTTTTTACTTCTTCTTTCATTTTATACCTATCTCAGGATTTGCATGCACCTTTCCTATTCATGATAAGCCCTTTTGAATTTATAAAGGTTCGCGTCCAGGCGACCAAGTGGCGTATAACTACTTATCTTATATGCGAACCCCTCCAAAAAAGACCATTATTATATATATCGATAGAATTTGACCACCGGAACCATTATTTAATCCAAAACTATTAAACGATTGCCAGCCTCTTTTACGTAGATTCAAATGGACAAACTCTCATTGATAACCAGAAACGTCGACGAAATCGTGACGCTGGACGAGTTGAAGGCGTTAATCGAGTCCAAGAACCGTCCAACTGCATATGTCGGTTATGAGCCATCAGGAAAAATCCATATGGGGCATCTTCTCACGGTGAACAAATTGGTTGACCTACAAAATGCCGGATTTGATATAATTGTGCTTCTGGCTGACCTGCATGCATATCTGAATGAAAAAGGGGAGCTTGAGAAAATTCGGGAAATGGCGCAGGAAAACAAAAGGGTATTTGGGGCTCTTGGGCTCAATCCAGATAAGACGACATTCGTGCTTGGCGGCTCTGACGAACGTGGCTTTTCAGAAAAAGACGGCTTTCAAATGACTCCCGAATATCAAATGCGGTGGCAAAAATTGATGCAGCATATTCCCGAAAAAAGAGCCATAAGGAGCATGAGGCTGCTGGCCAGAGACCCGGATAACATGAAAGCCTCTCATATAGTCTATCCCATCCTGCAGGTTGCAGATATGCTCGAGCTCGGCATAGATGTTGCAGTGGGGGGAATGGATCAACGCAAGATACACATGCTTGCACGCGAAGCCCTGCCCAAACTCGGTTTTAAAGCACCCGTGTGCATACATACACCCATACTGGTGGGAATGGATGGCGCAAAAATGTCCTCATCTATGGAAAACTATATCTCGGTAGATGATTCACCAGAAGAGGTAGACCAGAAGCTCATGAATGCATTTTGTCCACCTCGACGGGTAGAGAACAATCCAGTGATTGACATATTCAAGTACCATATCTTTCCAAAATTAGCCGGGGTTACCATCGAACGTGATGCCAAGTTTGGAGGAGATATTCACTACCGCCAGTTCATCGAGTTAGAAAGAGATTTTATCTCTGGCGCAGTACATCCGCTGGATGCCAAGAAAGGTGCGATGAAACACATAAATCAAATTTTAGAGCCGATTCGGAAGGTGCTAAGCTGAGACATAATAAAAACAACAAGGACAATCAAGAAGAAATAGTCAGGGTGCGCGTCCCGCGCAAGCAAAATGGCGAAGTTCTCGCCATCGTGGAAAGCATGCTTGGCGCCAATCGGATAAGGGTAAGATGTATGGATGGAGTAACCAGGATGGCGCGAATACCAGGCAAGATGAAAAAACGGAGCTGGATACGCGAAGACGACGTCGTGATAGTCATACCATGGAGCTTCCAGGACGCCAAAGCGGACGTGATTTGGAGATATACGGGACCTCAAGTATCCTGGTTACAGCGCAGGGGCTATTTGCAGGAATAGGCGGGGATGTCAAATAAGAAGGGCCGAACGATTACGAATCAGGATAAAGGACTCAGATGACCTAAAGGTCGAGGAAGGAGTATTTGACGTTCCGACACTGAAAGCCCTGTATCGGCTTTCAAATAAGAAATTCATCCGTTCTTTGGGAGGAGTTATGAGCACCGGGAAGGAGGCGAACGTGTTTCATGCTCTCGATGAAAAAGGTGAGATAGCCGTGAAGATATACCGTATTACAACCAGTGACTTCAGGGCAATGCAGGAATATATAACTGGCGATCCCAGATTTAAGAGCATAAAGCACGACAAAAAGGACATCGTGATAGCATGGACTAAAAAAGAACTGCGAAATCTGATGAGGGCACACGATGCTGGCGTTCGAGTTCCCATGCCGATAATATCTGAGCGTAACGTTCTGGTGATGGAATTTATCGGGAAAGATGGCATCCATGCACCCTTGCTGAAGGAAGTTGCATCGGAGATCGAGGATCCAGTTGGGACTTATGAGAAAATAACAGAATATATGAGGCTACTGTATCATAAGGCAGGACTGGTCCACGCAGACTTGAGTGAGTACAACATCATGTACTACGGCGAACCGATATTCATCGATATGGGACAATCAGTGCTTCTGAGCCACCCCCACGCCGAAGAGTTTTTCGTCCGCGATGTAGGGAACATCGTCAGATTTTTCAGAAAATTGGGCGTAGAGTGTTCCGAAGAGGGGCTAATCGCAGAGATTAAGAGGGGAGGGAAAGATGATCCACATCAAAGTGCCGGCTGAGCGGGTTGGCGTGATCATCGGGAACAAAGGAGTCACAAAGAAGACGATTGAAGAGCGCTCCGGTACGACCATTCGCATCGACAGCGAAAGCGGCAGCATCGAAATAGAGTCATTGGACCCTATTGGCGAGATGAACGCCGGAGAGGTAATTAAAGCAATTGGTCGTGGGTTCAGCGAAGAAAATGCATTTCGATTGCTCGATGATGAAACGCTTGTATCTGATATCATCGACCTATCCAAGATATTCACGACGCAGAAGGATATCATGCGCATCAAGGGACGAATAATCGGGAAAGATGGAAGGGCTCGGGAGGTAATAGAGAACTTAAGTGATGTGAAAATTTCTGTGTATGGAAAAACCATAGGAATCATCGGAGCGATAGAGCGGGTGGAGATTGCGCGAAGAGCGATCGGGATGTTGATTGATGGCGCACCACACGGTGCGGTATATTCGTATCTGGAGAAGCAGAGGCGCGAGTAGAGTATCTGTGCGGGATTTTAGCCACTCCATACATAACAGTTATTAACTAGGCGGACAATCATTCTATTTGGTGATCATGTGAGAGGACTCATAAACACACCTGATTGTAAGGCGGTTGCATTATTTGGTTTCATATTATTGCCACTGGTCTATCTGCGCTACACGGGAAAACTGGGACCCGTGCTCGGTCTTGATTCTTATCTCATATTAGCAACAGTTGCTGCAATGTTGCTTTTCAGCGTTTTTGAAATCCCTATACATCGCATGAGGACCAGGAAACCCAGTTACACGGGGGGCGAAGCCAGCCTACTCGGCAGGCTGTATTCCGTGCCGGTAGAAGACGAACTTAGCACAGGAGCCCCACGCGTCTACCATACGACGATAACTCTCAATGTGGGTGGTTTTATCATTCCATTGCTTCTTATACTGGGCACCAGATATAACGTCCCCTTCCTTGAAACCGTACTGGTCACCATGATTTTAGCAGTATCTACGCATTTTCTCTCTAAAATGGAAGCAGGCATCGGCATAATAGTGCCGAATTATATTGGGTTGGCATCGATTCCATTTGCGTTCATATTGGCGCCAGAGAGCATCGCATCGGTAGTACTCATCGGTGGAGTCCTCGGTATTTTAATAGGGCTAATGACGCGGCTCCATCCGATAGAGGAGGGCAGTGCCTTCATCAATCTTGGCGGGGTAGGCAGTTTCAGGGCCATATGTATAACGGTGGTATTATCTCTATTGCTATCATTTTTTGCCTGACATGGTTAAGGCTAAGGATGATGCGACGATGCTCATAGGAGTCATCACTCGTGGAGAACATGGATTGGACATGGTCGAGACGATCGAGTCCAAGACCGATATGTCTGTGATATCGACAACCCTGCCATCAGATATGCCAGAGTTTATAGAAGATGCCACCCATTTTTTGAAGGGCATCGATGAGGCGGTGTTCAATGTAGATATGCTGATCACCTATTCGCTTCATCCGGACCTGACGCCAGAGGTCATAAAACTGGCTGGAAAATATGGCACCCGCGCCGTTATCGTTCCAGGGGGATATGCCAGGGCCGGCACAAAAAAGCGATTGGACGAGTTGTCCCAAAGATATAAAATTCATATTTTAGTCGATGAGATTTGCTGCACGCTAGAAACGTGTGAGAACGACATCATCAACGAATTCACGTCTAAGCTCGGGCGCCCAAAATACAAGGTCACCACATCCAATGGCATCATCACAAAGGTAGACGTGATCACAGGAACGCCCTGTGGCGGCAGCTGGTTTGTGGCAGAAAATTTGGTCGGCACATCGAGCAGTGAGGCACCGATAAGGGCAAGCCTCTTGATTCAATACTATCCGTGCAGAAATGAAAATATCCATAAGGCGGCGGAGATTCAAAAAGAGGCCATCATCGAGGCACTGGGGACATCAACTTCATGATATCCAACACCTCGTTTATGCCGGTTATCGTAAAATGGGGTTTAATTCCATCCTCTGGTTGTTCTCCGTTTTTGTTGTACCATATTGAATAGATGCCAGCGTTGTTTGCCCCAGCTATATCGATTTTAATGTTATCGCCTACGAATAAGGCGTTTTCTGGTCTTGTTTTCAATCTCTCCAGCGCGAATTTGAATATTCGATGGTCTGGCTTGTATACCCCGAGATTTTCCGAGATGATTATGTCATCGAATAGTTTGGCCACATCTCCCAGATGTTGCAAAAGCTCTCCACAGTCCCCGTTGGATATTATGCCCATCTTCATGCCATCGTCTTTCAACGTTTTTATCACATTCCTGGCCGAGGGCGATATGACGCATTTCTCATCTAAAAGCTGTTTGCAGAGCATATTGAGCCCGTCCAATCGAACATCGCTTACCGGGATTGAATGTTTTAGAAGAGCGTCTTTCAAGCTTATTCCGTATATCGCTCGGATGTTCAGAAACGGGCGTTTTTCCTCAATTACATCGAACATCGTATTTGTGAATTCCTCATTCCATACTTCCATGAACTGGTGCGGGTCCAGGTCGCATTCGATGTCTTTTAACACCTGCACCGGGAGGCCATGGAAATAATCCCTTACATCTATAAGGGTTCCGTATGCGTCGAAGAAGATCGTGTCTATGTTCATCATAATTTAGGTCTATATAGATTACCACTGAATCGAATTAAACCTTTTGTTCTAATATGTAAAGCATAACTTTATGATATAAATGTCGATTCGCACATCTCACTAATCCGCCCAATACGGACTCTTTAAATCCATATATGCGGACAGCGCAGCGGTTGCACCTTCGGCACACGCCATCACGATTTGTTTTGCGCCACCCGTCACATCGCCAGCGGCATAAACCCTTGGAACGTTCGTTCGCTGGTTTTTGTCGGTGATGATGTATCCTCGTCCGTCCAATTTTACCCCAATTGATTTGGCAAGTTCATTGTTAGGCGACTCGCCAACGGATACGAACACACCCTCTACGTTTAGCTCATCGAGGGCATCATCTTTTATGTTGTGAACTGCTACGCTTTTGACGAAATCGCCCCCTCTTATTTCCTTCACTACGGAATTCCAAAGCACCCTAATTCCCAGTTTAAACAGCTCACTTTGCAAATGGCTGTCTGCTCTGAGCCGATTCCGCCGATGTATTAGTGTGACGTCACAGCCAATGTTTTTGAGATAAATCGCGTTCAATACCGCTGTATTGCCACCGCCAACCACGAGAACGTGCTTTTTCTTAAAGAAAAAACCATCGCATATGACGCACTGAGACACCCCCCTACCTGCGAATTCCTCTTCGCCAGGCACGCCAAGTTTTTTATGGAACGCACCGGTGGCCAGTATCACCGCATCAGCCACATATTCTTCTTTGGCGGCAACTACCACTTTTTCTTTCAACTCCATGCTCAAAACATTTTCTAACTTGATATCGGCATATCGGGATGCATGCGCCTCCATCTTATTCATGAGCTCCCTGCCGCTTATGCTCTCGAAGCAGGGGTAGTTCTCCACAAGGGGCGCGTCGTTCGCCTTCCCGCCCGGCATACCCTTTTCCAGTATCAGCGTCTTTAGACCGCTTCGCACGGCATATATCCCCGCCGTCAAACCAGCAGGACCTGCTCCGATAATGATTGCGTCATAAGCATTCATAAAATCACCAATTTTTCATCGGGAAATTCATCATCCAAATCATAGGAGTTTTTGGGATATATACCTTACAATTGCACCCTTTTATCCCATCCATACCATAAACGTTTTAACATAGTGATGACAAATTTGAAGTATGGGGGCAATTATGGTCGAACAACATCCTGAAAATTATACCGAGGGGCGCTGGAAGAACTGGATCGCCAGGGCGAAGGAGAGTGGATTCAGTCTCTCTGACCCCGATAATGCGCCAGATACTACCATCTTCGTCAACATGGAAGATGACGTGGTATTAGCCTGCCTGAAAGTCATAAACAGGTTTCGTAAAAAGAAGATATCCAATAGCAAAGCCCGGGAGGACATCAAGAATATCGAAAGGATAACCCTCGCAAAGGTTGAGCCCATCAACGATGACATAGACATGATGATTCAATCGATTCAGTCATCGCTGGTCGGTGTGTTCGGCTCATGTCAGTGTTATATCGGGGATAGGTATGGGTCGGGTTCAATCGATGAGGTGATTGTGCAGGCGATAGAAGCCGAGAAAGGAGGGGACCCGGAGGCGGCGTTGGAACTGGTCAGCCAGGCAGGAGCGAAGATACTCGCAGGCCAATCATTCAAGTTTAACAGGGAATTGCCACCAGGATGCGTTGCCGAGTGGGTCGATGGACTGGATTCGATAAGCGCCACAATGGTCGGCGGTGACGGTTATAAGGAAGATGTGGACTAATCATATGTCCCCGTGTCCGCCTCTGCTCGAAATCATCTCTCAAGCTTCTTGAACAGCCTCGCCTGAAGTCCATGAAACTTCGCATATCCTTCTGCATACTTTTGGTCAAGCGACTTGTCGTCGAAGGACGCAAGCTCTTTTGAATATAACGTGTTCGGGGATTCACGTGCAATTACCTTCGCATCGCCCTTGAACAATCGCATCGTAACAGAGCCGCTCACCCTTTTTTGCGTCTCGTCGATGAACGCATTCAAATCAGCGAACAATGGGTCATCCACCAGCCCGTGATATACCAGCTCAGCCCATGCATCATCCACCAGCGCCTTGAACCTCAACTCGTTTCGCGTCAGGACCAGTTGCTCCAAATCCCTGTGAGCCGTGAGCAATATGGTAGCAGCAGGGTGTTCGTAATTTTCCCTTGCCTTTAGACCCAAAATTCTGTCTTCGATTAGGTCGGTGCGGCCTATTCCATGTCTGCCTCCAGTATCATTGAGCTTCTGTATCAACTCCACTCCTTTCATTTTTTCACCATTCAAGGATGTGGGGACGCCCTCGTCAAATCCTATCTCGATTATTTCTGGTTTATCCAGGGCTTTTTCGAGCGAGGCGGTCCATTCAAATATTTTCTCTGGTGGAACATAAGCCGGGTCTTCGAGTTTTCCCCCTTCGATACTCCTACTCCACAGATTCTCGTCGATGCTCCACGGCTCCTCTTTTGTGACAGGAACTGGTATGCCATGCGTCCTCGCATATTCTATCTCCCAGTCTCGCGTTAGATTCATATCTCGCATCGGCGCAACTATATCGAGGTCGGTCGTCCTGAATACCGCCTCAAAGCGGAACTGGTCGTTTCCCCTTCCAGTGCAACCATGTGATAGTGCATGCGCTTTTTCCTTGTGTGCAATCTCCACCGTTTTTTTGGCGATGAGTGGGCGGGCTATAGCTGTTCCAAGTACATAACCTTCATAATTGCCGTTCGCCTTGATCAGTGGAAAAATGTAATCATGCACAAACTCTTCCCTCGCATCTATCGTGTAATGTCTGTCGCTCAACTTTGCTGCATTTTTCTCCGCTCTTTCTATGTCTGGCTGTCCCACATCCACGGTGACCGTGATAACTTCATCATAGCCATAGTGTTCTTTCAGTAAGGGAATGCAGACCGAGGTATCCAGGCCCCCTGAATATGATAATACTACTTTTTTCATACTATTCCTTAGGCAGGTTAAACTATTTTTTATTATATCGTCTTGATATGTTTAAATATGATGATGGTCGAAAAATAAATTTGGGGTTTTGGCATAAAGATTATAGGTATGGTGCATCGATATAAAAATGTATATCAAACCGAGGATACTCGTAATAGAATGATACCATCCCAATTATATGCGTGCCAAAATATTTGTAAGAAAAATCTCGAAAGGACTGCTTCCATTCGATTACCAGTATGCCTTAGCTTCGATGTTATATGGGAAGCTCGCGCTCGGAAACATTAGGCTTGCAAACGAATCTCATTCTCATCAGGGCTTCAAGTTCTACAATTTTTCAAATCTGATAATTCCAGATCGTCGCCCTTCACGCAAAGGATTGGCATTCGAGGACGCCCATTTCATCCTGACTTCGCCTGACGTCGAGTTTGTGAGGAGTTTTGCTGAAGGTCTTTTACAGACGCCAGATTTTAATCTTTATAATCAGAGATTCGTCGTGACCAAGATCGAAATCTTAGAGCAGAAGAAGCTCACAAATCAGTCTACGTTTAGGACGATAAGCCCAATATTCGTGAAAACACTGCGAGAGGGGAGTGGTGAGCTCAAGGAATGGGAGTTATATCCAACTGATGGAAAATTTCATGAAAATGTTCATAAAAACCTTGTTGAGCGTTATACGGAATACCATGGCACGCCGCCAAAAAAAGATCACTTTCACATTACTAGCGTAAGGGATTTTAAGGGAAAGCGCATTCTAATAGGCAGCGGCGAAAAAGCCACGCCCAGAAGATGCAGTCTGATGACTTTTGACCTAGAAGCAAGCCCTGAGCTATTGGACTTTGCTTACGATGCTGGCATAGGGGAAAAGAATGCGATGGGCTTTGGATGTGTGGAGGTTATAAGAGAATGAACGGGAGAAACGATAGAGGAGTTTTTGAAAAGTGAAAAAATCAAAACACTAAAACCAGACGAATGCGGTCTCATCTATGATGAGAAGAGGGGCTTGTTGATAGGGGTCTGCAATAAGAATGGGGAAATTAAGGTCACATTGAAAAAGAAAATCGAGGAGATTTGATTGTCGATCGTCGTATCTAAGGGAGCCATATTAGAGAAAATTAAAGGGCTCTTTAACGCTCACTCATGCGTTGAACTTGCGTATCTATTTGGCTCTATGGCTAATGAGAAAAGAGGAAAGTTGAGCGATGTAGACGTAGGAATATATCTCAATGATGCTTTGACCAAAGAGGAGAGGGGGAAAGAGATGCTGAGTATAATCAGCGAGATCATCTCGCTATTAAAAACGGATAAAGTAGACATGGTGGTAATGAATGATGTACCCATTTCCCTTAATTACGAGATAATAAAATGCAACGCCCCAATCTTCATGAGAGACGAAGGAAAAAGGGTTGACGTCGAGCAAAGGATTTTATCTAGATATCTAGACAGAAGATATCATGAAAAGATGGCCTCTGACATATTCCTGAGAAAGGTGATGGAGGAAGGTATCACTTATTAGGTGAGCTTATGGATGAAAAGGAAAAAATATCCCTCAAGTTACGATCGATGAAAAAGTATGTGAATTTTTTATCGTCAAAAAGAAACGTGTTAATGGAAGAACTGGAAGGAAATTATGAGTTAAGAAGTGCTATCGAAAGGAACTTCCAGTTGGCGATAGAATCAACGCTTGATATAGGCGAGATCATCATCTCTGTTGAGGGGTTTGAAAAGCCCGAGGATTACAAGAGCGTGATATTGATTCTCGGAAAGCACGATATTTTGCCAGAGGATTTCGCCGAAGAATTCGCATTAGCGGCTGGCTTTAGAAATGTCTTGGTTCACATGTATGAAGAGGTTGATATGGGCATTCTCCACGACTTCCTGCACAACAAGTTGGATGATTTTGACACGTTTGCGAAGTTCATGGTTGAATACATCAGGTCAAAGTAAATGCAAATGCGATGGGGTTTGGATGGGAGGAGGTTGTAGGATGAGAGAGGAAGTATCGAACTGGTGGAAGCAGGCATTAAGAGACTTAGAGAGTGCCAAAAACGCACTGAGATATAAAGACTACTACGTGTCCTCTTTTCTCTCTCAGCAGGCAGTCGAGAAGGCTTTAAAGGCCTTATACATCGAGAAATACGATGAACTGTTGAGGATTCACGACATCGTTTTCTTTGCAAAAAAAGTTGGTCTTCCAGATGATCTGATCGCTGCATGCAAAAGATTAAATCCAGTTTACGCGGAAACTAGATATCCAGACGCCAGTGGAAAGTTGCCCGCGTATGAATATTCCAAAGATGATGCGACTAACGACTTAAAGGATGCCGAGAAGGTGCTGACATGGATAGAAAAAAAGACGTGATCAAGGATTTGAGAGATTTTAGAAAGAAATCCTCTAAACACACATCGATAGAAAGGATGATATTCTTCGGCTCTAGGGCCAAGGGAGAATATGAAAAACACAGCGACATTGATCTGATCATCGTATCACCTAAGTTCAAAGGGCTGAAGTTTAGGAAAAGACCTCTGTTGCTTTACGATTCCTGGGATTTAGATTATCCAGTTGATTTCTTGTGCTACACGCCAGAGGAGTTTGAGAAAAAGAAGAAACAGATCACGATTGTGAGAGAGGCGGTGGAAGAGGGAATAGAGATATGAAGATTGGGTTTGGATAAGGGGGTGGTAGATGGAAGAAGCGCAGAAGATGAAAATTGAAATTTCAATCTGGATGGGTAGTGGGCTTGAGGAAGAATTAATGAGGATATGCAATGAGAAAAGAAACCGAGAATTGGTGGAAGCAGGCAGTAAAGGATATGGAAAGTGCTGAGAAGATTATGGAACTCGGTGAGTATTATGTCTCTGCATTTCTTTCCCAACAGGCTGTAGAAAAGGCATTGAAAGCACTTATGATTCAGCAAATTGGTAGCTTCCCCAGAATCCATGACGTTGTAGAGCTGTCTAGGAGAGTTAATGCACCTTCAAAAATAATAGAACTCTGCGCCAAAATAAATCCTGCCTACACGGCCACGCGCTATCCTGATGTAGCTTCAGATTTTGATAAAGGCGAAGTAGAAGAAATCATCCACTCGGCTAAGGAGGTGCTGAAATGGACAAAGAAAAAGCTGAGATTCTGAGCAGGCTCAAAGATTTCATAAAAAAACATGGAGTGAAAAAAGCGATACTTTTTGGCTCTGTTGCAAGAGGCGAGTCAAGGGAGTTCAGCGACTTAGATGTGATTCTGGTCAGCGAGGAGTTTGAAGGAAAGAGTGCTCTCAAAAGACCTGTGCCGTTTTATCTTGAATGGGATCTCGGCTATCCTGTGGACTTCCTTTGCTACACTCCAGAAGAATTCGAGAAAAAGAAGAAAGAGATTACGATCGTGAGAGAGGCGGTGAAAGAAGGAATAGAGATATGAAGAATGCGATGGGTTTTGGATATGTGGGGGTTGTAGGAAATAGAGGCGGGAGAAACGATAATAACGAATGAGCCGAAAGTTGTGTGTAGAGGTGAGAATGTGGACAAAGAACTAGAGGAGTTTTTGAAAAGTGAAAAAATCAAAACACTAAAACCAGACGAATGCGGTCTTATCTATGATGAGAAGAGGGGCTTGTTGATAGGGGTTTGCAATAAGAATGGGGAAATTAAGGTCACATTGAAAAAGAAAATCGAGGAGATTTGATTGTCGATCGTCGTGTCTAAGGAGCCGAGCATCTTCATTCCAAATAGAGAATTGGTAATCAGTTATCCCTTCTATAAGACCACGCTGGCCGATCTTGTAAGCAGAGCAAACGGTTTCGAAGAGATAGCAAAAAAGATTATCTCGCGTTTACTTGAAAAGCTTACAGAACTCTCCATACCGTTTAAGTTTGTCGATCTAAAAATCGAACAGGACCCGGAGATCGAGTCGTGGAAGTACGTTGTGGTTAAAATAAAGTTAGATGTTAGAAAAGAGCTCTTCAGCGAGGTTTGTGATCTGCTTATCATGGATGTATATTCAAAGGTAGATTCGAAGGATGCTGTAAAAGTGCTACTGGAGTTTGAGCATGTTTGATCCCATTGATTTCTTTCATCTGGCTAAGGAGCTTATAAATGAGGATGAGGCGAGCATAAGGACCTCTATAGGCAGGGCATACTATGCGTCTTTCCTCATCACAAGGGATAAACTTGGATTGAGGTTGAGAGCCCCGGATGTTCACCGTAAATTAATTGAGAGTTTGTATGGTGCCAATCCCTTAATTGCGAATAAGCTGCATTCATTGAGGAGGCTCAGAAATTCATCGGATTATGATATGCATGTCAGTATGCAAATCATCGACGCAGAGAGGGCATTGAAACTGGCCGATGCTGTAATTAGTGGGATGAGAGGATGTAGATGATGGAAGGCGATAAGAATATATAATCGTATTTCGATGAAATAGTGGGGCAAAAGATCGTGAAGTTCACCATAGAAGAAAGCGTGGATCAGATTTTTACGCTGGAGACGGATAAAGCTATCTTGAAGTTTGGTGCAAATGATTTGGGAGTTTGGCTAATTGAGCTCAAAAAGAAGCGAGAGAGATGAACATTCAATTGGAGAAAATTGAAAAGAAGGAATAGAGATATGAAGAATGCGATGGGCTTTGGATGTGTGGAGGTTGTGAATGAGGGACGACATAAGCTTAGAAATAAATATTGGAAATCAGAATAAAACACTAATCTTAAATTCCACCAACAACTCATGGGTAAATAACGGTTTAATTGCCCTTGTTCAGGAAGTACGTAAGATAAATGAACTCTCTGAGGATGAGACAAATATAGAACTTAATGAGGGGCATATTCTAATATCTTCAGAGGACAGTGAGAGTTTATACGGGTGCATCTCTCAAGCGCTTCACAACATCGCAGCAAAAGGTACATACAACTTCTCTACGGCATTTAAAATTATAAACAAAGAGTCAAATGCGAGTTATGCCCCCCCTAAAGAATACCCTGCTCTTAAAGGCGAGGTAAAAAATACAATGGGAATTTTGGATTCTGAAAGAAAAATACTGAAAGATAAAAATCACTCTGACGGAAAGAGACAACAAATTTGGAAGATGCGAATGAATTATTTAGGAAGCGAAGACAACTATCTGGGAATAGGACTGAATCTTAAAAACCATGGAGATTTTAAGAAGTTAAGAGAACTTAAGGACGGAAATGAAATCTGCCCAGTATGTGGAATGGCCACAAGTACCCTCATCGAAATGAAACAATTTTTTAATCCATTATCAAGTGAACACCACAACAATATTGTTGAAGGTTTCAGCACCGATATTAGAAAGAAGGTAAAATCATGCCCAAAGTGCATTATTTTGTCTTATTTCTCTCTATTCGACTACTACATTCCTTTTTTCTATATCCCCGGGAAAGAGACTTATTTGGCAATTCCAAATACAGTAAATATAGAAACGCTGCGAATAATAAACAATAACCTTTCTTTAAAAGGGCAATATGTCGATTTTTCTGGTTCCCGATGCACTTCCTATTCCACCAATATCAGATTTTTACCACATAAATCCAAATCTGCATCCATGCTTACTTTGTTACATAACATAAAAAATAGATATTCCGAGAAAGATCCAGAGGAGTTAACTATTTCCCCTTTTATAGAGGTTACAAAAGAGAAATTTGTAGACATGGTCGAATGGCTATTCATTTCAAAAAATTCACATTCAATTTTCCATAGACGAGCAAATGAAAAAGTTTACGAAATATTAAAACCCCATAAAGACCCCACAAACAATGATGATGTTTATTTAGTTCCAGATGTCCTTTGTAACTTTTCGTTTGACATATTTGATGAAAATGAGATGGAAAGATTATATAATGGAATTTTAAAATTCGATGCCAAAAAAATTTCAAACGGTTTATTCAAGATGGCAAAGGAAAGTATTTCTAAATCAGACAGAATTCGGATGGGGTCTAGGGCGCAGGGAAGTCCACCACTCTATCTATTTAGGGAAGTGTTTTTAGATAAAATAATGGAGGTATCGACAATGTTGGAGGAAAATGTAAGAAAAGCATGTAAAGAAGTGGCGGAAACCATAGGAAAAGGTTTTAGCGAAGATGTTGGCATGATGACAAAGTTTGCATATGCTTCAAGTCCAGAAGATTTTAGAAGTGCTATGGCAGATGCGTCATTTAGACTTGCCAAAATAAGTGCATTAAATAAAGATAAAAACTATTGGTTGGATAAAGAGAGCATGGAGATATTTTTGGGATCTCTGGAAAGAGCAAAATTTGATGACATTAAAAACTATTTTGTGTCATTCATGAGTGTCTATACACTTTCGGAGAACTATAAAAACAGAAAAACACAAGGAGGTAAATGATATGAAGGAAAAATGCATCGATGCGACTTGGTTGTTCAAGACCGACCTATCAAATCTGAACGCCGGAGAAGGAAGTAGTAACCTAAAAGAACTAAAAACGTACAAAAATGGATTACCCTACATTTCAGGACAATCCGTAAGGCATGCGTTGAGAAAAGCAATTCGGAGAGAGTATCCAGATAAATTCAGGTGTACTGTTGAGTCCCAGTGTGAGGATATAAAAAACTGCTGGCTCTGCGATATGTTTGGATATCTGGTGCCCAGCAAGGGATCGAAGCGATGGAGCCCGATAAAAGCATCTCCCGCAATGGGTCAAATTAGAAGTTCGATTGTGACCGATATGATTCTCAGATTGGTAAGTGATATAGAATGTCCTGAATGTCATGAAAAGATAAATCCATACTGGGCAAGGGAAGAAGGAAAGAAAGAGATTAAAGAAGGAGCGAACCTTAAATGCCCCAAATGTAAAAAAGAGTTTGGAGCTCCTTATGACATAAGACAGGCTATTGCATACAAACAGCTCATAGAGAATATTTACAGGGTTAGTGTATCCATAGATATAGATGCATTGGGCGTGGAAGAAGTACCGATAATTGAAGGTGAAGGCACGAATGCTAAAATAAACGGGATCAATCGCAAAGATTTGTATGGAGAAAACAGTGAATCTGAAAGGAAAGAAAGAATTAAAGCTATTTTAAGTGCTATCTCTGACATCAGCGACTTCGCAAGTCAGAGCCGGGAATTGACAAACGCTACACCAGACGTGATATTGCTGAGTGTTCAGGGGCGATACAACCATAGACTATCTTCTGCTCTGCAAATGGATGAAAAAGGATGCATAAATCCTAAAATGTTTAAGGAGATATTGGAAGATTGCTTAGCCATACCCCAAACAAAAATTTATGCCGGGCTGATATCTGGTATCATCAACAACGAGAAGGATATAATAGCAATTCTCAAAGATGAAAATATGAAGAAGAAGGGTTTAGTTTTGTGTAACACACCGAGAGAGGCAATCCAAGAAACAATCAAACTATTCAACAGCGGAACCTAAAAATGAAATTGCTAAAAATTGATCTGAACATTCCGTTCTGGTGCTCATTTGCAGAATACGGAACGATGAATATACAACAGACGTATCCATTCCCGCCCCCGCCAACAATATTTGGAATGATATTGAATGCGTTGGGAAAACCAGCGGTGCATACAATTGATGATACTAATGCAAAGCAATGGCTTATTAAGGAATACCTGTGCGATTACTCTAAGTTACGATTTTCGATAGTTGTACGAGACATGGGAGAAAAAATCGATGACTATTTGAATATTTTGAAAGGAAATAGAAAAATCGAAGAAGAAGAAGCCAATTTAGAAGGTGAAATAACAAAAAAAATCGAGTTGTTTGGTAATTTAGATATGAAGAAACAAGAGGTTAATAAAATCGCAAATGAATTGAAGAGACAAAATATAAAGAATGACGATTTAAAAAACATTATGGATACACTAAAACAAAAAGGAGCGACTGTCAAAGAAACAAATGAACTCTTTGATTTCATTAAACAACATTGGAGGGGATTACCAGAGAAAGTAAAATACGAGATACGTAAATATTGGCTAAGAAGCCAGGTTAATCGACAGAGACTGATACGACCGAGATATACTATTTACATCCACTCTTTAGACGGCTCTGGTGATTATTCTCTGAACAATCTCTCATTTCATCTAAGAACTCCTAAAAGGCTATTATATCTAGGCGAAAGCGATGGCATAGTTGATGTAGGAATTGAGGGGGATGGCTTAGTTGAAGTCGAAGATGAGAATGATGCTTCATCACAAATATCCTCTGTGCTACCTGGCGTATATCAAAACTCCCAATTGGTGAAGATGCCTGTAAAACTGAGATACGACTCAAGTGAAAAACATAAACTATTATGTTCCGTTCCTTATGGCGATATAGGGGAGGAAGTCTCTTGCATTAACGTTTGTGGTGAATATATTGTCTTTCTATGAAGTTTTAGCAAAAAGTGATGGACGCACAACATTTGACCAGCACTCTAAAGATTGTGAATTTGTACTTAACTACTTGCTTTCAACAAACAAAGAGGTACTAAAGAAATGGTGTAATCGGAATAAGATAGCTTTTGGTAAATTTCAATCAGGAACAAGATTAGCAATGCACTATCACGATTTCGGCAAAGTTACGAGAAAGTGGCAAGAAGAAGCAAGAAAAGAAAAGCCAAATCTCCCCCCACATGCACCATACTCCGGATATTTTCTAATTCAGGATAATAAATACGAGTTGAGTGATGAGACTCCTCTTCTTACAGCCATTTCGCATCATTCACTGCTCACGGAATCTTCTTGGAGCACTTTAGGGTATCCTTCTGAGTTCCTTTTGGAATATCTGAAAGAATTTAACGAAAAATCTAATTTTACTTTGCCCCCCTTAAATCTTTCCCAGAGTGATTATTTTAAACAGCTTAAAGAATATCAAAAGGACTGTCAGCGCCCAACCTTTAGAACTTTATGGGACGAAAATAAGCAAATAAATACAACATTTAAGGCGAAATATTGCCTCATGCTTTCCTTGTTAGTAACATCCGATGGTATCGCTAGTAAATTTGAAGAGGAGCAGATACGAGGCTCTAAAAGAACCAATAAATTAAAGGAATGGTTTCCATCGCCAAAAATGATTTATGAGAAAATCAAAAATGTCGAGGGAAAAAAGGAATTAACTGGTATACAAAAAGACATTTTGGATTTGTTTTCTTCACCTTCGTATTTAAACGAAGGCATAAAACCACTAAGAATTGAGGCTCCTTGTGGTGAAGGAAAAACACTGACCGCTTTAATGTATGCAAAAGAACTTTTCAAAAATGGGCTAATTAACAGGGTTATTTTTGTCCTTCCTACACAAACAACAACCAATAACATGTTTTACGAATTTGAGAAAGAGTATGACATTCCATCAGAGTGGATTGGAATATACCACTCAGAGGTAATGAGTTTCTTAATAGAAAAAGGAGAAGGAGAGGATAACTCTGGAGATGCTTTTCCTATCAGTAATCAAAAATATTGGAGTGTTTTCTATTCAAAACCGTTCAACATTTCAACGATAGATCATCTTTTGTTGTCTCTCGTTAATGGCTATAAATACGCGCCTAGGGCATTTGGGAATATACAAACAAGCTTGGTTGTGATAGATGAGCTCCATTATTATGACACACACACGATTGGGATGATTGAATGTCTCTGTAAGATATTGAGAAGACTAAAAATTCCTCATATACTTATGAGTGCAACTATACCAAAACAAATAAAAGAAAAGTTTGAGGTGAAATATGTAAAAATAAAGAGCAAGGGACTAGATGCAAACAACAATAAAAAACAACCGTATAGGTTTAGATATCACAAAGAACCAATATATGATTTAACAAACAACGTTTGTTCCAATGCTCTTTTTGATTTAATATGCAACTCGCCAAGCCTCAACATTGGCATCATCGTTAACACCGTTAGAGAATCGAAGGAAATATTTAACGAGTTAAAATCAAAATTCCCTAGACGGCAGATATTGCTCTATAACTCTGAATTCATGCGCAAAGATAGACCAATCAAAGAGAAGATTTTAAGATTATTTGGTAAAGGCATAACCAAGCAACTAAAAAATGATGAAATAGAATATTGTAAAAAGTTCGGTTTTAATACAAATGAAAGTATCATCTTTGTTGGAACGCAAGTGGCAGAAATAAGCCTAAATATATCCTTTGATTTATTGATTTCTGATTTGGCACCTATGGATTCTTTAATTCAAAGGGGTGGCAGGTTACATAGAAGGCATAGCAATTTTACCGCTAAGAAATGTAATTGTGAGCAGTGTCAAAGACTTGATTCGGATCATGAATACCATTTCCATATATTCGACACGGGAACGCTGTGTTATCCATATTATACAAAAGAAAAATCAAAAGAGAATGAATTGATCGGCGAGATTATAGATGGTACTAGGAGGGAGATTGGTTCTGAGCCAGTTTATACATTTGAGAGTGGGATAAAGATGATGAATAATGTATACAAAAATGAAAATTTGTTTAAAGGTTTTAATCCTTCTGTGAGCTTTTGGGAACCATACAAAGAAGATATTATCTTTGGAAAAAAACCGTTTAGAGATGAAGAAAACGGTGGGCGTATGAGAATTAGGACAAGAAGAATAGATAGACAAAAATTTGACGTATTACCTCAAATATTCAAGTACGAAAACAAAGAAATATCAGCAGAAAATTTTATTCAAAAGGTACATGCTGACGACAAATTTGCAAAAAACGGTAAATTAAATACTGATGGTATTAATGAAATATCAAAATATTTACTAAAAATCTCCCCTTGGAGGTATTTCTCTATAAACCATGGTAAAGAGGATCTTATAGGATCTTATAAGTTCATCAGAATTGGAAATCGGCCTTATACTTTTGAATTTGGGTTGCAAGATTTAGATACTATTATTTAAAAAATCATCAAAACCAGCCTCACTAACACAATCTAATCTCTCACCCGATACCGACATGTAAAACGCCTTCTCCCCACCCCCACATGGGAATATTTAAATACAGTGGACGTACACCCAAACTCAACTTTAACACCACTCCAGCCACTCTCTTGAATAACTTTTTTATCCTATTAGATACAATATGTATTCATATGCTTGAAGCGATTATGGGCTCGAAAACGAGAGTGAAGATACTCACGCTGTTCTTGCTAAACCCTGACAGGAAGTTTTACGTTCGTGAGCTTATGAGGAAAACGGGCGAAAACATCAACTCTGTGCGAAGAGAGCTGCAGAGGCTTGAGGATATAGGGATACTGACGAGCAGTGTCGAAGGGAATATGAAATACTATGTTGTAGATAGGAAGATGCCGATATATGAAGAGTTGAGGGGCATGTTCCTCAAGGTCGAGGGCATAGGCGGGGTGCTGAAGGAGGAACTCTCGAAACTTGGAGAGATAAAAGCAGCATTTATCTATGGCTCCTTTGCGAAGGGCGAGGAAAGTCTGAAAAGCGATGTAGATTTGATGGTGGTTGGAAAAATCGATGAGAAAGATTTGATAAAAGTCATCAGAGGGTTGGAAGAACGCTTTTGTAGGGAGATAAACTATATCGTTCTCACTCCATGGCAATTTGAAAAACGGAGAAAAGAAGAAGAGCCCTTTGTTAAGAACGTGTTGAAAGAAAAGAAGATCGCACTTATAGGTGACATTGATGAAATTTGAAGAGATGGAGCGGGAAGGATTGATAAAGAAGTTGCCCGTGGACAAGAAAAAGGTTATAGAATCTTTTGAACTTGCAAAAGAGATCTGAAGATCGCCGAGAAGATTCTGGGCGAGGACTGTGACTGGGCATTCTCGATATCTTATAATGCCATGTTACAGGCTGCAAGAGCGATAACGTTTTCCAGAGGCTATAGGCCTGCAGGTAATGCACAGCATGTATCAGTGTTGAGATTTATCGAAGAGATTTTTGGGAGGAACTTTGCGGACGGGGTTCTTGTTTTTGACAGGATGAGGCGCAAGAGGCACATGGTGGTGTATGGCAAGGTTGGCTTCGTATCTAAAACAGAGGCGAATAATTCAGTAAAATGGGCAAGAGAATTTGTGGAAAAAATAAAAGAAACCTTGACAAGAGATGGGTTTTTATAATTGCTTGTGCCTACCCTCCCTCCAACCTCTTTTCTGCATCTCTCGCAGAGATTTCTGTATATCTACATCTTCCCACCATCATGTGGGAACATTTAAATATGGCGGATGCGCATTAGATATAGGGAAGAACTCATGGCAGAAGCGGTTGTGGATGACAAGGGCAGGATATTGATCCCGGCGCCTCTCAGGAAGCAGTGCAGAATTAAGGAAGGTATGGTAGTATCCTTTGAGAGGAAGGATGGGGATTTAATTCTCAAGCCCTTGCGGAAGAAAAGAACCAGTCTGAGAGAGCTGAGGGGAATTCACCCAAAAAGGACGGGGGAACCAAGATGGGCGACGCCAGAGGAGATAAAGAGCATCTGGGAGTAGACACAAACGTATTAGTATCGTTCTTGGATGCTGAGCACCCTGACCACAAGGATGCAAGTAGATTGGGTGACGCACACACTGCAACCAACCCAACCATCATTCATGAAGCCTATCATACCCTCGTGTACGCACAAAAGTGGGACAGAAATCAAGCAACAGACGTTTTGGTCGATTACTTGGACACGACGCTGTTCTTAAATCAGACGAAAGAAATCACGAAGATAGGGTTATCTCTTGGTATGGAGTATGCTTTAGGTGGCAGGGACTCACTGATACTGGCAAATTTTCTATTAAATGGTATTGAAAAGATGGTGACATTTGATACATCATTGTTGGAGCTTGAGAGAATCTCGATGGACGGAAGAGTAATGTGTATTATTCTGCCTTCTGATGCATAACGATGTTTGTGGATTAGTAGAAAGCTTTAAGCGAAATATACTTACGATTATTATACTCATGAGTATAAAGTTTATAGATAGGGGGCAGGAGCTGAATTTTATAGAGGGGGAGTACAAGAAAAAAGCCCCAGTTTATAGTGATATACGTGGCAAAAGGAAATCCTGTCTGAAATACTATAAAGAAAACAAAATTCTAACGTTCGATCTGAATCAAATGGAAGAAATATTTGCTCCCCATTAAAAAAGGCGATGATATTGCAAACCACTATCAAACCCATGACCATCACGGGCGTGAAGGTCGCATACTATTTCATCTGTCATACGAAGCTCTGGCTTTTCTCCCATAACATCCAGATGGAACGTGAATCGGAGGACGTTCTCATGGGCAAACTCATACACGAATCTAGATATAGGAGGATGAAAAAGGATGTTGTCATTGACAATGTGATGTCGATTGATTTTGTTAAGAAGGGCGACATCATAGAGGTGCACGACATCAAGAAGTCGAGGAAGATGGAAGAGGCACACAGATGGCAGCTCATCTATTATTTGTATTACCTGTATCAAAAGGGCGTCAAGGCAATAGGAGTATTGAACTATCCATTGTTGAATAAAAAAGAGATTGTTAAGCCTACTGATGACGACTTTAAAAACATCGAGCAAATAATGAAGGATATATTCACAATTGTTTCCGGGAAGATGTCCCCACCAATCAAACGCAGGTTATGCAGAAGATGTAGCTATGTCGAATTCTGCTTTGGAGGTGTTGAAACTCCTTAAGAGTTGCAACTCTCACAGATTCCCAATTCGGTGACAGAATGAAAACCAACTATTACCTCACAAAGGATGGCGTTCTAAGAAGGAAAGAGAACACCGTGTACTTCATCAATAAAGAGGAGAAACGTGCTCTGCCAATAAGTAAAATATATGCGATATATGCCTACGGCAATTTGTCTTTTACGTCTGGCGTGGCGTCATATCTATCACAAAAAGGTGTGCCAATTCACTTCTTCAACAATTATGGCTTCTACGAAGGGAGTTTGTACCCAAGGGAAACGCTGATATCTGGCGATGTTACCATTCATCAGGCAGAGCACCATCTTGATGCCGATAAACGTCTTTATCTCGCAAGAAGATTCATCGAAGGAGCGACGCAAAACATCCTGAAGAATCTCAAGTATTATTGTAGCTCAAATTCGTCGATTGAGAAATACATCGGGAGAATCGAAAAAGAACTTCCAAAAATTGAGGGATACACCGATATTCCCCAACTTATGAGTGTTGAAGGGCACATACGCGACACATATTACAGTGCCCTTGATGAGATCTTTCCCGAGGAATTTAGGATAGGTGAAAGAGTAAAGCGACCACCGAACAATAAGACGAACACCCTCATATCTTTCGGCAATTCTCTGATGTATTCAACAGTACTTACAGAGATTTATAACACACAGCTCAATCCAACGATATCATACCTTCATGAGCCATTTGTGAGAAGATTCTCGCTTTCATTAGATGTTGCGGAAATCTTCAAGCCAATCATCGTTGACAGAGTCATCTTCAAACTCGTCAACAAGAAGATGCTCGATGACTCGCATTTTGTCGGAGAGTTAGGTGATATGCTTCTGTCAGATACTGGAAGGAAGCTATTTCTCCAAAATTATCACGATAGATTATCGACGACCATCAAACACAAAGGTCTTGGTAGAGAAGTTTCGTATCAACGGCTCATCCGATTGGAGCTATATAAGTTGGTGAAGCACGTATTGGGAGCTCAGGAGTACAAGCCTCTTGTGATGTGGTGGTAAGATGTACGTAATCGCTGTGTATGACGTGAACGTGGATCGAGTGAATAAGGTCAGAATTTTTCTTAAGCAATACCTGAATTGGGTTCAGAATTCCGTCTTCGAGGGAGAACTAACAAAGGTGGAATTAAAAACTATAGAAGGTAGCGTTAAAGATTTGATCGATCAGGACGAAGATTCGGTGAGAATTTACATTTTGAGAAGTGATAAATTTCTGCAAACTATAGAGTTAGGAACGAGTAAAGTAGAAATCTCTGAAATCATATGAAGACATTTTCGGGGATATCTCATTTTGTAGCTCATTTATAAAGAACCACGAAAAATATAGGTAACACTTTAAATATCTGAACGAATTTATCTATTATTGGAGCGTAGTAGCAATATTCAATCGAGCGTGGCGGCTGGATTAAAATCAGACCATAGTGGGATTGAAATAAAATATCTTCATATGGATACCGAAACACAGAAGCTAATTAAAATCATACCATAGTGGGATTGAAATTATGTTGCCATCTGGTGATGTTATCCTTCCAAAAACATTAAAATCAGACCATAGTGGGATTGAAATGCAGTTTGGCTTTTTTCATGCGACCACACACGGTGCAATTAAAATCAGACCATAGTGGGATTGAAATTCGGAATATATCGCGTGATTATAACGTGCATATGCCTATTAAAATCAGACCATAGTGGGATTGAAATACTGGATCCGGACATATCTTTTGTTTCATAGGTAGAATTAAAATCAGACCATAGTGGGATTGAAATTTATCTGCCTGTCGGGGAGCTGATATTCCCTCGCCTAATTAAAATCAGACCATAGTGGGATTGAAATCATGGTAACCCCCCCAACATCTCGTCATCGATGGTCTATTAAAATCAGACCATAGTGGGATTGAAATGATACATGCAGCAACAATGGAACGGCATCCCTAGCAGATTAAAATCAGACCATAGTGGGATTGAAATGTTGAATACGAAGCTATATATGTAAGTAACTAATAAATTAAAATCAGACCATAGTGGGATTGAAATTAAAACGACACACCCCATCAACGCTCTTGCTTTTTAAAATTAAAATCAGACCATAGTGGGATTGAAATACGTTAGGTGGCAACGCAATCGATTTATATGTCGAATTAAAATCAGACCATAGTGGGATTGAAATAAACTACAAAACTAATTTAACGGCTTTGGGCAGATAGTATCGAAAAACTAATAAAAAGATTGAAATAAACTACAAAACTAATTTAACAGGAGGGTATCATGGAAAAAGGAAAAAAAATACTTACGACTAACTTTGGCGCACCGGTCGATGATGATCAAAACTCCCTAACAGCCGGTAATCCAGGTCCAGTATTGATGCAGGATGTCCACCTGCTGGAGAAACTGGCACACTTCGACAGGGAGCGCATCCCTGAGCGCGTTGTGCATGCAAAAGGGTCCGGCGCTTATGGCTATTTTGAAGTAACTGCTGATGTGACAAAGTACACCAAGGCCAAGTTTCTGTCTCAGGTTGGCAAACGCACAGAGGTTTTCATCCGTTTCTCAACAGTGGGCGGCGAGAAGGGTTCTGCAGATGCCGAGAGAGACCCGCGTGGATTCGCTGTAAAGTTTTACACCGAGGAAGGGAACTACGACATGGTGGGGAACAACACCCCCGTGTTCTTCATCCGCGATCCGCTGAAGTTCCCCGATTTCATCCATACGCAAAAGCGGAATCCTGTAACCAATCTGAAGGACCCTGACATGTTCTGGGATTTTCTGTCTCTGACGCCTGAATCCATCCATCAGGTTACAATCCTTTTTTCAGATAGGGGCACGCCCAAAACTTACCGCAATATGAACGGTTACAGCAGCCATGCCTTCAAGTGGTATAACGACAATGGCGAGTATTTTTGGGTGCAATACCACTTCAAAACAGAGCAGGGTATTCAGAACCTTACCCGAGAAGAAGCTGAAATCATGAAAGGCAAAGACCCAGACCACGCCACCCGTGACCTGCATAATGCTATTGAGCGAGGCGAATACCCATCATGGAGGCTGGAAGTGCAGATCATGACACCCGAGGAAGCAGAGAGCTATCGTTTTGACCCCTTTGACATTACCAAGGTCTGGCCTCACGCAGACTATCCGCCTATCACAATAGGCCGCATGGTGCTTAACCGCAACCCGGAAAACTACTTTGCGGAGGTTGAACAGTCCGCTTTCTCCCCTGCCAACTTTGTGCCGGGGATTGCTGCCTCTCCAGACAAGATGCTGCAGGGTCGCCTTTTCAGTTACCATGACACCCATCGTCACAGGCTTGGACCAAACTATCATTTATTGCCTGTAAACTCGGCAAAGGGCTGCCCTGTGAACAACTACCAAAGAGACGGATTTATGCGATTTGATAACAATGGCGGCGGCAGTCCCAATTATTACCCGAACAGCTTTGGCGGGCCTGAACCGGACCCAAAAGCAGCCGAGCCTGCCTTTGATGTTTCAGGCAAGGCTGGACGCCAGAAATATATACACCCCAACGATGATTTCGTGCAGTCCGGGGATCTCTACCGTAAGGTAATGACAGATACGGATCGAGATCATCTGATCGGCAACATCGTATCACACCTGTGTAATGCTCAAAAACGCATCCAGTATCGCCAGACCGCCGTCTTCTTCAAGGCAGACCCGGATTACGGCCGCAGAGTGGCAAAGGGACTCAATCTCGATGTGAAGGAAGTCGAGCGCCTTGCGAATATGTCCCAGGATGAGCGGGCAAAGGCAACAGCGCAGGAAACGTATTCGGAGACGAAATAAACAGGACAATACGGCATGTAAAACAAGGAGGAGAGCATGACAAGTCTTGGACAGAAATATAAGTGCAATATCTGCGGCAATACAATCTTTCAAAACGAAAATATAATACACTAAAAGGAGGTCTTTATGGAGAGCAAGGAATTGATGGAAAAGTTGAACGACGCAATAGCGAGGGAAATTCAAGTAAGCATCCAGTATATGTGGCAGCATGTTATGATCAGGGGTATCAATGCTGAATCCGTCGGCGGTGTTTTCAAAGGCATTGCAATCACAGAAATGAAGCACGCAGAGGCTATCGCCGAGAGACTTGATTACCTCGGCGGTGAACCCACTACAAAGTCAACACCTATTGAGATAGGCAAGAATGCTAAGGAGATGCTGCAGATAAATAAAAAGGCTGAGGAGGATGCAATTGCAATGTATAAAAACATCATAAAGCTTGCTGAAAAAGAAGATGACTACACCACCAAGAAATTATTTGAGCAGATTCTTGCAGATGAAGAAAACCATCACAATACATTCAGCAATCTATTGGAGGATTAAATGACAAAGGCAGGACAAAAATACAAATGTAATATATGCGGCAATGAGGTGGTTGTAACAAATGCAGGCGCTGGAGAACTCGTCTGCTGCGGACAGCCAATGGAAGTCATTGGAGAAGGGTTTGATTGCAAGTGCGTAGCGTGTTGAGATTATCTTGATGATTGCTTGACGGTAGTGTCAAAAGTTTCATGAAAAAGGTTAATAAGTTCCCCCATTTATTAAAAGGGGAATTTAAAAAACAGGGGGGAGGCAAGCAAAATATAAACAACATATTGAAAATCAAGGGGATTAAGCATTTTTGCTTAAAAAGTTTTGACAATACTTGCTTGACAATAAGGAGGCTGCATGAAGGCTATTGAACTGAAAAATGGCATATACTGGGTAGGAGCTATTGACTGGGCTGTGAGGGATTTCCATGGGTATGTAACACCCCGCGGCACGACTTATAACAATTATCTCATAATGGATGATGAAATCACCCTGCTGGATACTGTTAAGTATGATTTCTCCGACATCACCATCAAAAGCATACGATCTGTTGTTGATCCTTCAAAAATAAAACATGTTGTCATAAATCACATTGAAAATGACCATGTAACGAGCATTGACAGGATAATGGAATTAACCCCAACGGCAACCATTTATATAACAGAGAGAGGGAAAAAAGGACTTGAGAGGTTTTTTGATATATCAAAATGGAATATCAGGGTTGTTAAGACTGGAGATACACTGAACATAGGCAAAAGAACCCTGCTTTTTATTGAAACCCCGATGCTTCATTGGCCTGATTCCATGATGACGTATATAAAGGAAGACAAAATCCTTATCAGCCAGGATGCATTCGGGCAGCATATAGCCTCAACAGCAAGGTTTGACGACGAGTATGTAACCTGCGAGTCAATGTCAGAACTTGAAGATGCAGTTGTGGACTACTATGCAAATATCCTCATGCCTTTCGGGCAACTTATAAAGAATAAAATAGCAGAGATTCAAAAACTTGGACTGGAGATTGATATGATTGCGCCTGATCACGGGGTTATTTGGAAGGCAAATCCAGGGAAAGTTCTTCAGATGTATCTTGATATGGCAAATGGCAGGGCAAACCTAAGCGTATCAATTATCTATGACACCATGTGGCACGGCACAGAACATATGACATTATCTATCATGCAGGGAATAAAAGATGAAGGAGTTGACTGCAAGGTGATTAAACTGAGGGCATCTCCCATGAGCGCTGCGATTAAAGAGTTCTGGAAATCAAGGGGGACACTTATCGGAACGCCTACATTAAACAATATCATGTTTCCGTCTGTTGCTGAGATCTTAACGCATCTGAGAGGACTGAGACCAAAAAACAGGCTCGTCGGCGCCTTCGGAAGTTATGGCTGGGGCGGAGGGGCAGTAAAAGAGGCTTATGAAGAGTTTAAACGCATGGGGCTTGAGACGGTTGAGCCGGGGCTGCAAATACTCTACAGACCATCTTTGGAGGATGAAACAAAGTGCTATGAATTCGGCAGGGAGTTTGCGAAAAAGGTTAAGGAGTATCATAAGAAATTTGAGTGAGGAGGAAAATAATGTCTGTCTGGAGATGCACGGTATGTGGTTACGAATACGATGAAGCAGTAGAGGGGACTCCGTTTGAACAGCTCCCTGATGACTGGAAATGCCCGGTATGCAATGCGCCAAAGGATGCCTTTGAAAAAATAAAATAAAAGGAGGAGATAATCATGAATTAAAATCAGACCATAGTGGGATTGAAATCTTAATTTTTAAAATTGATTTCCTTTTCAGCTAAAGAGGCAAGCGTTATTTCGTATTCTATCATCTATAGTCTTTTTCCTCATGCAGCCTTTTCTTGGCATTTCCCACTTTACTCTCGGCTCCATTTTTCGTGACTCTACCACGAGAATATCGTGAATATCTTCCCATAGGGAACCGTAAACATCGAAGTCGATTACTGCCGCACTTTCTGTCCTCTATCATCGATAATGTATTCAATACCTCTCATTGTGAACCTCCTTTTCAATTTTGCCTAACTACTTATATCTAAACCGCTCCATAAAAAGATTCTTACTAAATTTAAAAGCTAAATTTATCTTACTACTCATCATCGATTTGGTCGTATAATTTGACCTTCGGAAAGTATTGGTCGAAGAAGAACGTATATTAAGCATATACTAAACATATTTGAACTATACTAATTCTCGTTGATAGTCCTGTATCGGGTTGATCGTCATCTTTCCTTTTTTAGCCATATTAATCGCATCCGCTGCTGCTTTAGCTGCCTGTATGGTTGTGATGTAGGGAATGTTGAAATCCACAGCGGCGCGCCTCATATCGTAGCCATCTTTGAGAGATAGTTTGGAAGTGGGCGTATTGATGACCAGATGTACTTCTTTTCCCCGCATCATACCAATTATGTTCGGACTGCCCTCGTATATCTTCTTGATAACGTCTATTTGAATCCCATGTTCTTTCAGGTAACGTGCAGTACCAGCCGTGCCTACGAGTTTGAGACCTGCATCCTGCATCTTCCTGGTGATGCTGACCATCGCTGGTTTGTCATCATCCTGCACTGAAATGAATACCGTTCCTTCGGTCGGCAGGGCATTGTCAGCGCTCAACTCTGCCTTAAAGAATGCCATGGCAAAGTCACGGTCGATTCCCATCACTTCTCCTGTGCTTCTCATCTCTGGACCCAATATCGAATCTGCACCTGGCAGTTTATCGAATGGAAGCACTACCTCCTTCACCGAAACATAGGGAATATCCGGGACATCTGCATATCCAAGTTCCTCGAGGCTGTGCCCGATCATCACCTTGGCGGCGATTTTCGCCAGCGGGATGCCCACGGTCTTGCATACATACGGAATGGTCCTGCTCGACCGTGGATTTGCCTCGAACACATATACCTTGCCATCTTTTGCGGCCATCTGAAGATTGATCAAGCCCTTTACCTGCAACGCCAGTGCAATCCGTTTAGTATAATCTCGCACGGTTTGCAGGACATCATCACCAAGCGACTGCGGAGGTATCACACAGGCCGAGTCTCCTGAGTGGATGCCCGCCTCTTCGATGTGTTCCATTATGGCGCCTATCAGTACATTCTTCCCATCTGAAACCGCATCCACGTCTATCTCGGTTGCACCCCGCAGGAAACTATCTATCAACACGGGATGTTCATGTGATACTTTTACAGCTTCGCGCACATATCTGTCGAGGTCTTTCTCATCGTAGACGATTTCCATCGCCCTGCCGCCCA